>NZ_CP045200.1:1255714-1569642 GCF_018636735.1 Erythrobacter sp. 3-20A1M | reverse complement strand
ATGGCGCGAACGGGAACCGGACATGGGCCGCCAGGACGAGCCCATTTCTTCCCGGTACAAGGTGGCCGCCATTTCTCGCATCTGTTCAAACGCAACCATGCTGGCCTCGGCCGCCTGCGCGCGTCCGATCTGTTCCTCAAGGTTGCTCGAATGTACTTCGGAGCCGTCGGCGCACGCAAGCAAGGCTCGTATTTCGTTGCTCGCGCGGTCGAGCTGGGATGATTTGCGCGTAGCTGCGCGGTGGAAGAGATTGACGAGGCCCCAGGCGATGTCCTCCGCATCGGCCTCGAGTGCCGTATCGGCGAACATCGCAAAGAGGTCAGACCAGACGCCTGTGAGCGTTTGATCGATGGCATCGTCGCACGGAAAGTCGGTCTGATCGAACGGCGCCGGTTTGATACTGAAACCTGACAGATCGAGCCCTGCCAGTTGTTCGATGAAGCTGTCATACATGATCTGGTCTCCTGTTCTTGAGCGGCGGAGCAAGGACTCGATTTGCTCATCTCGTCACCGGTCCGCCGGAGCCCGATCAGGGCCGGGACAAGGGGGCGGGCGCACCGCGAGAGCGGGAAACCTGCGGCCCTAGGCTGGCGCGGGCCACACGGGCCGACGGGCCGCAGGTTGCGCCAGCCCCCGCCCGGCCCAGGGCCTCTCCGAGCGGTCCAGGGACGGGAAACATCGACCTGTCGCGCCGATGAAGAGCCTGGAGCGGTTCGAGGAAAGCAACTGGATGGCGGCTCCCCGATGTCGTCTTCCGGACGCAAGTGCCCGCCGCTTTCCTGTCTTGCATCGTCATCGGGTCCCACCGTGTTTCCCGTGCGCGCTCATCAGCGAAAAGCCGACCTAAGTTTGCCTTAAGCTTGCCCTGCAATTCGCTCTCAAAATCGTGAGGGGAGAGATTGCGTGGTACTGAACTTCAAGCGTTCCACCGTATTCATGTCCGCCGCCGCCTTGGCTCTAGGCGGCGTGGCCAACGCCGCTTCCGCATCGGATGCGGAACCGACTGGCGCCCAATCAGAGGATACTGTGGAGGTTACGATCCTCCAGCTTGCCGATCTGCATGGACAGATGGACCCCCACCAGGATCTGTTTCTCGAAGACGGCGAAATCGTCTTCCGCGAGCGTGGCGGTCTTGCCCATATCAAGACGCTGGTCGAACAGGAACGCGCGGCCAACCCGGGACGAACGCTTCTGATCGACGCGGGCGATCTTTACCAGGGCGACGGCTATTCGGCCATGTCCAAAGGCGAGGCCCTGATCGGCCCGCTGCGCCATCTCAAATATGACGTGATCGTGCCGGGCAACTGGGCGGTGGTCTATGGCAAGGACCAGATGATCAGGCTCGAGAACAACCTCGGGACGACACCGATCGTCGAGAACATCTATCATGCCGACACCTTCGAGCCGATCTACGAGCAGACCATGATCCGCGAGATCGAGGGTGTGAAGCTCGGTTTCCTGGGTCTCGATGATCCTGATGTCCCGCGGCGGCAGAACCCTGCGATGAGCGATGGCCTGGTGTTCAGCGAGGTCGACGGTCGCCTCAAGAACAAGATCGATGAGTTCGTGGTAGCCAATGATATCGATGTGATGTTTCTCATCACCCATCTTGGGGTCTTCAAGCAGATTGCCATTGCCGACAGTCCGGTCAGCGAGCACGTCGATTACGTGCTCGGCAGCGACACGCACGAACGCATCAGGCAGCCTTTGCAACGGCGCCATGCGAAAGTGACCGAACCGGGTGCCTTTGGCACTTTCGTCGGCAAGCTCACGCTGACGATCAGGGATGGCGAGGTTGTCGGCGACAGCTATGAACTGCTCGACGTCGACCCGGATAAGTATCCAGCCGATCCCCAAATGGCCGCTCTCATCGAGCAGGCAAAGGCACCGCACCGCGAGGAACTAGAGCGGGTGATGGGGTACACCTCGCCCCCCATCTATCGTTATCTCACCGTCGAGACGCCGATGGACCACATGATAACCGACGCGTTTCGCTGGAAAACAGGCACGCAGATCGCGCTTTCCAATGGCTTCCGTTACGGCAATCCCGTCGTACCGCAAAACGATCGACCGGCGCCGATCACCATGGCGAACCTGTGGAACTGGATGCCGCTCAATACCAAGCTCAAGACAGGAAAGGTAAAGGGTGAGGTGTTGCATCAGTGGCTGGAAAACGAGGTCAACAACGCCTTCTCGCCCAAGCCGGCCGAGCGCTTCGGAGGCTATCTCGTTCGCTTCTCCGGTATCAGAATGCGCTTCGAGCCATCGCTCCCGAAGGGGCAGCGCATTACCGAACTGCTTGTCGACGGATAGCCCTACCAGGCCGATGCAACCTACACCGTCACCTCGGTCATCCGTACGGGCGCGCCCGAAAGCAATTTCAACCGGCTACCCAATGTTACGGACGTCGAGGAACAGCCTTTCACCGTGCACGAAGCCATCGCCGGCTATCTCGACGAACAAGGCACGATTTCACCGAAACTCGACGGCAGGGCCGTTTCGAATGAGCTCGGCGAATACAGCTTCTCCACCATTCCAGGCGCGGATTACGAATTTCGTTAGACCGATCAACAAACCCAACATTTCACAAGGAAAGACAACGATATGATGAAATCAATCATGGTGAGCATGGCGGGCGTGTCGCTTGCGATAGCCGGTCCCGCCGCAGCACAGTCGCCCGAATGGACCACGCCGACGATCCAGGGCTACGGGAAGATCAAGAACTATCCCAACGCCGCCGAACGGCCCATTCCGGGTATGGAATACAAGCTGGTGTGGGCGATCGATTCGGATGCCCAGCGCGAAGGCGTGAACCGGACCCTGTGGTCGGCCGCCCGCGTCGTGAACCTCCTGACAGCCGGCGGTGTCCCGCAGGACGATATCGACATCGCGATCGTGCTCTACGGTCCGGCAATCGATGCCGCGCTGACCAACGAGGCCTATGCGGCTGCTCATGACGGTGCCCAGAATCCCAATCTCGAGCTGATGAAGGCGTTGCACGATTTCGGGGTGAAGTTTTACGCCTGCGGACAGACAATGGCGGGCAGCGACATTGCCGAGAGCGATCTCAACGAATTCACCGAGATGAGCCTCTCGGCCCAGATCGTCCTGACCAATTATGCGCTGCAGGGTTACGTCACAATGCCGGATGGCTGACCTGATGCCGGGGGCCGGAGCGATCCGGCCTCCATTGCCAGCGGCATGCCAGGCACACATCGTCGTGTCTGGCCCTCCTGTCGGCCGTCTTTGGAGCCGCTGCCCGCTTTTTCGCTTCAACGCTCCCGAAGGATATCTTCGCTTATGGCGATCACGTGCCGGTTTGCTCTTGGCCGCGAGGCCCGAACCAGTTCTTTCCTGTTAAGTGCTTCAGCGCTTTTCTCGGCGTTTCCGGCAACAGCCCAGGAAAGCCCGTCGCGGACAGTGGAAGTGACCGTCCCGGCTGGACCGGTCGATACGCTCGGAAGGTCCGCAGCGGTCGAACAGGATTTGCCTCCGGCCGCGCGCGCGCGCGCGCGCCGCATCCGGTCCGGAGCAGAGCGAGGACGGGTTCTCGATCACCGGCCAGTTCCGCGTTCGGGGTGAGGCAATCGATGGGCAGTTCAGATCGTTCGGCCCTGATAGCGAAGAACTCCTGCTCCTGCAGACGCGTGTCGACGCGCAATACAAGATGGGCGATCTTGTCTTGGGCGGAGAGATAATGGACGCGAGGGCCTACAGCACCGCCGACAACAGCACACTGCGGCAAGCGGAGGTCAACGCGCTTGAGCCCTTGCAGTATTGGGCGCAGTACGATCTTGGCGATGGGCTTGGCGAGGGCACGAACACCACGCTGAAACTTGGGCAGCAACGCATGCTGCTCGGCTCTGCCCGTTTGATCAACAATCCGTTGTTTCGCAACACGGCAAACACGTATCTCGGTCTGCGCGGCGATATAAAGCGCGGCAACACGGACGGCCTGACAGCCTTCTACATGTTGCCGACCAGGATCCTCCCAGACGACATCGAAGGGTATTACGACAACCGGATCGAAATTGATCGCAATGGTTTCGACCTCCAACTCGCTGGCGCATTTTATCATCGCAAGGTCGCTGATCTAAATCTCGAACTCTACGCTTATTACCTCGGCGAAAGAGACAGTTCCGGTTTCCAGACACGCGACCGAAGGCTTTTGACACCCGGCATGCGTATCTACCGCGAGCCGAAGCGCGGAAAGCTGGACTTTGAGCTTGAAGGAATTCTCCAGCGCGGAAAGGCGCGGCGTACGGCGGCGGCCACCGACCTCGTCGACAAAGATGTTCGCGCCTTCTATCTTTATGGCGAACTCGGTTACCGGCTCGACAATGCGATCGGCCCGCGTTTCGCCGTGTCGGCCACATACGGCTCGGGACAGGACGAGAGCGATAAAATTACGCGGTTCGACCAACTCTTCGGGGCCATCTTCCCCGACTACGCTCCGCCCGGACTTTATGGCCCGACCACTCTGTCCAATGTCTCCTCGTTTGGCGCGGACGTGATCTGGACACCGGGAAAGTGGACTATCTGGAACACTTTCCGGCGCCTGCGCGCGCCCGAGCCGAACGATGTGTTCGGGCGTACAGGGATCAGGAATGGTCCCAACGGCGAGGTTGGGGACCAGTTTTTCCTTCGCGCGCGTTATCGCCTTTCCCCGAAAGTTCGTTTCGAAGTCGGCGGCGCCTTGTTGCTTAAGGGAGATTTCCTGAAAGAGGCGCCAGGCGTGATCAGTCGGGACGACACCCGCTACATTTATTCCGATTTGACCTTCGTATTCTGAGATGTGGCGGCCTCAAAGCATACGGGTTCTCGAACGACCTCGCGCGAAGTGCGGTAATCATCGGGCTTGCATCGGGGCGGGTCGAAACCTCCTTTCGATCAGCGCATCTGCCGCCAACACTCGTAGACCCGCCTGCCCGCCTTGGGCGCGACGCTCGATGTCTATTTTCCAGAGTTCGCCACACTTGCGGCGGATACGGTTCTCCGACTCGCTCGGTCATCGAACACAGGCGACACAGTGGAGACAACACGGATGCAGCCGATGATCGAGGTTGACCCTGTTCGGCGGCAAGTTGTCGAAGAGATGCATCTGCGCCCCAGTCCGTCGGTCGATGCCCCGACCGCGATGGTTCAATTCCTTCTCCTCCAGACGCAGGCGGGCACCCAGAGGCTCATTCGGCGGCTGGAGGGCGATGCGCAAGACCGCAGGGCCACGCGCCATGGTCACTTTTCCTGCGACGGGATGGACTTTCTTTGGGAACGGCACAGCGAAGCATGCACGTTCACGGTGGTTGCACGCGTCAGCGGGGTCGGTGAACTATGCCGGCAACTCCTGCCGCTGCTCGACCCTATTCCGGGCCAGGTCCTGCGAGCCATCAAGATTGCCGTCGAGAATGACCCTGTACGCATTCGCAATCTGCAACAGGAATGGCAGCTCAACCGGTCGGAAACTGTGGCAGGGCAAATCGGCGAACTGCAATTCTGGTCAAATTTCCGGCTGAACGAAGAAGACGGGTTCGGGCAGCTTCTGATCAAGCCCGGATCGATGGGACCCAACGAGACCGGTCGCGCGATCCAGCAGCTTCAGGAGCTGGGTAACTACCGCAACCTCGCACTGCTCTCGCTTCCGTTGGTGCGCGAACGCGAAAGCGAGCTCGCGAGATTGGAAGAACGCGCGAGCGCGATAATCAACCAGCTGGCGGGCCCGACCGATGATCTGGAGATCCTCGACGAATTGATCATCGCGGCAGGAGAAGTCGCGCATCTGCGCGATGGAGTCTCCTTCAGGCTAAGCGCCACGAGGGCCTATGGCCAGATAGCCAGCGACCGCCTCGAGAGTCTCGGCGCGCGCACGCTCAACGATTTCCAATCCCTGACCGAATTTACCAATCGACGCCTGTTGCCTGCCTTGCGGACATGCGAGAACTTTGCCGCTCGGATAGGCGATCTCGCGCTGCGGATCGAACAAGCCACCGGCTTGTTGCGAGCGCGGATAGAAACGCGGCTGAATGTTCAGAGTGGCGAACTCCTTCGCTCGCTCGGTGAAACCGCCAGCAACCAGCTGCGGCTGCAACATCTCGTCGAGGGACTGTCGGTATTTGCGGTGGGTTACTACGCGCTCGGACTGCTGGGGTATCTCCTGGCGGCTGTTCCGATAGCCTGGATCGGGCCGCACAAGACCTTCCAAGCCTATCTTGTCATCCCGATCTTGATCATGATTGGACTATTTCTTCGCCGCCAACGCCGTAAAGATCCGATAGATAGGGAACCGGATGTGTGAAGTAGACACCCCCAAACGTGCATGGATGCAATTGGGAGTGAATTGACCCCGTTCAAGAAGCGCAAGACTTCCAGCTTTCACGTTTTATTATGACAATCCTGCCCCGCGATCTCAGTCATTCCTCGCTCCTTCGGGAGAGGCTGGAAGTGTTCATCCGCTATCGACAGCAAATGATAGGCGAGTTGTGCGTTTTGCTGACTTCGGGAGAGCTGGCGCTCGTGGGTGCGAGGAACTTCGTTCAAAACGATTCAAAGTTAATGTGCGGATGTTCAACCCAACTTCGCAAAATTGGCCACCCCGGGTGCAGGCTGGCGCAAGTGGCGCATAGGTTTCGCAGACAGCCCACCAAGCTTCCCCACCGCATCAACAACCTTCGCAAGCCTGCCATCATCAATGCGATAGTAGACAAGCTTGGCGTCCTTGCGGGTCTTCACAAGGCCCGCGTTGCGAAGGACCGCCAGCTGCTGCGAAAGCGTTGGCTGGCCAATTGCGGCTATGTCGTCGACCTCGCCAACATTGCGCTCCGTGCCCGACAGTGCCTGCAGGATGCGCAGACGCACGGGATGAGCGAGGGCCTTCAGGGCATCGACCAACTCCTCGTCCGTCATTTGCGAGTCCCTCGCTTGGTTTCCTTCATGAACCAATCGGTCTGGCTCTTGGCAGAGAAAACAGTGTCGAGCGACGCGTCGGGCTGCGCCAACATGGCTTCCCCCGGAGCCCAGTTCGCAGGGGCGAGAACAGGCCCGTCATCGACTGCCTGAAGAGCATCGAGTGTCCTTAGCATTTCGGGCGTCGAACGGCCCACATTCGCAGGATAGCAGGTCATCGCGCGGATAACGCCGGTTGGATCGATGAAGAACGTCGTCCGAACCGTTGCGCTATCGTTATCGTTCGGCGCCACCATGCCGTATGCCCGGCCGATCACGAGGGTCGGATCCTCCACGATCGGAAAGCGCACCTCGATGTCGTAGCGATCGCGGATCAGCCGCAGCCAGGCGAAATGCGAGAACAGGCTATCGACGGAAAGCGCCACCAGCGCACAGTCGCGCTGTTCGAAGTCGCTGGCCGCTTGGGCAAGTGCGACAAACTCGGTCGTGCACACAGGCGTGAAGTCCGCAGGGTGCGAGAAAAGGATCAACCACTGCCCCCGGTAATCCGAAAGGCGAACATCTCCTGCCGTGGTGCGTGCGGAAAAGTCCGGGGCGACATCTCCGATACGTAGTCCGGCACACGGCGCCTGTCGTTCGGCATCGGCATTGATCATCTCGGTCATCGAGCCCTCATACCACTTGACATCCGAATAGCAAGACATATAAACGGTTTATGTAAGTGTATGGAGGTCAAGCGATGGCTGACGATCATAACCTCAACGGCGCCGCCGCCCAGATCGAGCGTGCCCAAGTCGACAAGTGTCTCCGCCCCTCTATTGCGGGATTTTTCGACGAGGCAACGAATACGGTTTCGTATGTCGTGCACGATCCGACGACGGATGAAGCGGCCATTATCGACTCGGTTTTGGACTTCGAGGTGGCCTCTGGCCGCACCTCGAACGGATCAGCCGATCGCATAATCGAGTATGTCACTTATAATAATCTGAAAGTGACATGGCTGATTGAGACACACGCGCATGCGGATCACATCTCAGCAGCTCCTTATCTGCAGGAACGGCTCGGCGGTAAGCTTGCTATAGGACGCGGCATCATTCGCGTGCAGGAGGTATTCGGCAAGCTCTTCAATGCGGGCACCGACTTCGAACGCGACGGATCGCAGTTCGACAAGCTGTTCGAGGACGGCGAGACCTTCAAGGTCGGCGAGTTGGAAGGCATTGCCCTCCATGTTCCCGGTCACACACCCGCCGATATGGCTTTCATCATCGGCGATGCAGCGTTCGTGGGCGACACTATTTTCATGCCCGATTTCGGGACTGCCCGGGCTGACTTCCCCGGCGGCGACGCGCACCAGCTCTATCGGTCCATTCGCCGGCTGCTATCGCTTCCGGACGAAACCCGCCTGTTCCTGTGCCACGATTACAAGGCGCCGGGCCGCGACGAATATGCCTGGGAAACCACCGTCAAGCAGCAGCGCGAAGAAAACGTGCATGTGAAGGACGGGGTGAGCGAGGAAGACTTTGTCGAGATGCGAACGACCCGCGACAAGACGCTCGCCATGCCGAAACTGATCATGCCCTCGGTGCAGGTCAATATCCGCGGCGGTCGCTTGCCCGACCCCGAAGACAATGGCGTCAGCTACATCAAGATACCGGTGAATGCCGTATGACGCTCCCCGGTTTCCCTGAAGCGGCGCCACTTGCCGGCTTGGCGGGCGGCATCCTGATCGGCCTGGCAGCCGCACTCATGCTGCTTGGCCTTGGGCGGATCGCCGGCGTTTCCGGCCTTGCCGCGAAGGCCGTCGGGCTCGGCGGTAGCGGTATCGCCAGGAGCGGCGCATGGATGTTCATGATCGGATTGCCGCTGGGAGCGCTGATCGTGATGCTGGCATCGGGCGGGATCGAAGCCAACTTCGCCAACCCCGTTACGCTTGCGATAGCTGGACTGGCGGTCGGTATCGGCACGCGTCTTGGAAGTGGATGCACCAGTGGGCACGGGGTTTGCGGTGTTAGCCGTCTATCGGGCCGCTCGATTGTCGCCACGCTTACGTTCATGGCAACCGGCGTTGCGACAGTCGCGATCATGAACGCGCTCGGGCTGGAGGTGTTGTAATGCGGACCGCTCTCACCTCGATCGCATCCGGCGTTCTCTTCGGCGCTGGCCTTGCTCTCGGTGGCATGACCGACCCTGCGCGTGTGCGCGGCTTTCTCGACATCTTCGGTGACTGGGATCCGACGCTTGCCTTCGTGATGGGCGGAGCCGTCATCGTAATGGCCGTTGCATGGCGGATCGTCCCGCGCCTGGCCGAACCGGTCTTCGCTGGCGAGTTTCACCTGCCGACAAAATCCGATCTCACCCCCCGTCTTATCGGCGGGGCAGCTCTTTTCGGTATCGGCTGGGGGATTGCAGGGCTGTGTCCGGGGCCGGGTATCGCCGCTCTTGTCATCGAACCTGTAGCGGCCGCGATATTCGTCGTCGCCATGCTCGCCGGGATGGCCGTAGTCTGGCTTTTGGAAGGGGCATCGTCATGAAGCTTGCCCACGTAAGCGACTCCTTCGCTGTCTCCCCTCAGCTGCAGGCTGGCGACATGCGCGGGCTTGCCGATGCCGGTTTCAGCACGGTGATCTGCAACCGGCCGGATGGCGAAGAGCCGAGTCAGCCGACCGTGGCATCGATACGAGAAGCTGCCGAAGCTGCAGGGTTGGCCTTCCATCACATCCCGGTCTCTGGGGGCGAGTTTCCGCCGCTTGCGATCGAGGCGTTCGCCAGGGTCCGCGCGGAGGCGGACGGCAAGGTGCTTGCCTTCTGCCGGACCGGGACGCGCTCCATCACGCTCGATGCACTCGCCAATGTTGAGAGCGAACCCGCCGAGGTCCGTATCGAGCGCGCCAGGCGAGCAGGCTACGATCTGTCGAGCTTGCGCGACCGGCTTGGCGAATAACGAGAAAATGCCGGAGAGTTTGTCATGGCCAGCAGCCTGAAACACGAAGTCGTCATCATCGGCGGCGGGTCGGCAGAAATTGCGACCGCATCCAAGCCGCACATGAAGAAGACTGCCTGATCGTGAGCGACAGCAATCCAGGGGCGGAAGGCGGGGCGTCCGGCTTGCCGCGCCGGCACAAGCCGGCACCGCTGGCGCAATATTTCCCGATTCTCGAGTGGGGCCGGACCTACAACGGATCGGTCCTGACGAACGATCTCGTCGCGGCGATCATCGTCACGATAATGCTGATTCCGCAGAGTCTCGCTTACGCGCTGCTGGCGGGGTTGCCACCGGTTGTCGGCCTCTATGCATCGATCCTGCCGCTGGTCGCCTACGCGATCTTCGGCACCAGCCGTACGCTTGCGGTGGGGCCCGTAGCGGTCATTTCGCTGATGACGGCGAGTGCTGCCGGGGCAGTCGCGGCGCAGGGGACTGAACTTTATCTCGAGGCGGCAATCACCCTCGCTGCCTTGTCCGGCGTGATGCTGGCCGTTCTCGGGTTCCTGCGGATGGGCTTCCTCGCCAATCTTCTCTCGCACCCCGTCATTAGCGGCTTCATCACCGCCAGCGGCATCCTGATCGCGACGAGCCAGGTGAAGCACATTTTAGGCGTATCGGCGGGCGGCGACAACTGGCCTGAAATGCTCGGCGGGCTCGCCGCCGCGATCAACATGATCAACCCTTGGACCCTCGCGATCGGCATCCCGGCGACCCTGTTCCTGTTTTGGGTTCGCAAGGGCTTGAGACCGGCACTGGTCAGACTGAGCCTGACCCCGCGCGCCGCCGACATCGCCGCCAAGGCAGGTCCGGTGATAGCGGTCGTCGCGACAATCCTCGTCACCATCGGCCTCGATCTTGAGGATCGCGGCGTCAATCTCGTCGGCGCTATCCCGCAGGGCCTGCCGCCTTTCGCCCTGCCCTCGACCGATCTCGGTCTCATCGGGCAATTGTGGGTTCCGGCTCTGCTCATCTCGATCATCGGTTTCGTCGAGAGCGTATCAGTCGCGCAAACGCTGGCCGCGAAGCGCCGTCAGCGGATCGCGCCCAACCAGGAACTGATCGGCCTCGGCGCAACCAACATCGCCAGTGCCTTTTCCGGCGGCTATCCCGTCACCGGTGGATTTGCCCGCTCGGTCGTCAATTTCGATGCCGGGGCGGAAACGCCCGCAGCCGGGGCTTATACGGCTGTCGGTATCGCGCTCGCGGGATTGTTCCTGACCCCGCTGCTCTACAGCCTGCCTATCGCCACACTGGCCGCAACGATAATCGTCGCGGTTCTCAGCCTCGTCGATCTCAAGACGCCTGGGCAGCTGTGGAACTATTCCAAGGCGGACTTCGCGGCGCACATTGCGACGATCGCCATCACGCTGCTTGCGGGCGTCGAGCTGGGTGTGATCGCGGGCGTTGGCGTCGGCCTGCTTCTCTATCTCTGGCGCGCCAGTCGCCCGCATGCGGCCATCGTCGGACGCGTCCCCGAGACCGAACACTTTCGCAATATGGATCGGCACAAGGTCTTCACGGTTCCGCACGTGCTGTCGATCCGGATCGACGAGAGCCTGACCTATCTCAACGCGCGCTGGCTGGAGGAATACGTGCTGGAGGAGATCGCCGACCGGCCCGACGTGCGGCACCTGATCCTGATGTGCAGCGCGGTCAATGAAATCGATGCCTCCGGTCTCGAAAGCCTCGAAGCGATCAACCATCGCATGATCGACGCTGGGATCGGCCTCCACCTTTCCGAAGTGAAGGGTCCGGTGATGGACCGGCTGAAGCGGACCCATTTTATCGACGATCTCAACGGGCAGGTGTTTCTGTCGCAGAACCGTGCTTTCAGAGAACTCTCCGCCAATGGCGGGCCACCTGCCGAACCAATCGGGGATGCCGCACGAGGGATGATTTGATGCCTGTCATTACTGACAAGGATGCGCGTCGCCGCGAGATTGAAGCTGTGATCGCACAAGGATGCGGTCATTCCTCCTTGGGTTTCCGACGAGGATGCGAAAGCTTCCTTCCTAGAGGGCTTGACCGCACTTCGCTCTTACTTGCGCCCGGTGAAAAAGGATTGAGCGTGACGCGTCATCGGATCTTTTGAAAGCAGGATCGGTTCACGCCGGTCCAGCTTTTTATCGTCAAAGGAGGCATCATGCTGCTCGAGAAAATCAAGACACCCGGCCTGTCCCACCTGTCCTACCTGATTGGTTCGGGCGGCAAGGCAGCCGTCATCGATCCGCGCCGCGACTGCGAATGCTATGTGGAAATGGCACGCGCCGAGGGGCTGGAGATTTGCCATATCTTCGAAACACATCGCAACGAGGATCTGGTGTCCGGGGCGCCCATCCTGAAAGAACTAACCGGCGCGCGTGTCCTGCACGGTCCCAATCCTGCGGAAACGGTCGAATATGCCGACACGGCGCACGAGGGTGATGAGTTTGAGATCGGACAGCTGAAAATTCGGGTGCTGGAGACACCGGGGCACACGGACGATCATCTTGCTTTCGTTCTTCACGACACTGCCTATCCCGATGGGCCAGTCGGCGTGTTCACTGGAGACGCGCTGTTCGTCGGCGACGTCGGTCGCACCGATTTCTATCCCGATCGCAAGCGCGAGGTCGCTGGCCTCCTTTACGACTCGCTGCAGAAGATTATGGCGCTTGGGGACCAAGTCATTCTCTACCCGGCACATGGAGCGGGATCTGTCTGCGGATCGGGAATGGCCGAACGCGAGTTCTCGACCCTCGGCCACGAGCGCGCGAACAATCCGCGCCTGCAGTTCGAAAGCCGGGATGCCTTCATCGACTTCAAGGTGGAGGAAAACCATTACCAGCCGCCCTATTTCCGGTTGATGGAGCGCCTTAATCTGGAGGGCGGCGATCCTGCGCCTCGCGTGATGCGGCCCAAACGCCTGTCGCTGTCCGAATTGGGCGACATCGACGTCGATCACCGGGTGGATGTGCGCGAACCGCTTGCCTTTGCGTCAGGCCATCTTCCCGGTTCGATGAATCTGCCGGTCGGCATGATCTCGGCATTCGCCGGATGGTTCATCCGTGAAGGCGACAATGTCGCTCTTGTCGCTTCCGATGAAGACCAGCTCGAAGCTGCTATGACGCATCTCGTGCGGATCGCACTCGACAATATCGAAGGCGGTTATGTCGGCGTCGTGCCTGCCGCTGCCCAAGGCAAGGCGATGCGGACTATCCCGATGATCGGGACCGACGAAGTTGAACGGCGACTGGAGAGCGACGAACGTGACTGGACGCTGCTTGATGTGAGGGATGCGGACGAACGCGCGCAAAACGCGATCGAGGGTTCCGAGCATATCTACGTGGGCGAACTTAACGAGCGCTATCGCAAACTCGATCCGGCGCAGCATTACACGTTGATGTGTGCCAGCGGGATGCGTGCCACGGTTGCTGCCGGGTGGTTAGCGAGCCGCGGCTTCGACAAGCTGGACGTCTATCTCGGCTCCATGGGTGCGTGGAAGGCGGCCAATGGCTGAACCGGACCAGGCGGCCTTCTGGAATGAGGCTACGCACCGGACGATTACCTTTTCGGAACGAGGCCCAACGCGTTTCTCGCCCGAGAAGCCAATCGGCTCGCGCCCGGATCGAAGGTTTTGGCGATCGCCGATGGCGAGGGGCGCAACAGCGTTTTCCTCGCGCAGAACGGACATAGCGTTGTCGCAACCGACATATCGCGAGTAGCAATCGACAAGGCGCGCCGCCTGGCCAAGGAACGCGGCGTCGATGTAGACTTCATACGGGCAGACCTGACCGATTGGGACTGGCCAGAGGAGGGCTTCGATGCGGTAATCGCGATCTTCATCCAGTTTGCCAGACCCCGTTTGCGAAACAGGATGTTCGACGATCTGCGCCGCACCCTCAAACCGGGTGGGATCCTGCTTCTCGAAGGCTATCGTGAGGAACAACTGGGCTATGGCACGGGAGGGCCGCAGACTATCGAGAATCTATATTCCGAACAGCTTCTGGATGCGGCATTCGCCGATTGGCACATCGAAGGTTTGGCCTCCTACGATGCCGAGATGGAAGAGGGCACCGGGAACTCCGGCAAATCGGCACTTATCGATCTCGTTGCACGGAAACCTCTCTGAGCAGGGGGCATTCGGGCCTGTTATTTGGGTTGTTGCAAAGCCGCGACGTCTCGCTCGAAGATCGCTTCGCCGTTCGATAACCGTCCGATCAGGCGCAGCTCACCGAACAGGTCGATGAACCGTCCCGACACCTGGCCGAGCCAGTGCCGCGCCCTCGCCGTTCGTGGGTTGTAGAAGTCGGCCTCCCAGTACCTGGCATCGTCGCGTTCGGCGAGCCAGATCGCGGCAAGGCCGCAATAGGTCGATATGCCGGAATCGGCGAAGGCGTTGCGCAGGAGGATACGATTTTCGCGGCCACGCCATCCTTCGAAGCGCTGAAAGGAAGGAAAGGCTGCCTTTGTGGTTTCGATGATCTCGTCTACGAGGCACTCGTAGGCCCAGTCGGTGGCTTCCTCTTCGCCTTCATCGCGCAGGCGAAAGCCACCACGGAGCCAGTCGGATAGCTGACGGAACGTCCCATCTCACAGCTCCTCAGGCTGCATCAGCGAGATCGATGTCGGCCTCGCTTTCGCTCGATTGGTGACCACCCAGTTCAAGGAGCAGGCTGGCCGCTTCCTCGGCCTTGGCCGCAGCGGTCAGGATCGCGCGCTCGTCCGATTTGAGGATCTTGAGCCAGGACGCGATGTAGCTGGCGTGATGGTCGAGGTGGGTGACCGGAAGACCGAGTTCTGCCCCAAGTATGGCTGAGGACAGCTCGGCGATGAGTTCCTCGGCAGCATAGGCATCGCTGCCAAAGCGGTTCTTGAGATCGCGATCGAGTCGCGAGCAATGCCCCGTCCAGTGCGACAGCTCGTGCGCGAGCGTCGCATAGTAGGAGTCGTAGGCTTCGAAGAGTTCGGCTGGCGGCAGGGTAACCCGGTCGCGCAGCGGCTCGTAATAGGCCTGCGCGCCATGGTGGCGAAGGTCTGCGCCAATATGAGCAAAGAAGGCATCGAGCCGGTCTTCGCGTCCTTCGGGCTCAAATGCGGCAACCAGCGGCTTGGGATGGTAAAATGCAGGGAGGCCATCGCACTGGTCAGCGTTGAACACGGCATAGGCCTTGAGCACGCGCCGGTTCTCGGTGTCAGCTTCGCCTTTGGCGTTTTCGACCTCCTTGGTGTAGCTCTTGTAGAAGATCGCGATGGTCGACTTCTCGCCTTTGCGGACCTGACCACCGAGCTTCTGGCACTGGGGGTATGTCATCCAGTATGGCGAGGCGTATCCGCAGGCATCGGCCACCATCCAGAGCCAGAAGGTATTCATGCCGCGATACGGTATCCCGCAGCTCCGCAAGGGCCGCGAGACCGGCACACCGCGCCACGGCTTAACCCAGGGCTTTGTCCCTTGCTCGAGTTTCTCGATGATGGCGGCGGTGATGCGCTGGGCTGGCGAAGCTGAAACAGCGCGGCGGGACTTGGTCATGGGAGGTCTCCTGATCGCCGGGACGGAGATGCCCCGGCTCAGGAAGAGCAAAGCTCCCTCTCCTCTCTTTTTGCTGCGTGCTACCTTGCACGCGCCGGATCTTCCGTCGGACACGGGGTCGTACGGCAAGCAATCGCTCAAAAACCGGTCCCTGCGGCTTGCCCATTTGCTTGCGATCAGCTAGCCGCCCGCCAATGCGCCAGCTCCATTTCCTGTTTTTGTTGGCATTGCTCCTGGTCTCGCATGGCGGGCTTCCGGGATCGATTCCGCATCTGGAAGCGGCGCATGCACATGAGGCGGCAAGCGCGCATCATGCGCATGAGCACAATTCCGCCGATGTCATCGAGGTCGAGACAGACGCCGATTCGCTCGCGTCCGAAGATATCGTGCCTCACCCCGCTTCGCATTCGCACAGCTCGATTGCGATGCCGGACCAGACCGAGTTCGCGGGCAACGCCCCTGCGCCTCGAACACTTCTGCGGCCGGGCGAGACACCGCCTCTCATCGGCTTTTCGCCAGCTCCGTTAACACAGCCCCCATCAGCCTGATTTTCTGAATCCGGCCCGCGTTCCGGGCCAATTTCCATTCAGACAATCAGGAGCAGTCTATCATGCACGTGTCCACGCGTGCCGCCCTTCTGGCGGCCACGTTGGTGTGGGCGACCTCGGCATCCGCCCAGACGTACACACTCGAGGAGGCCGTTCGAACTGCGGTCGCCAATTCACCGCAGGGCGAGGCGACCGCCGCGCGCCTCGACGGCCTCAACGCAGCGCGAAGCGCTGCCGATACCAACCCCGCGCCCACGATCGATGGGACCGTCGAGAACATCGGCACCCCGGGCTTTTCCCAATGGCAGATCGACGGGACTTACAACCAGCGATTGGAGCGCGGCGGCAAACGCGCGGCGCGCGTCGGCCTCGCGCAAGGTGATATCGCCGTTGCCGAGGCCGAGGCGCTCGTGCGGCGTCTCGATCTCGCGAGCGAAGTCCAGGCGTTGTACGTGGAAGCGCAAGCCGCCGCCTTGTCGCTCGAACTTGCCAGGAGCAGGGTCGAGATCGCCGAGACCCTCGCCAATGAGGTGCAGCGCAGGGTGGATGAGGCGCGCGACCCTCTGTTCGCCGGAACGCGGGCCCGCACGCAACTGGCCGAAGCTCGGGTGGATCTTGGGCTGGCGGAACACGCCTTCGAAGCCGCTCTGGCGCGCCTGGCGCTCCTTACCGGCGGGGATCCAGGCAGCATCGGGGTCGTGACCTCGGGCTTCCTCGAAGCCGAAGAGATTGCCATCACCACTGCCGACCTTACGCCAGTCGATCTTGCCGTCTTCCAGGCCCGGCGCGAGAGGGCGGACGCGAACTATCGCCTCCAGGAAGCCAATTCGCGGACAGATCCCACTGTCTTCGCGGGGCCCAGGTTGTTCGGCAATGGCGACGTCGCCGTCATAGCGGGCTTCTCGCTGCCCTTGCCCAACCGCGCGCTCAATCGGGCCAACATCGACCGCGCCGCGGCCGAGCGGCGGCAGGTCGAGGCGGACCTCGCGGTCGAACGGTTCCAGCGTCGCCGGCAGATCGCTCTGGCGGCCGAACGCGTCGAAGAGGCGCGCCACGAGGCCGAGGCGATCCAGGAGCAGGTAGTGCCTGGTGCCGAACAGACCCTTCGGGAGGTCCGTGCCGGCTACAATCGCGGAGGGTTCACCTTTCTCGATGTCTCCATTGCCCAGACCGCATTGCACGAAGCCAGAGTCCGCTTCGTCGATGCGCTCGCCGAATATCATCAGGCCAAGGTCGACTACGACCGACTGACTGGCCGCTTCATCGAACTTGTTGGGGGTTATTGATCATGCGCAAGACGCATTTATTCCTTGCTGCGTGCTTTGCAGCGACACTTACCGCCTGCGGCCAGTCGGCAGATACGCCGGAAACTTCCGAAGAACAGGCAGCCGCAGAGGGCGAGTACGAGCGCGGTCCACACAACGGTCGCATGCTTCGTGACGGCGACTTCGCTATCGAGGTTACCGTCTTCGAAGACGGTGTTCCGCCCGAATACCGTCTCTACGCCTACCGTGACAACGAGCCCGTCGATCCCGAAACGGTCCGTGCCCGGGTCATGATCACGCGTCTGGATGGCGAAAAGACGACGTTCGAATTCGAACCGGAACAGGATTACCTGCGAGGCCAGGGCGTTCTTGTCGAACCGCACAGTTTCGACGTGGTGGTCGTGGCAAACGAAGGCGACAACACCCATCGATGGGCGTTCGAATCCTACGAGGGCCGGGTTACCATATCGGACGAGGCGGCACGTGCGGCCGGCATTCGGACCGAAACGGTCGGACCGCAGCAGGTCGGTGAAACCGTGGAAATCATCGGACGGGTGGAGCTCGATCCCTCTGGCAGCGCCGAGGTGGGAGCCAAATTCCCGGGCACCGTCATGTCGCTGCATGCCAATCTCGGCGATCGTGTAGCCCGGGGGGCGTTGCTGGCGCGGGTAGAAAGCAGCTCATCGTTGCAGACCTATCCGATCTACGCGCCAATTTCCGGAGTAATCACGCAGCGCAATACCAATATCGGCGACATCGCGGACAGCGATCCGATGTTCGTCATCTCCGATCCGTCGCGCACGGTTGCGACCTTCCCGATCTTCCCGCGCGACATCGAGCGGGTTCGTCCCGGACAATCGGTGCTTATCCGGGGCCTCGAAGGCCAGCGTGCGCAGGGCTCCCGCATCCGGGACTTCCTCCCTCTGGCCGAAGTCAGCAGCCAGGCGGTGACCGCACGTGCGCCGCTCCCCAATCGCGATGGCTTCTGGCGACCGGGAATGGCGGTCCGGGGTCTGGTTTCGGTCGACCAGCGACGGGCGCCTCTCGCCGTCAGGACGGACGCTATCCAGCGGTTCCGCGATTTTCGCGTCGTCTTCGCAAAGATCGGCGAGACCTACGAGGTGCGGATGCTCGAGCTTGGTCAGGAAGGTCCCGAGTGGACCGAAGTGCTGAGCGGGATCGATGCAGGCACCGTCTACGCATCCGAGAACAGCTACGTGATCAAGGCCGACATCGAGAAGTCGGGCGCGAGCCACGATCACTGAGGAGCGCGATTTCATGTTGGAAAGAATTGTCGAGCTGTCGATCAGACAGCGTTTCGCAGTGCTGGCAGCGGTGTTCATTTTCGCCGCCGTGGGCATTTACAGCTTCGGCCGACTCAAGATCGATGCCGTGCCGGACATCACCAATGTGCAGGTGCAGATCAACACTTCGGCGCCGGGCTTCTCTCCGCTCGAAGCCGAGCAGCGCATTACCTATCCGGTCGAAACCGCCATCGCGGGGTTGCCGGGGCTGTCCTATACGCGCTCGGTTTCGCGCTACGGCCTGAGCCAGGTCACCGTGGTCTTCGAGGACGGCACCGACATCTACTTCGCCAGGCAACTCGTCAACGAGCGTCTGCAGGCGGTACGTTCAAACCTGCCGGAGATGGTCGAACCCGAGCTCGGGCCTATCGCCACGGGCCTGGGCGAGATCTTCATGTACACGGTCGAGGCCGAGCAGGGCGCGGTCAAACCCGATGGGTCGCGCTATACCGCGCAGGATCTGCGGACGTTGCATGACTGGGTCGTTCGGCCACAGCTTCGCACGGTTCCAGGGGTCACCGAGGTCAACTCGATCGGCGGCTACCGCAAGGAGTATGTCGTAGCGCCGCTTCCCGAACGTCTTGCCGGCTTCGGTCTGACGGTCGAGGACGTGATCGAGGCGCTCGAAGACAACAATGCAAATGTCGGTGCTGGCTACGTCGAGAGGTCGGGTTCGCAATATCTTATCCGCGTACCCGGACAGGCCGAGGACGAACGCGATCTGTCCGGGATTATCGTCGATTACCGCGATGGGGTTCCCATTCGCATCGCTGATGTGGCGGATGTCGAGATCGGATCCGAGATCCGCAATGGCGCCGCAACCAAGGATGGGCGCGAAGTCGTGCTCGGCACGATCTACATGCTCGTTGGCGAGAATGCCCGCGATGTCAGTGTCGCTGTGGCCGAAAGGCTGGAGGAGGTAAACCGCTCGCTGCCTGGCGGCGTTGTCGCCAATACGGTCTACGATCGCTCCGAACTGGTCGAGGCAACGGTCTCCACAGTCGAGAAAAACCTCGCCGAAGGAGCGCTGTTGGTCATCGTCGTCCTGTTCGTCCTGCTCGGCAACTTCAGGGCTGCGCTCATCACCGCTGCCGTGATCCCCCTCTCTTTCCTCCTGATGATCACGGGGATGGTCGAGAACAACGTGTCGGGCAACCTGATGAGCCTGGGGGCATTGGACTTCGGCCTGATCGTGGACGGTGCGGTCATCATCGTCGAGAACTGTCTCCGCCGGTTCGGCGAGGCGCAGCATTCGCTCGGAAGACTGCTGAATCGCGAGGAACGCTTCAAGCTGGCGGCCCGCGCATCTGCCGAGGTGATCAAGCCGAGCCTTTTCGGCATCCTGATCATCACCATCGTCTACGTGCCGATCTTCGCTCTCGAAGGCGTGGAGGGCAAGACGTTCCACCCGATGGCGATCACGGTCGTCATGGCGCTAACCGCCGCCATGGTGCTCTCCCTCACCTTCGTTCCGGCCGCGGTCGCGACATTCGTGACGGGCAAGGTCGAGGAGAAGGAGACACGCGTCATGCGCGCCGCCAAGTCGGGCTATCAGCCTATGCTCGACTTCGCCTTGCGTTCGCGCAAAGCTGTCCTTGCCGGAGCCGTGGCTCTGGTGGTCCTGAGCGGATGGGGCGCAAGCCGGATGGGATCGGAATTCATTCCCAATCTGGATGAAGGCGATATCGCGCTCCACGCCCTGAGGATTCCGGGTACCAGCCTCAGCCAGGCGGTCGCCATGCAGACTGCCCTGGAAGACAAAATTCGGACCTTCCCCGAGGTGGACCAGGTGTTCGCGAAGATCGGTACCGCCGATGTGGCCACTGACCCAGTGCCGCCATCGGTCGCCGACACCTTCGTGATCATGAAGCCGAGAGAGGGTTGGCCGGATCCCCGCAAACCAAAGGAGCAACTCGTCGCCGAGATGAACGAGGCAGTCCAGCAGGTGCCGGGCTCGCGCTACGAGTTCCTTCAACCGATCCAGATGCGTTTCAACGAACTCATCGCGGGCGTGCGTTCCGACGTCGCGATCAAGATCTTCGGGGACGATCTCGACCAGCTTGCTTCCGTTGCAGCCGAGGTCGAGGGCGTTGTCTCTTCGATAGAGGGATCGCAGGACGCGCAGACCGAACAGGTGACCGGCTTGCCGTTCATTCAGGTCATCCCTGATCGCATCCGCCTGACCCAGCTCGGGTTGAACGTGGACGATGTTCAGACGGTGGTGTCGACGGCAATCGGCGGGACCGAGGCCGGCCAGATCTTCGAAGGTGATCGACGCTTCGCTATCGTCGTCCGGCTGCCCGAAGAGATGCGCGAGGATCGCCAGGTACTCGAGCGTCTTCCTATCGCACTGCCAGGTGGAGGGTCTGTCCCGCTGTCGGAGGTTGCGACGATCGAGAACGTTCAGGGGCCGAACCAGATCAGCCGCGAGGACGGCAAGCGGCGTGCGGTGGTCACCAGCAATGTGCGCGGACGGGACCTGGGCTCCTTCATCTCCGAGGCGCAAGAGAGGATCGCCACGGAGGTCGAACTGCCCGAGGGTTACTGGGTCGACTATGGCGGCACATTCGAGCAGCTCGAATCCGCGAGTGCGCGGCTTCAGATCGTCGTTCCCCTCGCCTTGCTGCTGATCTTCGGCCTGCTGGTGGCGCTGTTTCGCTCGGTGAAGGACGCGCTGGTCGTGTTTTCCGGGGTGCCATTGGCTCTTACCGGAGGCGTGGCAGCGCTCATGCTGCGCGGCATCCCCTTCTCGATTTCCGCGGGGGTTGGCTTCATCGCCCTGTCGGGAATCGCCGTGCTGAACGGCGTCGTCATGCTGACGTTCATCCGGCAGCTGATGGATGACGGCAAGCCGCTCGAGGACGCCATCAAGGAAGGAGCCATGGCTCGTCTGCGGCCCGTACTCATGACCGCACTCGTCGCAAGCCTCGGCTTCGTTCCGATGGCTCTGAATGTCGGGCTCGGTTCGGAGGTGCAGCGTCCGCTCGCGACGGTCGTCATCGGCGGGATTGTCTCGGCTACCGCGCTGACACTGCTGGTTCTGCCAGCACTCTACAGGGTGGTTCGCGGCGAACGCACGGAAGTCCCGGAGACAGGGACATCCGACGAAAGCCCCAACCCTCAACTCGCAAGCTGAAGCCGGAGCAGTCGTCCGCAGGGTGCAATCCTGCGGGCGGCCGACATCCGGGACCGGAGAACGAAATGATATCGATAACGCAATCTCGATCCAATACAGCAGTCATGCGCATCCTCGCGCTCGCTACAGTTCTGCTGATCTTCCTCGCCTCGGGTGCCGAAGCGTGGGCGCACAATGTCGCCGAGGGGGACAAGGGCTACATCCAGGAGAGCAGCGGAACGCTGATCCTGCCCTTCATCTATCTCGGCGCGAAACACATGGTGACCGGATACGATCACCTGCTCTTTCTTTTCGGCGTCATCTTCTTTCTCTACCGGTTGAAGGACGTCGGAATCTACGTGACGCTGTTCGCGATCGGCCATTCGACCACGCTGCTTTTCGGTGTCCTGACCGGTATCACCGCCAACGCCTATCTCATCGATGCGATCATCGGTCTGTCGGTCGTGTACAAGGCCTTGGACAATCTCGGTGCCTTCCAGCGGTGGTTCGGATTCCAGCCCAACACCAAGGCAGCAACCCTCATTTTCGGCTTCTTCCACGGCTTCGGCCTTGCCACGAAGATCATCGAATTCGAAATCGCCGAAGACGGCCTCGTCCCAAATCTTCTCGCCTTCAATGTCGGTGTGGAAATCGGGCAATTGCTCGCCCTTGGCGCAATCCTGATCGTGATGGGCTTCTGGCGCAGAACCCAGAGCTTCATACGTCACGCCTTCGCCGCCAACACGCTTCTCATGACCGCGGGCTTCATGCTCGTCGGCAACCAACTCGTCGGCTTCGCCGTAGCCTGATCACATTCTTCCAGGAGCAATAGACATGTTCAATTCACAGCGCCCGTCCTCCAGCGACCTTCCCACCAACCGCCAGCTCGTCAAGGCGACCGCGTTCGCCTTGGTGACCGCGACCGTCCTTCTGGTCACCGTGGTTCTACCCGCGGAATATGCGATCGATCCGACCGGAGCGGGCCGTCTTCTGGGATATTCCGAGATGGGCGAGATCAAACAGCAACTTGCCGCGGAAGCAGCCGCCGACGAGCAGAACACAGCCATCGGGGAGGTTCGTACGCTCGCCGGTAACAGCGATAGCGGCTCCGAAGCGGTAACGCGCAGCGATGTGACCGAATTAACGCTCGCGCCTGGTGAGGGTGCGGAAGTCAAGGCGGTCATGGCCGAAGGGGCTAGCCTTCAATACGAATGGTCGGTGCAGGACGGCCACGTCAACTTCGATACGCATGCCGATGCGCCGGGCATCTCTTATCACGGGTATGACAAGGGCCGTGAATCCACGGGAGAAGCGGGCACGCTCGTCGCCGCCTTCGATGGCAGCCATGGGTGGTTCTGGCGCAATCGTTCAGGCGCAACCGTCACCGTGACCCTCAAGACCGACGGCAGCTACTCCGATATCAAGCGCGTGGTCTAGATCACGCTCTGGCTGAAGGAAGACATCGCCATGCTCTCCGTTCTGACTAATCGCACTTATCGTCACCTGTTTCTTGCGCAGGTCATCGCGCTTGTCGGAACGGGGCTGGCCACGGTCGCTCTGGGCTTGCTGGCCTACGATCTCGCCGGTGCCGACGCCGGCGCGGTCTTGGGAACGGCCCTGGCCATCAAGATGGTCGCTTATGTCGGCATCGCCCCCCTCGCGGGCGCTTATGCCGACAAATTACCACGCAAACGTCTGCTTGTAGGAATGGACATTGTCCGTGCCGGCGTGGCGCTCCTGCTCCCCTTCGTCGATGCGGTCTGGCAGATCTATCTGCTCATTTTCCTGCTACAATCGGCATCGGCCGTGTTCACGCCTACCTTCCAGGCCACCATACCCGACATCCTGCCCGACGAAGAGAAATACACCAAGGCTCTGTCCCTGTCCCGACTGGCCTACGATCTCGAAAGCCTCATCAGCCCGGTCCTGGCTGCCGCGCTACTTGTTATCATAAATTTCCATTGGCTATTCGCGGGAACGGCTATCGGTTTTGTAGTCTCTGCGTTGCTCGTCATGAGTGCGGCTCTGCCGTACAGAAAATCGACCGCAAAGCGTGTCGAGGGCGTCTGGCGTAAAACCACGCGCGGTATGCGGGTGTATCTCAAGACCCCGAGGCTTGTCGGCTTGCTGGCGGTCACCCTGGCAGCGGCAGCCGGCAGCGCCATGGTCATCGTCAACACGGTCGTGATCGTGAAGAACATGGGAGGGACGGAGGGCGACGTCGCGCTGGCTCTGGCGGCTTACGGAGCGGGCTCGATGCTGGCTGCGCTCGCCCTCCCGCGCATCCTGGCACGAATTAACGATCGCACGATCATGATCGCTGGTGGCGGCCTCTTGCTGGTCACGCTGGCAACGATAGGGCTGGTGTTCGGGCAGGTGGAGACCCAAACCTTTTGGCCGGTTCTGCTTGTGGGCTGGCTGACGATGGGTATCGGGTATTCGCTTTGTGTCACGCCCAACGGAAGATTGCTCAAACGCTCGTCGGCGGATGCGCGAACGTTTCGAGGAAATGCGCGGTCATTTGCGCAAGGACATCGAACGCGTCGAAGAACCCCAGCTGCGGGCGATGTTCGAAACCGCAGCCGAGGTCATCGGCGGGCTGCATAAGGCGTTCTCCGATTACGAGAAGAAGAACGAGACCGCCTGGCAAAAAGGCAATGATTGAGGCCCCGATCCCTAGCTGCAGCCAGTTAAACGGATCGGACAACAACATTTAGCCGGCGCTTCCTGTATTGGCTTTTTGTCGATCGCCACTTGATTGCCGGAGGCTCTCATGGGGTATTTTCCAATGCGTAAGCCACGACGGCATCGCTGATCGGAGTCTCCATAAAGTGGTGGCCACCAGCCATGATTACGACAAATTGACGACCGCCCTCCTCGTAAGTCATCACATTTGCTTGCCCGCCGCCCGGCAGCCTATCGGTCCACAGCGTCTCACCGGTTTCGACGTCGATTGCGCGAATGAGGTTGTCGGTCGCGGCTGCGATGAACATCAGCCCTCCGGCCGTGACCACTCCTCCGCCATTGTTAGGTGTCCCGATCGTGAAGGGTATCCCCAGTGCGAGGCCCCAGGGTCCGTTTTCACGCGCAGTGCCAAAAGGCCTGTCCCAAAGCGTTTTGCCAGTCTGCAGGTCAATTGCGCGCAGACCCCCATAGGGCGGTTCCTTACACAGCAACTGCGTGAGACCAAGTCGCCAGCCGGCATTTACGTCTATTGCATACGGTGTCCCGACTTGCGGATCGCCTGCACCTTCCGGTCCGCCATTGCCGGAGTTCCCCGCCGGCCCTCTCGGTTTCCAACCCTTCTTGTCGGCCACCGAGCGAGGAACAAGCCGGTTGTGATTGGGCATGTCATTGTAATTCGCGTAGATCACGCCGCGGCGGGGATCGACCGCTACAGAGCCCCAGTCCGAACCGCCATTATAGCCAGGATACTGGATCCATCGGCGGTCAGTCGTTGGAGCGGTGTAATAGCCTTCATACGCCGACTGCCGGTATTGAATGCGGCAGATCATCTGGTCGATCGGCGTCATGCCCCACATGTCCCGCTCTTCCAGCGAAGGCTTGCGAAGAGTGGCAAAGCCCGAAAAGGGCTGGGTCGGCGAGCGCTCGGAGGGTTCGACCCCGCCTTGTGGCACGGGCCGTTCTTCCACGGTGTGAAGCGGTTCGCCGGTCCGGCGATCGAGTAGATAGAGCTCTCCCTGCTTCGACGGGAGAAGGATCGCGGGCGTTCCGTCGGGCAGATCGACAAGCGAGGCCTGGCTCCCGAGGTCGTAGTCCCAGACGTCCTTATGAACGGTCTGAAAATGCCATCGTGGTTCGCCCGTTTCGGCATCAAGCGCCACCAATGATGTCGAGTAGCGATTTTCTTGGGAGCTCCGGTCCGAACTCCAGTAGTCAACCGCGCTGTTACCCATGGGCAGGTAGACAAGCCCCAGATTTTCATCTGCAGACGCAGTTGTCCACATGTTGGGCGTTCCGCGCGTGAACTCTTCGTCAGGCTCGGGCTGACCGTACTCACCCGGCCGGCCCATGTCCCAGGCCCAAGCGCGTTCACCTGTGACGGCATCGAACGCCTGAATTACGCCTGACGGCGCACTGTTGCGCTGACCGTCCATGACCTGATGGCCGGTTACGATATTGCCGCGCACGATCACCGGAGGCGCGGTGATCGCAGCCATACCCGGGTAGACCACCCCCATTCCCTGTTTGATGTCGACCTGACCATTGAGACCGAAGTCAGCACACGGTCGTCCAGTCTCCGCATCAACGGCGATAATCCGTCCATCGAGAGTTCCCTCTATAATGCGCAGCGAACAAGGCTGAGCGCGGGGCCCTTGGGTCAGTTCCAATCTGTCCGGGTTTGAAAGCGGCGCTCGAAAGGCAGTCACGCCCCGGCAGCTAGCAGAGTAGGGAATGGCGGCATTGGAGACTTTTGGATCGTAGCGCCAGATTTCCCGGCCGCTAATGGCATCCAGCGCGATCAGAATGTTTTTGGCGGAGCAGAGGTAGAGACGGTTGCCGATCTTGAGCGGCGTCGTTTCAGCGGCGTATTTCCCTTCGCCGGCCCCTTGGGGCAGGTCGCGCGTATGGGCGACCCACACCCGCTCGAGCTGACCGACATTTTCGGAAGTGATTTGTTTAAGGCCTGAGTAGCGCTGGCCAGCGAATGTCCCGCCCCACGCTGGCCAGTCGGAGGCTGGCGCTTGCGCTGGAGCCGCCCCCGCAAGGGCCGGCAGAGGACCGATTGGGCGGTCGGGATGCAACCATGCGGCGCCCCAGAACACCAGCGCGAGGAACACCATAGACAATGCAGCACCGGCAAGTCCGACAGGCCAGCGAGGCCCTCGGTCGAGGGTCGGCGAAACGAGCGAAACACACGCTAGTAAAATCGCGGGACCCGTGAGGCGCGGCACCAGCGCCCAAGCATCAAGTCCGCTTTCCCAGAACGCCCAAGGGACGGTCGCAACGAAGATTGCGAGGAAAATCCATGCTCCAAAACTTTTTCCACGGAACAGAAAGAATCCGGACGCAAGTAGTCCCGCGCCCGCGAGCAGATAATAGGCAGACCCACCCAGGGCGACGAGCCAGCCTCCGCCAGCAAGAAGGATGAGACCTATCAGCGCAATTACGACGCCAAGGGTTCGCGCCAGCCAAAGCGAGCGTTGCTCGCGGGGTTCCGAGATCACTTCCATGTTAGGGCTCTCCCAATTGGCGTCGGATGGGTCTACTCCGATCAACTCATGCCGCATGCAGCCGATCCAAAGACTTCAATATCATACTTCTCACCGCAGCCGAACGCGTCGTTGGAGCCGCAATTTGCTCTCCCGTTTGTGCTCAGAATAATTGCGGATAGAGTTCAAGTATTCTTCAGCCCAGCGAGAGTTACAGTGTACAAACACTCAAAGTTGAGTAAGTTTAGAATGCTCGGTGTTGGGCATAACGACGAAGTTTTTTCAGTCGAGTAGGTTGATTTTGCAGGAAACGTGTTTAGCAGGTTCATCCACAAGACGCAGGGTCAGCGGTCAAGGCAAAGTTGCAAGAAAACCGTGCGCCATCGAGCCGATTAAACGATCCTGAAGGCGATCGATTTCCCAAGCGACCAGTATGATCGCACTCCAAATTGCTGAGTTCTTCAAGGGCGAAAGCATCGCGTTGAAGCGCATGTTACGTGCCTGCGGAACAATTGTCCGCGCAAACAAATGTAGAGGTTCGACGGGTTCGCGATAAGGTCACACGACTGCGCAGTTGCCGGGTCGTATTTCTTCGACACCATTGGCCAGAAACCACCGCGATTTGCCTCGGACTTTTGCCGCATTGTGATAGCAGACATCGGTCTCGCCGGTGCGTGGATCAACCAAGACGGCCCATTGATGGTCACCGCAGTTGTGCACCTGGCAACCCCAAGAACCGACCTTACCCAGGTATGTCGCGATCGGAGCGGAAGGACCTCCAGGCATCGCCATCGCCTCGAGTACGGAGGCGTCGGTCACGGTCTTCTGGCTTCCCGCTTTGACCATTGGGTGTTCGTTCCAGGAAACACCAGAGACCTCGTCGAACGGGAATTTGCCAACATAGTTTGTCAGATCTGGCGCGGTGCCGCTCGCCGCGGGTTCTATCGCTGGAGTGATGCCGATGGCAGCTCCGGGCGTCGCGGATGCTGCACCAACGACGGGAAGAGCATCGCCGGTCAAAGTGATCTGTTCGCCAGCGAAGTTTGGTTCCCCATTTTCGTTGCCAATATCCGCCTCCGCAGTATCGCTGCCATTGCATGACACGAGCAGGGCGGCGAGCCCGGTCAGGGTGAGTTGGTGTCGCTTTCGCATCGAAGAGATACCTACGGTCAATGCGACTCAGGTGCACCATACCTGCGCGGAGTGGCCGCGCCAATGCAAATGTGGGGAGAATTTGACCATCACCCAGAGACCTATACATGATCCACTCGGATGGTTGCACAACAAGCACACGTCTACTCACAAAATCAGCAAGTCCGTTGATGAACGAAAGTAGGGGTTTTCGAAAACCCCGACCCTAATGACCGAGTTAGACCGGTACGGTCGTTACGTCGGTGAGATGATCTTTTTGCGCTTCCGGAATTGCTTCCAAACGCGTTCTGCCGTCACCAAAATCGTGCTTTCCAATAGACGGAGAGTCTCCAGTAAGGAGAACGTTCGTTAGACGGTCAAGAGATAGATGCCATAATAACGGAGGCGAGCGCGCTTATATAGATCTTCCACCGAAAGATGCTCGTCCGACTCGAGAAGGATACGGAACATCTGCCTTCGCTGTTCTAGGGTCGCTACAGACCTAGATATTGGACGGCACACTAAAATTCGATTGATCCAGCTTGATTTTCCTCGAAGCCAGCGCAACGTGGTTTATTTGTGATGTTTTAAGCGGCAACTTGCTCGATACCACGAGCAAAAGGCGGCCCGTCCCGCGGGGGACGGACCGCCCGCCGAGTGACCTGGACCTGTCAGGAGGGGTCAGGCAGCCTGCTCGGCAAGTTCGTCAATTGTGTCCTCGCGGACAGGTTCGTGGGCTTCGGCATCTGCCAGCGCGACATCCTCGGTATCGGCGAAGCGCATGATAGAGGGCACCCAGGCTTGCGCCCGTTCCTTGATATCTGCCTCGCCGATGAAGTTGCCCGAGAAAATGCGTTCGGCAGCGCTTGCCAGTTCGGCCTTCTTCGATGCGGCATAGCGACTGACGAGTTCGGGACCACCGGCGGCATCGAGCGCCTCGAGCGTGCGAGCCTTGGCCACACGATCGAAGTAGTTCGCCGCCGTGGGACGCCACCAGTGTGCGGTCTCGATTTCGAGCAGTGAGCCCAGCTCCTCGTGCAGTGGCACCGAGCGCTCCCCTTGGCAGGCAAGGCTGGCAACCAGAGTGCGCGAGACGACATGGCCAAGCCAGTCCGAGCGTGCCTCGTCGGAAAGCGCCCGGAACCTGGCAAACCGCTCGACATCGCTTTCACCAGCACGCCAGCTTTCATCGAGCGACCCGGCGAACTCGGCCAAGGCAGCGCTCGCCGGTGCATCCTTGGCCTCGAACCCGGTGACAGGCCCAGCCGCAACCGATCCGACCAGCGTCGACGCATTCTTGGCGCGCCAGTCGTGTCCATCTGCATCTGCGAGCGTGAAGACCATGAAGTCGAGCGCCAGTGCCGGATCGTTGGCGAGGTGGATCGCCAGGATATCGCGGCGCTGCATGGCCAGTTCGTCGAGTAGGCGTTGCGACAGCGAACTTCCTTTGGGCTTTGCCGCGCCACTTTCCTCGATGGCCTCGACAACGCCTTCGTCAGCGATGACTTCGGTTTCGGTGTAGTACTGTGGGACCAAGGTCGGCTCGCCATTGCGCGAGAGGACGAGGAAGGCGCCGGCCTCCGGTTTCAGTTCGTCGGCGAGTACCGGCGGCCGGTCATTGATCGCGCGCATGGCGCGGTCGATGACGACGAGTTCCTGTTCTGCCTTGGCGACCTGGTCCTCATCGCTTTCCTCGTCTTCGAGCACGGCGGCGACGCGGTCGCAGTCGGCCTCGAGCTCGCCGAGCTCCTGCACTTCCCGGTCGGTCATTGGCGCAGGCTCGCAGGGCAAGCGATTGAGGCCGTCGACAAGGTCATGACTGACATAGGTGCCAAGCGTCGGCCGAACCCAGGCAAGGCCATATTCGATCGCGACCTTTTCTGCGGCTTCTTCCATGGCCTTGTGTGCGAGGTCCTCGAGCAGCGCGACATCGATCCAGCTTTCGCTGGCATCGTCGTCGAACAGTTCGCGTTCGATCCGGCCACCCGCAGTGAGGTAGGCATCGCGTCCGACGAGAACCGCTCGCGGATCGGAGCCACGACAGTTGCGTCGAGCACCATGCGGCGGATCGTGTCAGGCGTGATCTGGTACCAGGCGTCCTGCAGCTCGGCATAGACATGCGCTTGGCGCTCCACGTCGGAGATCGCGCCGTAGGCTTTGGCCATGTCGAGCGTAATCGTGCCTTCGGCGAGCGCTTCGAAGACGCAGGGTGCCAGACTTGCCAGGCGCAGACGCCCTTCGACGAATCGGACGGTGAGGCCGAAGCGGCGCGCCACGTCTTCGGTGGTAGCGCCTGCCTCGATGATCGCCGCGAAAGCCTGCGCTTCGTCGGCCGGGTTCATCGCGAGACGCTGGAAGTTCTCGGCAAGGCTGGCCTCGCGAACTTCGCTTTCCTCGCCTTCGATGACGAGGCAGGTGACCTCATGGCTTTCGGACAAGGGGCCCTCTTCGGCCAGTGCCTGCAGCGCGGCGAGACGCCGGCCGCCGGCCTCGACCTCGAACTTGCCGCGCTTTCCTTTGCGCACGACGAGGTTCTGCAGCAGACCGCGCGCACCAATGTCTGCCCGCAGCTGGAGGTCAGCCAGCACATCGCTCGACTTGCGAACGTTGCGCGGGCTCGGGACGAGCTTCTTCAAGGGAATCGACTGGATCATGGGTGTTCTCCTGATGGAATGAAGGCGCAGGTGAGGATCACGAGGCCCACAAGCCCAAAGGGCTCCCTCCACTCTCTTCAATGGCTGTGGCGACCATCTATACGACCGGGATGGGGCGATCAGGGATCGGCTGAGATCCGTCCATGAGAGCAGTTGTTCTCGATGCGCGAACTCATCCGCAGGCCAGTCAGCACCGGGCACAGGCAGATTAGTCGCCCGGACTTAAGGAAGGACGTGATCAGGCTCTGACGCTACGCGACACGGGAACTTGTCGATTCATTCAGTCACACGGAGGGGAGGAGAGGAAGGGAAACTAGGGCGCAATCGGAGGCAGCGCTCAGATTCATTCGGACCCTGACCTCTTTGGCGGAGCCTATGCCTGTCCGCTGCTGAGCAAGCGCTCTTCGAGAAGCGTCCGAAAATCCCGACGCGCATCAGCAATTACGAACACGGTCACCTGACCGGGTGCTGGCTCAGGCTGATACCCGTAGATGATGCGGAACGGAAAGCGCGACAATTGCCGAAAGTCGGTGATCCCGAGAGCCTCAAGTTCCGGTGGAACCGGTCCTTTCTCAGGATTGTTCACAAGGGAGCCGATAGACGCGACAAGGTCATCGAGCAGTGCGTCCGCACCATCGTCGCCATCCGGCCCGCGCTGCGTCAGGCGGCGCTGCCAGATACCCACCAGATCGCGCTCCGCACCGGAGGTGATCTCGATCGCTACAGCGGCCGCCATCATTCAGTTTGACTTACCTCGTACGCGATCCGCGAGGCCTGCCACCGGGCGGGTCCGACCGGCGGCAACATCGGCCTGTCCGAGCGCCAGAAGTTTAAGCAGAGCGAGCGTTTCTTGTGCGCGCTCGTAGCTGGCGACATCCTGCAGAACTGCCTTGGCTTCGCCATTCTGCGTGATGACCATTGGCCCGGCGCCATCTCCAATCTCCCGGATAATTTCTGCACTGTGGGCCTTCAGATAGCTGATCGGTTTGATGCGCTGGTCCAGTTTCATAGAACACCTTAGGACTGAATTTGGTCTCCATATAGACCCGATTTGGGCAAATGAGAAGTTCAAGACTTGATTGCGATGCTTTGGAGGGTCTCGCTTGCTCTCGGCGTCGGGACAAACAGCCGCGTGCGGTAGCGAATGATCTCGGTGAAGCAGCCCTTGTTCTTGTACCAGTCGAGGCGATCCGGCGAGAATCCGGTCAGTTCAAGGCGCTGTTCGCCGCCAACCAGCGAACGCTTCACTGTGAGTGGATCGTGGCTTGCGAGGCCCAACGGTTTGCCGCTGGCGAGGACGAGATCGCCGATCTGGTCCGGCGCCGGACCGGTAACTCCGGAGAGGCCAAAGGTCTCAGCGATCGCAGCGAGATCGATATCGAGCACTTCGCGGCCGATGATCGACTGACCGTCCTCGGCAACGAGCCGGGTGACGCGGACATGATCGCCCGGCAGACGTTTCCACACCGGGAGCAGCAGCCCGGTGGCGAGATGCACGCGCTCGGTCACCGGTGACTTGGCCGCTCGCTCTTCCTCGGCACGCCAGGCCCTCGTGAATGCGGTGACGCCAATTTCTTCCCAGTGGCTTTCAGCGAGTGCCTCGATTGTCCAGTTCGCGGAGTTGAGCGGGCGCAGAAGGCGTCGGCGTTCGATCACGGCCCCGTCGTCGGTGATGAGACGGCGGGTCGGAACCGACAGCGCGACCTTGCCCGAGCGCGCATTGCGCATCGGGATCGCGTGCGAACTGCCAATCTCGTGCATCCGCACTAGGCGCTTCAATCGCAGAGGCCGAAGGTGCCTGGTCACTTCGAGCGAGACGAGACGGGTCTCGGCACCGATCACAGGGTCTGTGCGCAGGAGTTCATCGGCGAGCACCGTGAAGCGATCGACCCTCACGGTTTCCAGTCCCTGATCAAGCGTTCCGGCTTCACGCGCAGCTTCGATCCGCGCTTCGACGAGACCAAGGTATTCGTCGAATATGGCGTTCTGGAGCGCGATCGGCAGCGCGAGAATGCGGTTGAGCCAGCGTTGGATCGTGGGGAGATTATCGGTCAATCCGCCATCGGGGCTTTCAAGTCGGAGGCCGGTCCGCTCGACGAAATTGCCGAAGCTCGTGGCCTCGAGCTTGCCGTCATAGAGCAGCTGGAACCAGCGGCTGAGCGCTTCGCGCGCGTAGTCGCTTTCGAGATTGTCGGCCGGGTCGAACAGGTTCTGTCCGCCGGTCTGGCGCTGGCCGCGCGTCAGCGCGCCCAATGCGTCGAGCCTTCGCGCAATGGTCGAGATGAACCGGCGCTCGCCCTTCACGTCGGTGGTTACCGGGCGGAACAGCGGGGCCGAGGCCTGGTTGGTGCGGTTGGTACGGCCGAGACCCTGGATGGCGTTGTCGGCGCGCCAGCCCGGCTCGAGCAGAAAATGGACCCGGCGCTGCTGGTTCCGGCAGCCAAGGTCGGCATGGTAGGATCGCCCCGTGCCGCCCGCATCCGAGAAGACCAGGATACGTTTGGTCCCTTCCATGAAGCTCTGCGCTTCGGCGACATTGGCACTGGGACTACGCCGTTCGAGACGTTGTTGACCATCGCGGCCCGATACCAGCCTGCGGGTCCGGCCCGTAACCTCGGCGACGGCCTCGGTCCCGAAATGCTCGATGATCGCGTCTAGCGCAGTGGCGATGGGCGGCAGCGCACAGAGCTGCTCGATCAGCGCATCGCGCGCGGCCACGGCGCGCGGGCAGAAAACGGGATTGCCCTCTCCGTCGCTCATCGCCTCGGAGCGAAGATTGCCGTCCTCGTCGGCGAAGACCTGCATCAATCGTACCGGGAAGCTCTTCGTAAGGTAGTCGATGACGTATTCACGCGGGGACAGATCGATATCGAGCGCTTCGCGTTCTTCCACGGTGAGGTCGGCAAGGCGCCGGTCGAGCATGGCCTCGGCGGTCGAGACCAGCTGCACGACAACCGAATGCTCTTCGCCAAGCGCTGCTTCCATCGCGGGGATCAGGCTCGGCAGTTTCATCGAAAGCAGGAGTTGGGCAAAGAAGCGCTGCTTGGTGCCTTCGAAGATCGATAGCGCCGCAGCCTTGGCATTGCGGTTGAGCGTGTCGCCGCAGTCCTCGTCGACCACGCGGGTTGCTTCGAGCGCCGCTTCGAGATTGCGGTGAATGATCGCCCAGGCCTCGGCATAGGCATCGTAGATCCGCACCTGTGCGTCGGTCAGGCGGTGCTCGAGTATCTCGTACTCGACCCCGGCGAAGGACAGCGCACGGGCAAGGTAGAGGCCCTGGGCCTTGAGGTCGCGGGCGACGAGCTCCATCGCCGCGACGCCGCCAGCGCGGATCTCGGTCATGAACGCCTCGTGGGTCGGAAAAGCGGTCTCGGGTCCCCAGAGACCAAGCCGTGAGGTGTAACCGAGGTTGGCGATATCCGAAGCGCCAGTGGCAGACGCGTAGAGCACGCGGGCGCGCGGGAGATGGTTCTGCAGCCTGAGGCCCGCCATCCCTTGTTCGGAGCCCTTGACCTTGCCGCGGATTGAAGAGCCCCCGAGCGCATTGGCCATGGCGTGGGCTTCGTCGAAAGCGATCGCGCCATCGAAATCCTCGCCCGCCCAGGCAAGGATCTGGTCGAGCCGCGTATCCTCGGCGCGGCCCGAGCGCAGCGTCGGATAGGTGACGAAGAGAATGCCTTCGGACATCGTTGCAGGGTGGCCAAGTTTCCAGCGGGAGAGCGGCTGGATGTCGAGCGGCAGCCCACCAAGTGCTACCCAGTCGCGGCGTGCATCTTCGAGCAGCGCCTCGTTCTTGGTGATCCAGATATGGCGACGCTCGCCGGCGAGCCAGCGGTCCATGATGACCGCGGCGATCTGTCGTCCCTTTCCCGCTCCTGTCCCGTCGCCGAGGAAGAAGCCTTGGCGGTAGGCGTGGCCGTCGTTGGCAAGCTCAAGCGAGGTGCCTTCTTGGCTGACCTTGAATTGACCCGGGAGGTCGTGTGCGAATGCCTGGGCAGCGTAGACCAGTGTCTCGCATTGCGCTTCGGACAAGAGGCCATTGGCCTGCCAATTTGCGGGGAGACGCGGGCAAACATCGGGCTGCGGTGCCGCGACCGAACCCATGGCGACCGATTCCACGAGCGGGGTGGGATGAACCGGCGCATCCTCGAACATGATACGGCTGGGGCGGTAAGGCAGGTAGATGCCTGCCTGTTCGGGCACAGGCGCGGGGTCGGCGAGGACCGAATAGGCAAGGTCGATCGCATTCGCCGTGGTTGCTGGTGTCGCGGCGAACGGCGCCACCGGCCGAACCGGCGCGCTTTGGATCGAAGTCTTGCCAACGAGGCGCACTGGCTTGCCGAGCGGCAGGCGATGGATGTTGGCGGAGGTCTGTACGCGTGGCGGAAGCGCAGTGATAAGCTCGTGGAGCGCGAGCAGGTCGGCAGTATCTCCGTTGAGTGCGGGCGAGGACGCAGTCGGCGTCTTGTCGAAGACGACCAGGCGAACGGCAATTCCCGTGCCCATCCGACGAAACATCTGCTGCAAGCGAACATCGAGGAGCAGCGCCGCTTCGTCCTGTGCCTTGGCGAAAGCGGAAGCAACGAAGCCTTCAGGCATGATCGCGACGATCCTCGCCCCATTCGCCGCGGCACGGATCGCGCTGCGTAGGTGGCGCTGCGCCGCCGCACCGTCCTTGCCGCGTTCCTGGCTTCGGGCGAACGGCGGGTTCATCAGCACGACCGACGGAACAGGGCCGCGAATCAGGTCGGCGATCAGTTCCCCGTCATGCGCGATAATCGCGGCCGAAGGGAAGATGTGGCCCAGGCTGTCTCGTCTCGCCGGATCGATCTCGTTAAGGGCCAACGAGGCGTTCTGAACGCTGCCCCAATGAGCAAGGGCACCATTGCCTGCGGACGGTTCGAGTAGGGTGTCTTGCGCAGAGACAGCTGCGGCCTTCGCCATCAGCCAGGCCAGCATTGGCGGGGTCGAGAACTGCTGGAGCTCGACCTGTGCTTCGCTGCGAACGTGCCGCGGCGGCAAGGCTGCTTCGAGCCAGTCGAACCGCGCTTCGGCTTCGTGTACATTCGTCGCCGGATCGATCCGTGAGGACTCTCGAAGCCAGAGTAGTGCGCCGATCTCGACCGCGCTGTTGTAGTCGTCGATCGTCCAGGCACCTCCCCAGTCCAGAACGCCGGTCTCTTCGGCGAACAGCCCGGAAATGTCGGTACGGGTAAGATGACGTCCCAAAGCAAGAAGCGCGGCAACTCGGGTGCCAATGGCATAGGCCAAGGGCATGGACGGCAACTGCTCGCCGGCGGGAAACAGGTCTGATTGAAACATGGCAATTCGTCCTCCTGATGGGGGCATCGGGACACGCCCTCTGCCGGATCAGGAATTCGAGAAGCCCTCTCTCCTCTACGGCGCCGCCTTGCGGCGCAGCCATGCTGTCAGTTCATCGTTCCAGTCGGTGCCGCGTGAGGATGGTTTGCGAACCTGGATCGTCCGTCCATCGCGGGCATAAGTGGCCAGGCCACGCGACGCAGCCAGCTCGCCGCCAGCATCATGATCGACGAAGAGGTGAAGCTCGGTCACGCTCTCAGGCACGCTGACTAGGCCGAAGCGTTCATTGCCCAGGGTCGCCCAGATGGGAATACCAGTAAGAGCATAGGCCGACATCGCGCTCTCGATGCCTTCAGCAAGGCCGAGCTTGCCGGAAGCCGGGGCGAAGAGGCGGACCGCAGCTTCACCGAGCGCCCCGAGCGCGCGTTTCGGTCTGTCGAAATCAGCCTTGGCAGTGCCCGAAAGGAACGTGCGATGGACGGCGATCGGCCCCTCGTCGAGGCTGACCGCCGCAATCATGGCCGGCAAAAAGCGGGTGCGACCCTTCGGACCAAGCGGCGTTCGTGGATGGAAGCGGAGCGCCGACGATGCGGCGAGGATGCCGCGGCTCTCAAGATATGCCTTTGCCGGACTGGCACGTAGCGGCTGTGCATCGCTCCAAATCCTCAGCGCTGCCGCCGAGGGTTTGCGGGTGCTGGTCGATTCGGGTTCGTTGGTGGTCGCAGAACCTGAAAAAAGCGCCGGTGCCTCGAAACCTTCACGCGCCAGAGCAGCCAGCACGCTCTGCTGGTCGCATCCCGCAAAACAGTGGAAGAGGATGGCCTGTCGGCCGAGCGACACACCGAGTGACGGTGTGCGGTCATCATGCGCAGGGCAACAGGCCATGCCCTTTGTGCCGGACCATTTGCCGCCCCGGTCTTCACAGATGCGGCGGGCGGTTGCTTCCAATGAGCTTATCTTGATGGAATATGGGTGAGACATGGCACATCGCGATCCTTTCGGCTCGCTCACAAAGGCCCTCCTCCCCTCCAGCCCGTCTGTATTGTGAGAACAGGTTGGAGGGGATTCACATCTGCACTGCGAGCCCTTCTGTTTGGGCGTCACATCGACATCACCGCGCACCCGCGAGGTCTACCCATTAGTCGCAGTGACTTCTCACTATCGCCGTTAATTCTTATTGTTGCCCCACGACTTGGTCAGTTCAGATCATGCGATAACTTGCGATCCCTATCGAAAATTTCGATCCGATCTTTCCTTCTGTAAAGCGCGTCGTGCCCTTGGAAGGTAGTCGCGCCAAGTCCGCAGATGAATGATATGGCTGATTTTTCTGGGCTTGCTCATTCCCGCCATCGCAGCAATCGCCATTCTGCCATGGCCGTCCTTACCTGCCTCACAAGCGAATAATGTCTTCGCGCGTTCGATTTCCTCGTCTGAATAATGCATTCGATGCTCCATCGGGTTGGACCTGCGAGAGCGTTCGAACGAAATTCGGCGAACCCTCTGCAGGGTCCGCCGGTTAACCTCCAACTGGAGGACGGGACCTCGGAATTCTTCCGAGGCTGTCGGCTTGTGCCGACATGCGTGACGTTTGCGATATAGTCGCTGAGACAATTCGCGCAACTGCACAGCGACTTTGAAGTACAATGGTCAAGCCACGGCCTAGCGACCTCTCACTAGCGCCTCTCCACTCAGCCATGGCCATCGTAAGCCTCGTGCAGGAGGCGTTGAAGCATTTTCCTTCGGTAAATCTGCTTCAAGCGAAAGAGCACAAAAACATGACATATCATTTCTATTTGCGTAATTTCGCATGATATGTCATATATCGGGCCATGCCCCGTTCGTCTCGAGCTGCTAGCGGACTACCGCCCCAGAGCCAACGTGCAATTACACGGCTAGGCAAGGATATCGCCCTTGCTCGCCGCCGGAGAAAACTTCCTCAGCGTTTAATGGCCGAGCGCATGATCGTCTCGGTTCAAACGCTGCAACGCCTCGAAGCGGGGGATCCTACCGTGGGCCTCGCGGTTCTGGCGAGCGCCCTGCATGTCCTTGGGATGACACAGCGCCTTGCCGAGCTGGTAACCCCAGACAGTGACCGGGCTGGCATCAGCGAGGATTTGTCCCGCCTGCCCCAAAAGACCCACGCTGTCAGCGACGATGATCTGGATTTCTAGCAAGCCGTGACGACCATCCGCACCTATGTCTTCGTGCATCTAGAGGAGGGGCCTGTTCCGGCAGGCCTTCTCACGATGACCGACGAACCGCGCAACCAGTTTGCTACCTTCGCTTACGGGCGGCGTTATCTGGAACGCACTGACCGTATTCCGGTCGATCCTGTAGCTCTACCGTTGCACGAAGCTGGAACTTCTCGAACGTTCAGGACGGAAGAAGGCTTTGCCGTGTTCGGTGGCATTCGGGATGCTGCTCCCGATGGCTGGGGCCAATACCTGATGTACAAGGCGATGGGCGATCGCTTGCCGAGCGAAATCGATCTCATTCTGGCCTCGGGCGAACATCGTGTAGGGGCGCTCGCCTTTGGGCCGACATCCGCCCAGCCGGAGAGAATTACGCCATGGGGGGGTGGCCCTGCTCCGGGCGAAGAGTTCACGCTCGCAGAGCTAGCGGAAGCCGCCGAACGCGCGCAGCATGTCGACGAACTCGACGAGAACTTAAGAGCCTTGCTGGCAGCCGGATCATCTCTGGGCGGCGCCCGGCCGAAGGCTGCTACAAAAATCGGCTACCAACCCTGGATCGCGAAATTCCAGAAGCGGGGAGACAGCTTTCCCGAATGCAGGGTCGAACTAGCGACAATGCGGCTTGCCAGCGAGTGTGGTCTCGACGTTCCGCCACTCGACTTCCGCTGTGTCCTTGATCGCGACATCTATCTGATCGAGCGGTTCGATCGGATTCCTCACGGCAACTGGCTGGAACGCAGGCCCTTTGCTTCCGGGCTCACAATGCTCGGGGCGCATGAGAGCGAGGTCAGCAGCTTCAGCTATGCGGATCTCGCAGGAGCGATCCGGCAATTCGGAACCGAAGTGCGCCAGGATCTACATGAGCTATTTCGTCGAATGCTGCTCAATATCCTCGTCACGAATGATGATGATCACCTACGTAATCATGGCTTCCTGTTCGATGGTGAGGGTTGGCGGCTATCGCCGCTTTACGATGTAGTGCCGAAACCGCAGCTGGGACTGGAGCGACGGCTCGTCCTCGGCGTGGGGCCGGAAGGCCGCAATGCAACGATCGAGAATGCTCTCGCCGGTGCCGCGGTCTTCGACCTCAGCCATGATGACGCGAAAGCAATCGCCGAAAACATGAGCAGAACCGTAGCGACACGGTGGGAACAGCTGTTCACGGAGGCTGGGATAAGCGCGGCTGACCGCAAGCGTTTCGCAACCTGCTTCCGATTGGCAGCACCCGCGTCATGATCGCAAACGCAGAAGTCCGTCCATGGGGGTGCGTGCTTATCAAATTTGGCATGGTGATTACCCGGTGATTGCTAGCCGAGAAAATGGGCATCAAAAAATGCTGATTAATGATTATATATCAGGGTCATACGATAGTATGACCACTAAGGTGTGGTACTTCCGCTACCGTCGGCGCTGAGGCCCCCGAATTGGAATAGCATGACCTTCGACCTCGCTTTCGTGACGCAGAACCCGCTGGTCGAGCGACTGATCGATCGCTTCGGTCGGCGCACGCTGGGCATCGTCGCGGCGATCGTGGCGGAATTGCTGATCATCCTGCTCCTGCTGACGCTGGGTCGCGGCGAGCCCCCGCCCAAGCCGCCACTGGAGGCGGTGACCGCGTTCGACGTTTCCGCCCCGAAGCCCGAACAGCCGCAAGCGGAGGCCGAAGCGGCGAAGCCCGAGCCTTCCCAGGCCGCCTCATCGAGCGATCGGCCGCAGCCGGTCGCGCCTGCGCCGCCTCAGCGCAAGCCCGCGCTGACCCTGCCCGACGTCCCTCTCGCGCAACCTTCCGCCCCGGCGCCCGAGCCTCAACCGTCCAGCCCGCCCCCGCAACGTCCCAAACCGCAGGTGAAGATGGGTGCGATGCAGGGGCCGATGCTGGGCGCCACGGCCAGCAGCATTTCGAACGACACCCCCTTGGTCGGAACCGCGCCCGACGGGCAGCCGATGTATGCCGCGCGCTGGTATCGCGAGCCGACTCACGACGAGCTCGCCGGTTATCTCTCGACCGCGAGCGGGCCCGGCTGGGGCATGATCGCGTGCAAGACCGCACCGCAGTTCCGCGTCGAGAACTGCGTCGCGCTGGGCGAGTCCCCGCAAGGATCGAACATCGACCGCGCGATTTTGGCCGCGGCGTGGCAGTTCAAGGTCCGCCCGCCTCGAATCGGCGGCCGCTCCCTCGTGGGAAGCTGGGTCCGGATCAGGATCGATTATACGCAGCGGGGTGCCTGAGGGGCGGAGGCATCGATCGTCGGAACGCTTCGCGCCGACCCGCGCTGATGGGATGAAGGGCCACTCGCGCCCTCCCCATTCATCAGGAGCGCCCCATGATCACCACCCGCAACCCGGCCACCGGCGAAGAACTCGATCGATACGAAGAGCTGACCAGGCACGAGATCGAGACGAAGCTGGCGACGGCGACGGACGCGTTCGGCGAATGGCGCCTGTCCACGATCGAGCGGCGAACCGAGCTGCTCGAAAAGCTCGCCGAGACCTACGAGGCGAACGAGGAGAAGCTGGCACGGCAGGCGACGCTGGAAATGGGCAAGACCATCGCCTCCGCCCGCTCCGAAGTGCAGAAATGCGCCAAACTGTTCCGGCATTATGCGCAGGAAGGCGCGCCGATGCTCGAACCGCTTTCCTGGCAGCTGGGCGATGGCGGGCGTGCCGAGGGGCGCTGGCTGCCGCAAGGTCCGGTGCTGGCAGTGATGCCGTGGAACTTCCCCTATTGGCAGGTCGTGCGCTTCCTCGCGCCGACGATCCTGGCGGGTAATGTCGGGCTGCTGAAGCATGCGAGCATCGTGCAGGGCACCGCCGCGCTGATGGAGGAGATGATGATCGAGGCGGGCGCGCCCGAGGGTGTGTTCCAGAACCTCGCGATTTCCTCAGATCCCGTGGCCGACATCCTCGCCGACGAGCGCGTGATCGCCGCGACCGTGACCGGCAGCGAGGGCGCGGGTCGTGCGGTGGCGCAGCAATGCGGCAAATATCTGAAGAAGGTCGTCCTGGAACTCGGCGGCTCCGACCCGTTTGTCGTCATGCCCAGCGCCGACATGGAAGAAGCGGTGGAGCAGGCGGTCAAGGCGCGTATCCAGAACACCGGGCAGTCGTGCATCTGCGGCAAGCGGATGATCGTACACGCCGATATTTACGACGACTTCCTCGACCGGTTCAGCGCCGCGATGAAGGATGTGACGGCGGGCGACCCCTTCGAGGACGATACCGACATGGGGCCGCTTTCCAGCCAGGAGCAGCTCGACACGGTGCTCGACCAGCTCAAGACCGCGCAAGACGAAGGGGCGAAGCTGCTGTTCGGCGGCGAGCCGACCGATGGCCCGGGAGCCTACATCAGCGCCGGCATCCTGACCGATGTGCCGTTGGACAGCGAGACCGCGAAGGAAGAGATCTTCGGCCCGGTCGCGCAGCTTTATCGAGCGGAGGATATCGACGACGCGATCCGCATCGCCAACGCGATCCCCTTCGGACTCGGCTCCTCGGTATGGACCAATGATGACGAAGAGCGCGAACGCTTCGTGCGCGATATCGAGGCGGGGATGACCGCGGTGAACCAGTTCCTCGCCTCGGCCCCCGAGGCACCTTTCGGCGGGGTCAAGCGGTCCGGCCATGGGCGCGAACTCGCCCGGTTCGGGCTGCATGAATTCATGAACCTCAAAACGGTGATGGTGCCCGGTTGAGGCGGCGGAAGGACGACGACAGATGGCAGACGACAGGAAAATCCTCATCATCGGGGCCTCGCGCGGGATCGGGCTGGGCCTTGCGCGGGAATTCGCGCAGCGCGGCTGGAAGGTTTTCGCCAGCGAACGCAGCGAAGGCGACGCGCTGCACGACGCGGCCGAGGAGCACCGACCGCGCATCGAGATCGTGACGGTCGATGTGACGCAGCCCGACAGTTACGAAGGGCTGAAGGGCAAGTTCGGCGAAGGCGCGCTCGACGCGATAATCGTCAATGCCGGCATATCGGGCGCTTCCCACCAGTCCGCGGTGCAGGCGAGCGCCGACGAGGTCGCGCATGTCATGATGACCAACGCGTTCGGCCCGGCGCGGCTGGCGCACGAGCTGCTGCCGCTGGTGAAGGACGGCGGAACGCTCGGCCTGATGACCTCGCGCATGGGTTCGATCGCCGATTCATCCGGTGGATACGAGCTCTATCGCACCAGCAAGGTGGCGCAGAACATGCTGGCGAAGGGGATCGCGGAGCAGCAGGCCAAGACGCGCGGCATCGCGGTGCGCTCGCTGCATCCCGGCTGGGTGCAGACCGACATGGGCGGACCCCATGCGAAAATCACGGTCGAGGAAAGCGCCGCAGGCCTTGCCGACGTGATCGAGAGTGCCGAAGGCGGCTATCGCTTCGTCGACTATTCGGGCGATGAGCTGCCGTTCTAGGCAGCCCCCGTCCGTTTCACCCGACCACGCCCGCCGCGGCGAGCACTGCCAGCGTGAGAATGTCGGGCGCGATCGCCGTCATCGGGGCGATCTGCACCGGCTTTTCCGAACCGATCGTCATCGGACCGATCGTCGCGTCGCCGCCCAGTTCGCGCAGCAGCTTCGCCGACAGGTTCGCCGATTGCAGCCCCGGCATGATCAGCACGTTGGCGGGGCCGGACAGGCGGCTGAACGGATAGAGCGCCATGACCTTCGGGTTGAGCGCGGCGTCGGGCGCCATTTCGCCTTCGTATTCGAAGGTGACGCTCTCGTCCTCGTCGAGCAGGTGCACCGCCTCGCGGATATTCCCGAGCCACTGGCCCGACGGGTTGCCGAAGGTGGAGTAGGAGAGGAAGGCGACGCGCGGCGTGTGGCCCATGCGCCGCGCCACCGCGGCGGTTTCCTTCGCGATGTAGACGAGCTGTTCCGAGGTCGGCCGCTCGTTGATGGTGGTGTCGGCGAGGAAGGTCGTGTGGTTCTTGCCGATCAGCATGTGGATGCCGAACGGCGTCGCGCCCGGCTTCGCGTCCAGCACGCGGGATATCTCCCGCAGGCTCTGCGCGAAGGGTCGCGTCACGCCCGTGATCATCGCATCGCCCTTGCCCAGCACGAGCAACAGCGCTGCGAACACGTTGCGTTCCTGGTTGACCATCCGGCGCACATCGCGCTCGGTATAGCCGCGCCGCTGGAGCCGTTCGTAGAGATAGTCGACCATCGCCGGTACATGCTCGCTGTCGCGCGAGTTCTGGATTTCGAACGCGTCGATATCGTCGACCGCCAGCGCGGCAAGCTGCTCCTTCACCGCGTCCGTCCGGCCCACCAGCACCGGCGTGCCATAGCCGAAATCGCGAAACTGGATCGCCGCGCGCAGCACCACGTCCTCCTCGGCCTCTGCGAAGACGACGCGCTTGGGATTGGCGCGCGCGTCTTCGTAGGCGCGGGTGAGCACCGAGGTCGTCGGATTGAGCCGCGACTTGAGCGAGAGGCGATAGGCGTCGAAATCCTCGATCGCGTCCTGCGCCACACCCGAATCCATCGCCGCCTTGGCGACGGCGGAGGATACCACCTCCATCAAACGGGGGTCGAACGGCGCGGGAATGATGTAATCCTGCCCGAATTGGTGGTTGACGCCATAGGCGGCGGCGACCTCGTCCGGCACGCGCTCGCGCGCAAGGCTGGCGATGGCCTCCGCCGCGGCGATCTTCATCTCCTCGTTGATCGCGGTCGCCCGGACGTCGAGCGCGCCGCGGAAGATGAAGGGGAAGCCCAGCACGTTGTTGACCTGGTTGGGATAATCCGACCGGCCGGTTGCGATGATGGCGTCGGGGCGGACCCGCTTGGCATCGTCGGGCATGATTTCGGGCACCGGGTTCGCCATCGCGAAGATGATCGGCTGATCGGCCATCTTCTCCACCCATTCGGGTTTCAGCGCCCCGGCGGCGGACAGGCCGAGGAAAATGTCGGCCCCATCCAGCGCCTCTTCCAGCGTCCGCGCCTCGGTTTCCACCGCATGCGCGCTTTTCCACTGATCCACGTCTTCGCGCCCCGGATAGATCGGGCCCTGCCGGTCGCACACGATCACCTGGTCGCCCGGAATGCCCAGCGCCTTGATCAGCGCGGTACAGGCGAGCGCGCTGGCCCCCGCGCCGTTCACCACCATACGGCAGTCCTTCAGCTCGCGCCCGGTCAAGTGACAGGCGTTGATCAGGCCCGCCGCCGCGATGATCGCGGTGCCGTGCTGATCGTCGTGCATGATGGGGATGTTCATACGCTCACGCAGCGCTTGCTCGATGATAAAGCATTCGGGCGCGGCAATGTCTTCCAGATTGATGCCGCCGAAGCTCGGCTCCATCAGCGCGACCGCCTCGATGAACTTGTCCGGGTCCTCGGTATCGAGTTCGATGTCGATCGAATCGACGTCGGCGAAGCGCTTGAACAGGACCGCCTTGCCTTCCATCACCGGCTTGGACGCCAGCGCGCCGAGATTGCCCATGCCCAGGATCGCGGTGCCGTTGGAAATGACCGCGACGAGATTGGAGCGCGCGGTGTATTTCGCCGCGTTCGACGGATCGTCGGCGATCGCCTGAACCGGTGCCGCGACGCCGGGCGAGTAGGCCAGACTGAGGTCGCGCTGCGTCGCCATCGGCTTGGATGCGACGATCTCGATCTTACCGGGGCGGATGGTCTCGTGGTAGAACAACGCTTCGCGCGTCGTGAAGTCGGTCTGTTTATCGTCGGCCAAGGTCTGCTCCTTCAGGCCGTGCCCTAACGTCACTTCCCACGCAGCGATAGGGTAAAGCACCGGCGGGGATAGGATCGGCGCGACGCTTCCCGAATCGAATCCCCACCCGCTAGGCAGGTCCACGATGGCCGGTTCGAAGAACAGCGGGGCGACCCCGATGATGGAGCAATACCTCGCGTTGAAGCGCGAGGCGGGCGACTGCCTGCTGTTCTATCGCATGGGCGATTTCTTCGAGCTGTTCTTCGACGACGCCAAGCGCGCCGCCGGCGTGCTCGACATCGCGCTGACCAGCCGGGGCGAGCACGGCGGGGAGCCGGTGCCGATGTGCGGCGTGCCGGTGCATTCGGCAGAAGGCTATCTCGCGCGCCTGATCCGTGCCGGGTGCCGGGTCGCCATCGCGGAACAGGTCGAAACGCCCGACGAAGCAAAGGAGCGCGCGAAGCGTGAGGGCTCGCCCGTGTCCAAGGCGCTGGTCGCGCGCGACATCGTGCGCTTCGTCACCGCGGGCACGCTGACCGAGGACGCGCTGCTCGAACCGCGCCGCGCCAACACGCTCGCCGCGCTGTGCGAGGTGCGCGGGCGGGTGGGCCTCGCCCATTGCGACATTTCGACCGGGCGCATGGTGCTGGAGGAGTGCGCGCCCGAAGCCGTGGAAGCGGCACTCGCCCGGATCGGCGCGCGCGAGGTGGTCTTGCCCGACGGCTTCGATCCGCCGGTGGAAGACGCGATCGTGCGGCCCGATGCGGACTTCGCCAGCGATGACGGCGAAGCGCGGCTGAAGGCGCTGCATGGCGTGGCGACGCTCGACGGGTTCGGCGGCTTCACCCGGGCGATGCTGGCGGCGGGGGGCGGGTTGCTCGCCTATCTCGAGCACGCCGGGCGCGGCACGCTGCCATTCCTGCTGCCACCGGAAGCGGCGCAGGGCGAAGCGCACCTGGCGATGGACGCGGCGACGCGCAGCAGCCTGGAGATTATCGCCGGGGCGAAGGGTGGGCGCGAGGGCAGCCTGCTCGCCGCGATCGACCGCTGTTCCACCGGTGCCGGCGCGCGGCTGCTGGCGGAGGACCTCGCCGCCCCGCTCACCGATCGCGCCCGGATCGAGGACCGGCTGGCGCTGGTGCGCTTTTTCCACGACGATCCGCTGCTGCGCGCCGATCTGCGCGGGGTGTTGCGCGCCGTGCCCGATCTCGCCCGCGCGCTGGGGCGGCTGGTGGCGGGACGTGGCAGTCCGCGCGATCTGGGACAGATCCGCGACGGGCTGGGCGAAGCGCGTCGCATCCGCGACCATCTCGGCCAACAGGCCGACCGGCCCGCGCTGCTGGAGGCGTTGCTGCCGAAGCTGGGCGGCCATGGGGCGCTGGTCGATCATCTCGAGCGCGCGCTGGTCCCCTCCCCGCCGACGGAGCGGCAGAACGGCGGCTATATCGCGCAAGGGTACGACGCCGCGCTGGACGAATTGCGCGAGGTTTCGGGTAATGCCCGGCGGGCGATCGCGGCGATGGAAGCCCGATACCGCGACGAGACCGGCATTGCCGCGCTCAAGATCAAGCATAACGGCGTGCTCGGCTATTTCATCGAGGTCCCGAGCAAGCATGCCGATCCGCTGATGGCCCCCGACAGCGGGTTCACCCACCGGCAGACCATGGCGGGTGCGGTCCGGTTCAACTCGCTGCAATTGCATGAGGAAGCGAGCCGCATTTCCGAAGCGGGCGGGCGGGCGCTGGCGGCCGAGGAATCGCATTTCAAGGATCTGGTCGGCACTGTCTGCGAGGCACGCGAGGCGATCGCCGCGACCGCGGGTGCGATCGCCCGGCTGGATGTCGCGGCGGGGCAGGCCGAACGCGCAGCGGAGGGCAACTGGTGCCGTCCGGAAATCACCGACGACACCGCGCTGGCGATCACTGCCGGGCGACATCCGGTGGTGGAGCAGGCGCTGCGCGCCAACGGTAACGAGCGGTTTGTGCCCAATGATTGCCGCCTCGCGCCCCACGACCGGCTGTGGCTGATCGGCGGGCCGAATATGGGCGGCAAGTCGACCTTCCTGCGGCAGAACGCGCTTATCGTGCTGATGGCGCAGACGGGCGGCTACGTGCCCGCCGAAGCGGCGCGGATCGGGATCGTCGATCGCCTGTTCAGCCGCGTGGGCGCGAGCGACAATCTGGCGCGCGGGCGCTCGACCTTCATGGTCGAGATGGTGGAGACGGCCGCGATCCTGAGCCAGGCGACCGAGCGGAGTTTCGTGATCCTGGACGAGGTCGGGCGCGGGACCAGCACATATGACGGGCTCGCGCTCGCTTGGGCGGTGGTCGAGGCGGTGCACGGGACCAATCGCAGCCGCTGCCTGTTCGCGACGCACTATCACGAACTCGCCCGGCTCGCCGAAAGCTGCGATGCGCTGAGCCTGCACCATGTGCGCGCGCGCGAGTGGAAAGGCGATCTGGTCCTCCTCCACGAACTGGCCGAGGGACCGGCGGATCGCAGCTACGGCCTGGCGGTGGCCAAACTGGCGGGCGTGCCGAAGGAAGTGGTCGCCCGGGCGAAATCGGTCCTCGATAGACTGGAGAAAGGACGCGCCGAAACCGGCGGGCTGGCGGCCGGGCTCGGCGACCTGCCCCTGTTCAGCGCGGCGCTGAAGGCGCAGGAGGAAGAGTGCGACAGCTTGCGCGAAACCCTGCGCGCGCTCGACGTCGATGCGCTGAGCCCGCGCGAGGCGCTGGACCGGCTTTATGCATTGAAACGCGAAGCGGGCGAGGACTGACATCCATCAATTGTAAAAGCGCATGCGCGCGCTAGCCTGTCGCCCATGGCACAGGACGATCCTGAGGAAGACGATCCGCGGGTGAAGTGGGCGGAGGTCCGAACGGACCTCGCCGAAGATCGCAACATCATGTCGGTGGAGCGTACCTTTGCCGGCTGGTTGCGCACCGCGCTGGCCGCGATCGGCATAGGGGTCGCCTTCAGCGCGCTGTTCGGCGAGTTCGATCCGCCCTGGCTGGCGAAGGCGATCGCCACCGCGTTCATCATGGGCGGCGCGGTGCTGGCCTTCGTCGCTCAGCGCCGCGCCTGTATCACGCTCGCCAAGCTTTCGTCGCACCACTTGAAGCCGGCATCGCTGCCGAACTTCAAGCTGTTGTCCTATGGCCTGATCCTCGGTGCGCTACTGTTGGTCGCGGGGCTGTGGATTCTCAACGACGGGCTTGCCTTAGCCTGACGATCAGCTCTCCGGGACGTCGCTGCCGTCCGACGTCAGCTCCTTGTCGAGCTTGTTCGACCGGCCGTACTTGTCCTCGTTATCGTCCATATTGGGCTCGCCGCGATAGGCGTCCATGTCGATCCGGCCGGAGCTTTCCATGTCGCGCATGTGATCGACGGTGTCCTGCGTCGAATCGTTCATCAGGCCCGACTTGTTGTCTCCCTTCACGCTTTCGGTCGGACTGCGCGTCTCGCGCGTTGTCCCTTCCGCCTCCTCGGCGACTTCCTGTGCCTGGCTGCGGTGATCGTCCTGCTCGTCGTTGTGCATCTCGGGCGCCTGGTCGGCCATGCGCGCTTCCTTGCTCTCGCCGACGTCGGGGGTGGTCTTCTTGTCGTCGCTCATGCTGGTATCTCCTTTGCCCCATGAACGAGCGGCTTTGCGGCCCGGTTCCGCCTATCTGGTAGGCCGGGGCTCCTCGCCCGAATAATCATAGAAGCCCCGGCCGCTCTTGCGGCCGAGCCAGCCCGCCTCGACATATTTCACCAGCAGCGGCGCGGGCCGATATTTGCTGTCGCCGGTGGTGTCGTGGAGCACGCGCACGATCTCCAGACAGGTGTCGAGACCGACGAAATCGGCCAGCTGCAGCGGCCCCATCGGGTGGTTGAGACCCAACCGGCAGCCCTTGTCGATATCGGCGATGCTGGCGGTGCCCTGCCCCAGCACGAATACCGCCTCGTTGATCATCGGCAGCAGGATGCGATTGACGACGAAGCCGGGCTCGTCCTGGCTCAGCACCACTTCCTTGCCCAGGCTTTGCGCGAAAGCGGTCATCCGGTCGGTCGTCTCTTGCGCGGTGGCGAGGCCGGGGATGACTTCGATCAGCCCCATGACCGGCACCGGATTGAAGAAATGCAGCCCGATGAAGCGCGCCGGATCGGGCGCGTGGTTCGCCATGCGGGTGATCGGGATCGAGCTGGTGTTGCTGGCCATGATCGCGCCTTCACCCAGCACCGCTCCGGCCTTCTCGAAGATCGCCTGCTTGATCGCTTCCTTCTCGGTCGCGGCTTCGACGATCAGCTCGGCCTCGCCCATCGGGGCGTAATCCGCCACGGGGGTGATACGACCCAGCGTCTCGTTCGCCGCCGCTTGGTCGATCTTCTCCTTGGCGACCAGCCGATCCAGCGCCTTGGCGATGCCCGCCTTCGCGTTCTCGGCAGTGGCGAGGTCGATATCGGCCAACAGCACGTCGATCCCGTGCGCCGCGACCGTCTGCGCGATGCCGGAGCCCATCTGGCCCGCGCCGATGATTCCCACCGTCTTCATGATCGTAATTCCCCTGTTTGCGTCTGCCTGGCGCGCGCTAGCGATTGGCGCCCGGCACCCATAGCGGATCGCCGCCCGCATCGGCATTGGCCGCGCGGGCGAGTGTGAACAGATAGTCCGACAGGCGGTTGATGTAGGCGAGCGCCGCCGGATTGACCGGCTCCGCAGCCGCCAGCGCCGCCATGTCGCGTTCCGCCCGCCGCACGGTGCCGCGCGCCAGATGCAGGCGCGCCGCCGCCTCCGTCCCGCCAGGCAGGATGAAGCTGGTCAGCGGTTCGAGATCGGCATTCAGCCGGTCGATCCCCTGCTCCAGCCGGTCGACTTGCGCGGGGACGATGCGCAACACCATTTCCGATGGCGCGAAATCCTCGTCCTCGCCCGCCGGGGTCGCGAGATCGGCGCCCAGATCGAACAGGTCGTTCTGAATGCGCCGGACATCGTCCGCCGGCGCGCCCGACAGCTTGCGTATCGCGAAACCGAGCGCCGAGTTGGCCTCGTCCACCGTACCGATCGCGGCCATGCGCGCATCGTGCTTGGGCCGGCGCGAGCCGTCGACCAGGCCGGTCGTGCCGTCGTCGCCGGTGCGGGTGTAGATCTTGTTGAGCTTGACCACGTCGCAAAAGGGGGGAAGCGCGCGCGCCTAGCTGGCGACCGCGAGCAACACCGCAACCACCACGATGGCGAGCGCCTGATACTTGATGCGGTTGAACATCATCTTGTTCTGCATCAGCTGCAGCTCGCTCGCGCGATCGCTGGACTGATCCTCCAGATCCTCCCGCGTGCTTTGCAGAAACGCGATGATCCCGCGAACCAGAGAATAGACGACGAGGCCCATCAGGATCACGAGGGCGATGATGAGGATTGCGTTCATGCTTTCTATCTAGGCATTCTGCAGCGAAATGCCAGCGGGCCAGCGCCCCTCCCGCAACCGCTGCGCCCATTCCCGCCCGTCCTCGCCCGCAAGGCGGTGATCGGCCAGCGCGCGCGATCCCCGGCGCTTGGCGAGCTTCTTCCCCTCCGCGTCCAGCAGCAGCCGGTGGTGATGCCAGCGCGGCACCGACAGACCCAGCAGCGCCTGCAGCAACCGGTGCGTGTGCGATGCGGCGAACAGATCCATGCCCCGCGTCACCAGCGTCACCCCGTCAGCCGCATCGTCCAGCGTCGCGGCGAGGTGATAGCTGGCGGGCAGGCCCTTCCTCACCAGCACCGGGTCGCCCGCGGTGAGCGGATCGGCGCGCTGCTCCCCCGCGATCGCGTCGATCCAGGTGAGCGGCCCCGTCCGCTCCAGCGCCTTTGACACGTCGAGCCGCCAGGCGACGGGTCCTTCCGGTTCCTCGGTCCGATGGCGGCACGTGCCGGGATAGACGGGGCCTTCGGGTCCGATCCTCTCCGCCCCCGCCGCGATCTGTGTCCGGGTGCAGGTACACGGATAGAGCAGCCCCATCCCCCGCAACCGCTGTGCCGCATACTCGTAGCTGGCGATCCGGGTCCCCTGGGCGGGCACCTCCTCCCATTCGAGCCCCAGCCAGGCGAGGTCTTCGCGGAACTGCCCGGCCAGTTCGGGGCGCGAACGCGGGCCGTCGATATCCTCGATCCGCAGCAGGAAGCGCCCGCCGGGCTCCGCCCGCGCCAGATCGTGCGCGGTGATCGCAGACAGGGCGTGGCCCCAGTGAAGCTGGCCGTTGGGACTGGGGGCGAAGCGAGTGACGATCGTCATGTCAGGGGCATCGGTGTTGCGAAGACGACTCGCGCGAAGTGGAAAACACTGTGGATAGCGTGTCTGTAACAGGCTTGACGCTTTTTGCCGCAAGTGGTGCTTTGATCGAAATCAGCTGGGGACGCACACCGTGTTCAAGTCCGATCTGATCGAAAACCGGTCCCGCTTCCGCACCATGGCGGAGGATGCGGGTTGCAACCTTTCGGCCTGCCCCGCGCTGGTGCTGAACGCCGACTACACGCCGCTGTCCTATTATCCGCTCAGCCTGTGGCCGTGGCAGACCGCGATCAAGGCGGTGTTCCTCGACCGGGTGGATATCGTCGAAAGCTACGACCGGCGCGTGCACAGCCCCTCGCTCGACATGAAGATCCCCAGCGTGATCGCGTTGCGCGACTATGTGAAGCATTCGGAGTTCCCCGCCTTCACCCGCTTCAACCTGTTCCTGCGCGACCGGTTCGCCTGCCAGTATTGCGGCAGCGGGCAGCACCTGACCTTCGACCATGTCGTGCCCCGGCGCCTCGGCGGCAAGACGACGTGGGAGAACATCATTACCGCCTGCGCGCCGTGCAACATGAAGAAGGGCGGTCGCACCCCGCGCCAGGCGCACATGCACCTCGCCTGCGACCCGATCCGCCCGACCAGCTGGCAATTGCAGCAGCACGGCAAGAGCTATCCGCCGAACTACCTCCACGAAACCTGGCGCGACTGGCTCTATTGGGACATCGAACTGGAGGAGTGATCGCGGCACGCATGGAACACCGAAGGGGGTGTTTTGCGAAACTGCGACTTTTGGATTTTCGGCTCAGCTTCAAGGGCTTGTTGCGGGAAACCGAACGTTCGGTGTCAACTTCCGGCAACGGAGCGGGAGGAGCTACGGCAGACATGACGCGTAGCTAATCGCGTTTGGGCCGGGTAGGAAAGCGGCCATCGCCGACCATACTCAGCGACGCGCAGACAGGCGGGCGCTAGACCGACGCGCAAGGTGTGGGGAGCGCGAAAGTTGCCGGGGACCCCGCGCTACGCTCAGCGGAGGAAGAAGCGCATGAACAGACGGCGCGATCCGCCCCATCAGGTGGCAATTGCAGCAGCACGGCAAGAGCTATCCACCCAATCACACGAAACCTGGCGCGGCAGGCTTTATTGGGACACCGCGCCGGAGGAATAAATCGGGCTGCGAATGCAGGATTACGCGCGCGCAGGATTACGCGCGCGTTCGGCTCAAAACAATCAGCGCACCCTTGCGTTCCATCGGAATTTTGATTTGTTTTCAAAGTGCCTTTGATGGCTCGCGCGCCAAGGAACTGTTAACCATCGTAGCCGACGGGTAACAGGAGAAAGACCTTGCGCAAGATTTCGATTAACCGGGCGATCCTGCTCACCACGAGCGCGCTCGCGCTTGGCCTTACCGCGACCACGGCGCAGGCAGCGCCCTTCATCGTCAAGCTCAACTCCGATTTCAGCGACACGCCGGTGAGCTTCCGCTTCATGGGGGGCACTTTCACCTTCAGCGGCACCGGCGATATCTTCGGGCCCCTCGCTGTTTCCACCAGAGGCAACGCAGCCGTGCGCAACGTCTTCGGGAGCCCTTCGGTCGACTTCGTCAACCGCGGCACGGTCACCTATGATGATTCGACGTTGGGCGGATATGGCTCCTTTCCCCGTGCCACGGCGGCCCCCTATTCGAATGGCGACAATTTCCTCGGTTTGCGGGTCGGATCGGCAGGCAACTACTTTTACGGGTTTGCGTATACGACCAACACCACACTGAATTCGTTTGGATTCCAGACCACGCCGAATACCGCAATCACCGCCACCGCCGGCGGCGTGCCGGAGCCTGCCACTTGGGCGCTGATGTTGCTCGGCTTTGGCGCTCTGGGCTGGGCCATGCGGTCGCGCAAGCCCCGCCTTCGCAGCGCCGGCCTGTCCTACGCCTGACGGTCTTGGCGCGCGGTATGCGCGGCTCCTCGACTGGCGTCGCGCATACCGCCGCTGCCCACATTCGGCGACATCGGACACAAATCCCTGCATGCGGCATGCTGTGAACCCGATGGGTTGAGGTCGGCATGAGCGACCGCGAGACCACCCCCCTCCCCAGCATCATATTCGGCTACGGCCCGATGCTACCCTTCGTCGCGGGAGCGCTGGGCGTGTGGCTGGGCACCCCCGCGTGGCAGGCGCTGGCGCTGTGGCTTACGCAGGTATGGGGCGCTCTCATCCTGGCGTTCGTCGCGGGTGTCCGGCGCGGCTTCGCGTTCGAGCGCGAGCGTGCCTCCACCCCGGTCGAGATCGCGACGATGATCCCTTACGTGGTGCTCGCCGGGCTGGGCGTGCTGTTGCCGCCGCTGTGGGGCGTGATGGCGCTGGCGCTCGGCTTCGCGCTGGCAACGCTGATCGATACCCGCGCGGCGAAGCGTGGCAACGCACCCGCCTTCTTCGCGCGGCTGCGCCCGACCCAGTTCCCGATCGCCGTGCTCAGCCTGCTGGCGATCGCGGCGCGGGCGGTGGTCTAGCAGATCACGTCACCGCCGCCCGACGATTGAACTCGGGCCGCTGCCATTCGCTGCTCGCCAGCACCTCGGCGAGGTGGCGCGCGGCTTCGGCCATGTCCTCGAAGCGGAGGTAGGCGGGTGCGAAGCCCAGGCGCAGGATGTCGGGCGCGCGGAAGTCGCCGATCACGCCGCGCGCGATCAGCGCCTGCGACAGGGCATAGGCGTTCTCGTGGCGGAAGCTCAATTGGCTGCCGCGCCGCTCGGGGTCCTCGGGGCTAACCAGTTCCAGCTCGACGCCGTGCGCGGCGAGGCAGGAACGGAACGCCTCGGACAGCGCCATGGATTTTTCGTGCAGGCGATCGACGCCCATCTCCGCGACGAGATCCACCCCCACCTCCAGCGCGGCGAGGCCGAGGATCGGCGGGGTGCCGCACAGCAATTGCTCGATCCCGCCAGCCGCCTCGTAATCGTCGGTGAAGTCGAACGGGGCATTGTGGCCGAACCAGCCGGTCAGCGGCTGAGCGAGCTGCGCATGGTGCCGCTCCGCCACGAAGGCGTAAGCGGGCGCGCCTGGGCCGCCGTTCAGATATTTGTAGCCGCAGCCGACCGCGAAATCCGCGTGCGCCGCGTTCAGATCGACCGGCAGCGCGCCGCCCGAATGCGACAGGTCCCACAGCACCAGCGCGCCCGCATCGTGCGCGGCCTTCGTCAGCGCGGCCATGTCGAACAGCTCGCCGGTCTTGTAATGCGCGTGGGTGAGGAGGAGCAACGCCACGTCTTCATCCAGCGCTCCCGCGATGCCCACGCGCTCAGCCAGCCGCCGCTCGGCGAGCCCCTGCCGCTCCAGCCCGGCGATCATGTAAAGGTCGGTTGGGAAATTGCCCGGTTCGGACAGAATGACCTTGCGACCGGGCCGCATTTCCAGCGCGGCGGCGATCAGCTTGAACAGGTTCACACTGGTCGAATCGGCGACGATCACCTCATGGGGCCGGGCCCCGAGCAGGGGGGCGATCTTGCCGCCGACGCGCTGCGGCATGTCGATCCAGTCGGCGTCATTCCAGCTGCGGATCAGGCCGGTGCCCCATTCGCCGCGCACGACCTCCTCCAGCCGCGCGGGCGTCGCCTTGGGCAGCGCGCCCAACGAGTTGCCGTCGAGGTAGATCACCCCCTCGGGCAGGGTGAACCTGTAGCGGAACTGGGCCAGCGGATCGGCGGCGTCCATCTCGCGGGCGCGGGAGAGGATCTGGTCGGTCATGAGCCCTCCCCTTCCCGCTCGTCCTGAGCTTGTCGAAGGACCGCCCTTTCTTCGAGCGCAGCGCTGGAAGAGAAATACGGCCCTTCGGCAGGCTCAGGGCGAGCGGACTTGATGGTCACAACGCCGTCCGCACGCTCAGCAGTTCGGGGAAGAAGGCCTGCTCCAGCACCTTGCCGAGATAGGGCACGCCGGGCGTGCCGCCGGTCCCGCGCTTGAAGCCGATGATGCGCTCCACCGTCTTCAGGTGGCCGAAGCGCCAGCGCTGGAAATGGTATTCCAGATCGACCAACTTCTCGGCCAGTTCGTACAGGTCCCAGTTGGCCTCCGGATCGCGGTAGATCGCGGCCCAGGCTGCCTCCACCGCCGCGCTGCGTTCCCAGGGGCTTTCCCGGTCGCGGTCGAACACCTCGTCCGGAATGGCGAAGCCGCGCCGCGCCAGCAACCGGACGCATTCCTCGTACAGGCTCGGCCGGTCCAGTTCGGCGCGCAATTCCGCGGCCACCTCGGGCGTCGCCTCGTGCATGGTCACCATGTCGGGATTGCGCCCGCCGAGGAGGAATTCCATCATCCGGTACTGCGCGCTCTGGAACCCGCTCGATCCGCCCAGATGCGGGCGAAGCTGCGAATAATCGTGCGGGGTCATGGTGCTGAGCACATCCCAGCTCTGAATCAGCTGCCCCTGCGCGCGGGCAACCCGGGCCAGCATCTTGAAGCTGGGACGCAAATCGTCCGCCACGATCCGCCGCCGGGCGCGCTGCAATTCGTGCAGGCACAGCTTCAGCCACAGCTCGCTCGCCTGGTGGACGATGATGAACAGCATCTCGTCGTCGGCACCCGAGACCGGGTGCTGCGCCGCGAGCACGCGGTCGAGATCGAGATAGGAGGAATAGGTGACGTCGCGTTTCGCCATGCCCGTTGCCCTAGCGCGGCCTGGTTGCGCGCGAAACCGGTCTAGTCATCGATCATGCTAGCCATCGATCGTGCGCTGGGCCGGATGATGCTTGTCGAGATGCTTCCGGATGATCTTCAGGTTCTTGCTGTTGGAGCGATAGAGGAAGTCGAACGCATCGCCCACCAGCGGCACCGCCCCCAGCGCGGTGTCGAAGGCGATATGTCCGCCCATGCGCCACAGCTTCCACTTCGGCAGACCGAGATTGCGCGCTTCCCAAACGATATAGGCGCCCATCGCGGCGGTCACGAAATCGCCCACCACGGGAATCAGCCCAACGATCGAATCGAGCCCGATCGGGTAGTTCACGCCGGGCACGCGGAAGCTGCGTTCCAGCAATTGCTCCATCGCTTCGATCCGCCGGCGGATGGAGGCGGGATCGCTGCCGGTCGGCAGGTCGATCCCCATCGGGCGGGCGCGCTCACTGTCTGTCATCGTGTCGGGGTCCTCTCTCACCCCTCACGAGGTGGGGGCAGTGGCGATCGGGAACAAGGGATGCCAGCCCCAGCGGTTCTCGGCGAACCCGCCGAGCGAGCCGCGCACCATCGACCAGCGGATCGGCATGGCGAGGGGGATGAACACCTCCGCGCCGGTCAGCGCCGCGTCCGCCTCCGCGATCAGATTCGTGCTGAGCGCCGCGTCGGGCTCCGCCACCGCCTGCGCCGTCAGCAGATCGGCGTCCGGCGAGCAGATGCTGCGCGAGATCGCGCAGTTGAACTGGTTCAGGAACCAGCGGGGAGCGGCGTAGCGGGCGAGCCGGTCGACCAGGCGCAGATCGGCGGGGCCGCCCTCTTCCGCGCGTTCGAGCCGGACGCCGATCGCCGCGAAATCGCGCGCGAGGCCGGCGAACAGCAGATCGCCCCCTTCCCCGCCCGGTAGTGCGATGCGCAGCACCGGCGGCGTGGCGCTGCCGCGCGCCCAGGCCGCGATGCGGCGCGCGGCCTCCGCCTGGCGCTGCGCGATCGTCAGGTCGGGCCAGCGATCCCCTCTGGCCAGTTCGGTCGGCACCACCAGATCGGGCACCATCCGCGTCGCGTAGGTGATCCCGCCCACGTTGAACGGCTGCAACAGCGCCTCCCGATCGATCGCCATCGACAGCGCCTCGCGCCGCGCGGCATCGGCCAGCAGCCCGTCGGCATTGACGAATTCCAGCCCGAACAGGCCGAGCGCTGGATCGAGGCGGATGGTCCCGCGCGACAGCGGCCCGACATCGGCGAACGGCCAGTCTTGCAACCGGCCGTCGAAGACCGCCGCCAGAGCGCCGCTGTGGAACTGTTCAATCGCTTCGCGGGCGGGCAGCGCGCGCAGCGACACGACGCGGCGATCCTCCGCGGCGGGCTCGTCCGGTGCCCTTTCCGGAAAGGTCAGGATCGAGACGTCGCGCTCGGGGACCAGCCGCATCGGGCCCAACCCTGCCGCCGAGCCCCGCTTGCGTATTCCGAGTTCAGGTTGCGCCAGCAAATGGAGAAATTCGGGCATGGCGCTGGTGAGGCGGACTTCGACCACCCGGTTGGTCAGCGCGCGAATATCGCGAATGCGCGCCAGGTCGAGGCCGAGCGAGGTGCCGGACAGTTCCTTGCGCGCGCGCTGGAGCGAATTGCGCACTTCGCGCGCGGTCAGTTCCGATCCGTCCGGCCAGCGGACCTGCCGCAGGCGAAAGATGAAGCTGCGCCCGTCATCGGTGACGATCCAGCTTTCGGCGGCGGCCGGCACCACTTCGCCCGCCGCGTCCAGCGTGACCAGCCCCTCCGCCACGGCCCCGCGCACCTGCTGTTCGGCGTAGGACAGGCGCAATCCGGGATCGGCCGCGATCGGGTTGTCGTCGATGGTGGCGAGCGCGACCCCGCCCTGCGGGTCGGAGCGGTCGCACCCCGCGATGGCGAGGGCCAGGAACAGGATCAGGATCGGCAACGCCCGCATCGGGCAAGGCCTAGCAGGCAAGCGGGGCGCGGTCAGCGGGCCAAATGCTAGATCTTGCGCCGGGGGCCGCCGGCGAAGCGGCTATCGTCGACCGCCGGGCGCAGATAGCGCGGCGTTTGGTACCCGTCCTCGCCCTTGGCCGGGCCGGGCGCGCGCACCAGCTTGGGATCGATTTCCTGGTCGAAGGCGATGCCGAAGCGGTCGTCCTGGGTCCAGGCCACGGTCCCGTCGATCCAGCCGATATTGCGCAGATTGATGTCGAGCTTCGCCCCGCGCTGCGGATGGATGTCGCCTTCCGCCATCATGCCGCCGGCAGACAGGTTGCGCACCTTCACGCGCACAGGCGCGCCCTCGCCAGCCGAAACCTCGGCCAGCAGCAGCAGGCTGTCCCGCGAAATGGATCGCGTGTCGACCGCAGACATGGTTTCTCGCTTTCTCCTCTTCGCTGGCCAGCGCCCGGGACGCGGTGGCGGATATACCGAGATGGTTACGAGATAGCGCGCCGACGGCTAACGAAGGTTTAAGGCCACGGCTAACAAGCCATGAAGCCCGAATCGGTGGCGCGCGATCAATCGTCGCGCGAAATCTTCTCGCGCCGCTCGTGCGCCTCCTGCGCCTCCACGCTCATCGTGGCGACCGGCCGCGCGATCAGCCGCTTCAACCCGATCGGGTCGCCGGTTACTTCGCAATAGCCGTACTCGCCCGCGTCGATGCGCCGCAGGGCCGCGTCGATCTTGGCAATCAGCTTGCGCTGCCGGTCGCGGGTGCGCAGCTCGATGCTCCAGTCGGTCTCGCTCGATGCGCGATCCGCCACGTCGGGCTCGCGCAGTGGGCCGTCCTGCAGGTTCTGGAGGGTGGAGCCCGCATCGGTATGGATGGAGCGTTTCCACTCTATCAGCAGCTTGCGGAAATAATGCTGCTGCCGCTCGCCCATATAGGGCTCGTCGTCGTCGGGCACGTAACCGGCGTCGAGCACGGCGTTGGCCCGCGAGAGTATGGCATTGTCATCGTTGGGCAAAGCGGACATCCGATCCTCTTCAGCTCGTCCCGCCGGGCTCACTGACGAAGCGAGTGCGACCCCGCAACATTCCCCGCCGATCCACGAGCGGGCCTATAGGAGCCGCGCCGGGCGGGCACAAGCGCGCTCTGCAATTGGGCGCGGGACTAGGTGGGGACACCGGGCGGAGGGGTTTCGCAGCCACTACGCGCGCCATGCTTAACGAAGTTTTTACCATGCTGTCGCACCTTTCGGGGTGGGGAGCCGGCATGTCCGGCGCGAAACAGGGGGAAACCCGTATGCAGATGAGAGCGATCGAGGCGGCGGGGGAAATGCCGCCTTATCTGGCCGACGCGCTGGTGGCCGAATGCCTGGCCGCCGCCGCCAGCGGGCGAATCGAGGCGCTGTACGATCTCGGCGTGATCTTCTCGACCGGCAGCCACGGCGCGCGGTGCGACATGATCGAGGCGCATAAATGGTTCAACCTCGCCGCCGCGCGGGGGCACGAGGCCGCGTGCTGGTGCCGGGCGGAGATCGCCGACGAAATGACCGCGCGCGAGATTGCCGAGGCGCAGCGCCGGGCCCGCGAATGGCTGTCCGCCGAACGCAGCGCTGCCTGATCAGCCGTCTTTCCTGAACGGCGTCCGCTGGCCCAGGAAGAGCTGGTCGGTCGCCACGCCCTGCCGCTCGCGCTCCAGGAAATCGGCGATCGCGGCGCGAAATCCGGGATCCGCGATCCAGTGCGCCGAATATGTCTGCGCCGGTTCGTATCCGCGGGCGAGCTTGTGCCCGCCCTGCGCACCCGCCTCGACCCGCGCCAGCCCGCGCGCGATCGCGGCATCGATCGCCTGGTAATAGCAGATTTCAAAATGCAGATAGGGGATGTCGCGCGTGCAGCCCCAGTACCGGCCATACAGCGCATCGTCCCCGATCATGTTCAGCGCGCCCGCCACCGGCTCGCCGCCGCTATAGGCGAATACCAGCAGGATCCGGTCGGCCATCCGTTGCCCCAGCAGGCTGAAGGCCTCGCGCGTCAGATAGGGCCGGCCCCATTTGCGCTGTCCGGTATCCTGGTAGAACCGCCAGAACGCGTCCCACACCTCTTCGGTCAGATCGTCGCCGGTCAGGTGGCGAATCTCGTCCACCGATTGCTGCGCGCGCTCGCGTTCCTTGCGCAGGTTCTTGCGCTTGCGACTGGAAAGCGCATCCAGGAAGGCGTCGAAATCCGCGTAGCCACGGTTTTCCCAGTGGAACTGGATGTCGGAGCGGATGAGCCAACCCGCATCCTCGAACAGCGGCACCTGCGTGGGTGCGATGAAGGTCGCATGGGCGCCCGAAATGCCGTTCTGGTCGCAGAACATCTCCGCCGCGCGCAACAGCGGCGCGGCCAGCGCCTCGTCCGCCAACAGCAGGCGCGGCCCGGTCGCGGGGGTGAAGGGCACCGCGATCTGCAGCTTGGGATAATAGCTGCCGCCCGCGCGCTCCCACGCGTCGGCCCAGCCATGGTCGAAGACATATTCGCCTTGGCTGTGCGATTTGAGATAGGCGGGCAAGGCGGCGAGCGGCGGACCGTCCTCCCCCTGCGAGATCGCGAGCGGCACCGGGTCCCAGCCAGTGCCGGGCCCGACGCTGCCCGAATCTTCCAGCGCGGTCAGGAAGGCGTGCGAGAGGAAGGGATTGCCCGGCCCCGCCAGCGCATCCCACGCGCCGCGATCGAATTCGCCCACGCTGCCGCGGATGCGCCCGACCAGCTCGCTCACGCGGCCTCCACTTCGTCGCGTTGCTCGAAGATCGGGGCATCGCAATGCTGCTCGGCCACCGCACGCTGCGCTGCGCCGCGCACGGTCCAGGTCAGGAGCCCCAGACCCCGGGCGCGCTGCGCCGCGGCGAAGGCGCTGGGCAGGTCGCGGATATCGTAGGCGAGGAAGGCTGGCTTCGCATGCCACAGCGCCGCGTGCCGCCGCCAGGTTCCGGCAACCCCGCGCGCGTTTTCCTCCGTCACCACCAGCCCGTGCGGCATGCCGGGGATTTCAGCCGCGAACCAGCGCGCGATGCGCGGGTCGAAGCTCATCACCGCGAATGGGCCGCGATAGCCCTCCAGGGCGGTGCGCACCGCGCGGCACACCGGAACCACGGGCATTCCGCGCCGCGACTTGATTTCTATCAGCAGCGGGACGCGCCCGGCGATCTCGCCCAGCACGGTGTCGAGCGTCGGGATCGTATCCCCGCCACCGGTCAGTCCGATGGCTGCCAGCTCGTCCGCCGTCCGCGCGGCGACGGGGCCGCGCTGCCCCGTCAGGCGATCCAGCTCCCAGTCGTGAAACACCATCGCCCGCCCGTCGCGGCTGCGCTGGATGTCGCATTCGATGCCGTAGCCCGCGTCCACCGCGGCGCGAAACGCCGACAGCGAGTTCTCCACTCGGCCTTCGCCGTGCAAGCCCCGATGGGCGTAGGCCCATTGCCCCAGCCAGTCCGCGATCCCGGGGGCCGGGGGCGGCGCGCGCCGGCGATCAATGGGGGTGAAGAGCGACAATCGCATCCACCTCCACCGCCGCGCCGAGCGGCAGCGCGGCGACGCCGACCGCCGCGCGCGAATGCCGCCCGATCTTGCCGAACACGTCGAACATCAGGTCCGATGCGCCATTCGCCACCTTGGGCTGGTCTGTGAAATCGGGAGTCGAATTGACGAACGCCCCCAGCTTCACGATCCGGGCCACCCGGTCGAGCGGGATCAGCGCCTGGTGCAGCTGCGCCAGGATCATCAGTCCGCACGCGCGCGCCGCTGCGATCCCCTCGTCCAGCGAGACGTCCTCGCCCAGCCGACCTGTCACCAGCTCGCCGTCGATGAAGGGGAGCTGGCCGGAGACGTGGGCGAAATCGTTCTGCACCACCACCGGGATATAGCTCGCGACCGCGGCTGCCGCCTCGGGCAGTTTCAGGCCCAGCTCGTTCAACCTGTTCTCGATGCTCATGCGTCCTCGTCCTCCTTCAACTGTTCCAGTATCCACGGCAGCGCCTCGTCCCAGCTGTCGATCCGGGCGTGGGCGTGGCCCGCCTCCTTGCCGCACGCGATGTGCGGGGCGAGCGAGGGCTCACCGCACAGGTGCAGACGGATCACGTCCGGCACGGTTTCCGCCGCCGATCCATGATGCTGCGCCAGGTCGTCGATGAAGATCGTCTTGCCCGGTGCGTGGCGTTCGATGATGTCGGCGATCGCCGGGCCTTTCGGGCCTTGGTTGGTATAGACCTCGACCTCCAGCCCGAACTTGCGCAACTGTTCCACCCGGCTCTCGCGCCGTTCGTCGAGCAGGTTGGTCAGGATGACCACCTCGGCATGCCTGGAAATCTCGGCGATCGCCTCCAGCGCGCCGGGAATCGGATCCTGCCGGTCCATCTCGGTGTCGAAGAAGCGCCCAAGCAGGCGCCAGATCTCGGGCTGCTCGACCAGCTCGCCTGTTTCCTGCCAGCGCATGGCGTGCGCAAAATCGTTGCCCTGCATGCGGAATTCGATCGCCTGCGTTTCCGCCAGCCAGTCGCGAAAATGGCTGACCATGTGCAGCAGCACCTCGTCGCAGTCGCAGATGACCAGCGGGCGTTTTGCGGAGGAAGCGCTCATCGCGCCAGCCTCTCGCGCGCGGCCAGCAGGTCCGCCGGTTCGACGCTCAGCGCGTCGGCGGCCAGCAGCAGGTCGGGTTCGTGATTGGCGAGGAAGTCGAGCACCGCGGCCAGCACCTGCCGGTCGGTCAGCCGGTCGCGCAGCACCTCGGGCGTCAGGCCGGTGAGCGACAGCAGCCGTTCGGCCCGCTGGTCGTCGGTCAGCACCCAGCCGAGCGCGTTCAGCGCCAGCGCGTCGGGGTCGCTGGGGGAATGTTCGTGGGGTTTGGGCTCGCGAATGATTGTCTTGCGTCCTGTGGCTGGCCTAGGGTCGGGGGATCGAAAGGATGAGCCCCGCCGTGACAAAGAGAATACTGGTTGTCGAGGATAACGACCTCAACCGGAAATTGTTCTGCGACGTGCTGCGGGCGCGCGGGCACGAGGTGATGGGCTGTCCCGACGGGGCGAGCACGCTGCCCGCCGCGCGCAAGTTCCGCCCCGATCTCGCCATCTGGATATCCAGCTGCCCGATATCTCCGGCCTCGACCTGATCGCGCAGATGAAGCGCGAGGCCGGATTGGCGGACGTGCCCATCCTCGCCGTCACCGCCTTCGCCGGCAAGGGGGACGAGGACCGGATTCGCGATGCGGGCGCGGCCGAATACCTCGCCAAGCCGGTGTCGATCGGGCCGTTTTCCGCCTGCGTCGAACGCCTGCTGGCCAGCGCGTGATACGCCGCAGAGCTTGACAATACCCCCGTGCCCCCGCTTTGCCGCGAGGGCCAGTTTGCTAAAGGACACACCGCCATGGACCGCGCCGAGGTCGACCAGAAAATCCGCGAGCTCATCGAACCGTTCAACAAGAAGGGCGTGGCGATCACCGATGCGACCACGTTCCAGGGCGATCTGGAGTTCGACAGCCTGACGGTGATGGATTTCGTCGCGGCGATCGAGGACGAGTTCGATATCATCATCTCGATGAACCAGCAGGCCGAGATCGAGACCTACGGCCAGCTGGTCGATGCGGTGACCAAGCTGCAGGCAGACGCATGAGCGAGGGGCTGGCCACTTCCGACCAGCCGCAGACCCGCGAAGGCGGCGACCGCGACCTGTTCAGCAAGTTCGACGGGCTGATCGAGACGCGCGAGAACCTGCTCGCGGGCGGGGCTGCGGATCCGTTCAACCTGGTGATGGAACAGGTGCTGTCGCCGACCCGGGCGATCTGCAACGGGCGCGAGACGATCCTGCTGGGCACCTACAACTACATGGGCATGACCTTCGATCCGCAGGTAATCGAGGCGGGCGAGCAGGCGCTGCGCGATTTCGGCAGCGGGACCACCGGCAGCCGGGTGCTGAACGGCACCTATCAGGGGCACCGCGAGTGCGAGGACGCGCTGCGCGAATTCTACGGGATGGACCATGCGATGGTCTTTTCCACCGGCTATCAGGCCAATCTCGGCATCATCTCCACCATCGCGGGCAAGGGCGACTACGTCGTCCTCGACATCGACAGCCACGCCAGCATCTGGGACGGGTGCAAGCTGGGCGATGCCGAGATCGTGCCGTTCAAGCACAACGATATCGAGGCGATGGAAAAGCGCCTGAAGCGCATTCCGGAAGGCGCGGGCAAGCTCGTCGTCCTGGAAGGGGTCTATTCCATGCTGGGCGACGTTGCCCCGCTGAAGGACATGATCCGCGTCGCGAAGGAAAACGGCGCGATGGTGCTGGTCGACGAGGCGCACTCGATGGGCTTCATCGGCGAGAACGGCCGCGGCGTGGCGGAGGACCAGGGCGTGCTCGACCAGGTCGATTTCGTCATCGGCACCTTCTCGAAAAGCGTCGGCACGGTGGGCGGCTTCTGCGTGTCCAACCATCCCAAGTTCGAGATCATGCGGCTGGTCTGCCGCCCCTACGTCTTCACCGCCAGCCTTCCGCCAAGCGTGGTGGCGACTGCCTGCACCTCCATCCGCAAACTGATGCAGGGCAGCAACAAGCGGGCGCATCTGTGGGAGAATTCCAAGCGGTTGCATGGCGGCCTGAAGGAGCTGGGGTTCGAGCTCGGCACCGACGAGCCGCAGAGCGCGATCGTGGCGGTCATCATGCCCGACCTGGAGCAGGGCGCGGCGATGTGGGAAGCGCTGCTGACCGAAGGGCTTTACGTCAATCTCGCCCGCCCGCCCGCAACGCCCGCCAACATGACCCTGCTGCGCTGCTCGCTGTGTGCCGAACACAGCGAGGAGGAAGTGGACACTATCCTGAAGATGTTCGAGGCGGCGGGGAAGGCCGTGGGGATCATCTGACATTTTGAGAATTTTTGCATTGCAGGTTCGCGCCAGCAATGCGACCACCTCCTTCAAATGGGGGGTGCATGATGGGCGGTATCACGATCGGTGGGCGGCGTTATGCTGCGTTGTTTGCGTCATTTGCTCTGGTAGCGTGTGGGGGTGATGACGGGGTATCCACGCCGACAGCCCCGCCGTCCGCCCCGACAAACCAAGCTCCGACCTTCACTTCGGGATCTGCGGTCTCGGTAGTCGAGAATTCGGGTGGAACGATATACACGGCCACTGCCACTGATCCCGACGGCGACCCGGTCACCATATCGATTTCCGGTGGGAGCGATGCTTCTGCGTTTTCAATTTCCGGCGGCGCGCTCAACTTTGTCAAAGCGCCCAATTTCGACCAGCCTACCGATGCGGGCTACGACAATCTCTACCAAGTCACCCTGACAGCGAAGGACGGCAAGGGTGGCGCGGCAAACCTCGCACTGACAGTCGAAGTCACGAACGACCGCGAGGGCGTCGCGGTTACGCGCCTTGTTAGCGGCCTCGGGAACGACCCGGTGATCGCAGCCCGAACCCGGGGCTCCGCCGGCCTCATCGCCGTCTCCCAAGACGGCACGGTCCGCGAATTCTTCGGCGGATCGGCGTCCGGCAATCTTACCGGCAACGTCTTCCTGCCCGGAGAAACGGGCCGCGTTCTCGCGGTGGCGCACTTCAACGGGTACGGCGTCGTGATGCTCGATATCTCCGGGAAGGGCGTCTTCGTTCGTACGATCGTCTTGCAGGAATCGAGACAGAACTATTCCATCTCCACGCGGATTGCACAGCCTTCTTCGCAGCAAGCGCGCGGAACGCTCTTCATCGGCGGCGACGGGTTCCTGTTCGGGGCCCTCGGCGATCCCGGGGGACAACTCGCGCAGGATCCCACGTCCGGTTACGGCAAGTTCTATCGCGTCCAGGTCGATCCCTATTGCGGCGCTTCCTTGTCAAGTTATTGCATCGCTGCGGAACTGTTCGGTGACGGTGTCCATGCGCCCGCGGGCGGAGGTGGCTACGCGTCACGCAGTTTCCTGCTCGACAGCGGAACCGGGCGGCAGGAAGAAGTCGATTACTTCAATCAGAACGCCCAGCCCCTCGATTTTGGTTGGCCGTATCGCGAGGGAACCTACGAGCGGATAGACAACCCACCGGCCGCCGTTATCGGCCCGTCGCTTACCTACACATACGGCGATGGCTTTTTCCAGGGTCAGGGCATGACGGGCGGAGTCTACTACACCGGCGGCATCGGTAGCCTCGACGACCGGGTTCTGGTGACCGACGCTTCAGGCAAGATCTTCGCCTTCCGTGGCGGTTTCCTGAGTGACGGGATTCTGCATCCGTCCACCGAAATGGAGAACCGGACCGCCGATTTCGTGCCAGATAGTGGCACTCTGGAGCGGCCGGTGGCGGTCGTCCGGGATACCGACGGACGCCTCTATATCCTTGATGGCGATGGGGAGTTGTACGTGGTGAAATCCGCCAGTTGAGAAGAGCGTCCGAAGCGGGGAACGCATAGCCGGCCCGATCCGTCTATCGCGCGAACCCTAAACGGAGAAACGCAGATGAAGACCACCAATTCCGCCACCGCGACCTATGATGGCCTAGGCAAGTCCGGGAAGGGCCACGTCAAGACCAAGTCGGGCGCGCTCGACCATCCCTATGGCTTCAACACGCGGTTCGAGGACAAGCCGGGCACCAATCCCGAAGAGATGATCGCCGCCGCGCATGCCAGCTGCTTCACGATGGCGCTGTCGATCCAACTGGGGAACGCAGGCTTCGAAGACGGCCATCTCGAAACCACCGCCAAGGTGACCCTGGAAGACGATCCCGACGGCGGGTTCAGGGTTTCCAAATCGGCCCTGACGCTGACCGGCAAGGTCGCCGACGCCGATCAGGCGAAGTTCGAGGAGCTGGCGAAGAAGGCCAAGGAAGGCTGCCCGATTTCCAAGCTGCTCGATTGCGAGATCACGCTGGAGACGAATTTTCAGGGCTAAAGCGGCCGTCGAAGCGCGCCCGGCGGGTCACGCCACGCGTTCGCCCGGCTCATCGTCGCGATCGAGCCGGGCCTCGGAAGCAGGGCGTCCGTAGAGATAGCCCTGCCCGATGTCGCAGCCGAAATCGATGACGCTGCGCGCGCTCTCGGCATTCTCGATTCCCTCCACCGTCACCTGCAGGCCGAGATTGTGCGCCATCGCGGTGATGGTGCGCACGATGGTGCGCGAGGATTCGCTGCTTTGGAGGTTGGCGATGAAGGACCGGTCGATCTTCAGCTTGTCGAATTCCAGCTCGCCGAGATGCCGCAGCGACGAATAGCCGGTGCCGAAATCGTCGAGCGCTATCTTGATCCCCTGGCGCTTGAACCGGCGGATGATGTCGCAGGCGAGTTCGATATCCGTCACCAAGGCATTTTCGGTGATCTCGATTTCCAGCCGCCCCGGCGCCACCCCGGCTTCGGTGAGGATTTGCAGCACGCGCTCGATCAGCCACGCGTCGCCGAACTGCACCGGGGAGAGGTTCACGGCGAAGATCAGGTCCGCCGGCCACTGTCGCACATCGGCGGCGGCGCGTTCGAGCAGGGCGTAGAACAGGTTCGAGATGAGGCCGGCCTCTTCCGCGACGGCAATGAAGTCGTCCGGCATGCGCAGGCTGCCATCGTCGAGCCGCCAGCGCGCCAGCACCTCGTATCCGATGATGCGGCCATCCTCCAGCCGGACGAGCGGCTGATAGAACGGCTCGATCCGCCCGCTGCGCAGCGCGTCGCGCAATTCCGCCTCGATCTCCGCCCGGTGGATCGCGACCGTTTCCATGCCCGCTTCGAACAACCGGAAGCCATTGCCGCGCTGCTGCTTGCATTCGTACATCGCGGCATCGGCCTGCGACAGCACCGCGTCGGCCGACAGGTCCAGCGTATCGACATAGGTGACGCCGATACTCGCGCCGACCGAGACCGGCCCGGCGGCCAGCTGGAAGGGGGGATCGAAGCAGGCCGAGATTTTCTCCAGCCGGGCGATCAGCGCGTCGCCCTCCCGCACGTCCTTCAGCAGGACGACGAATTCATCGCCGCCGAGCCTGCCGACGAAGGCGAGTGGGCCGATATGCTCCGCGAGGCGGCTGGCCGCCGCGATCAGCAGATCGTCCCCTGCGCGGTGGCCGTGAAGATCGTTGATCGCCTTGAACCGGTTGAGGTCGATCAGCAGGAGGGCGAGCGGGCGTTCGTCCGCATCGGTGATCGCGTGATCCAGCACCCGGTTGAAATTGCGGCGGTTGGGCAGGCCGGTCAGCGGATCGTGCATCGCCATGGCCTGCGCCTGCTCTTCCGCCTCGATCCGTCCCTCGAGCTCGGCGTGCACCTCGCGCAAGCGGCGCAGAGAGAAGATGGCCATGGCGACGGGCAGCACCATGATCGCGGTCAGGATCTCGTCCAGTTCCCAGCTTTCGTGGCCGTCCGAGAAGTTGACGACATGCTCGAACGCCTGGACCGAAATGAAAAAGGCGAGCAGGCCCGTGAACACGCCGAAGATAATCAGCGCGTCGCGCCAGATGGTGCGCTTCAGGCGCGCACGACTCTGCTCCCTGACCGACCTTTCCCGATACATAATGCCGTAGAATGGCAATGCGGCGCTTAACTATTTGCTAATCCGGGCCTTTTCTTCGTATTGCCGCGTAATGACGAATTAGCTCCGTGACAGGCATTGCCGCGAGAATCGGCTTGCGCTCAGTCCATCGGCCGGCCGACGCGCACCAGCAGACCGCTGGGATCGCTGACCGCGAATTCGTAGGTCCCCCATGGTTTGGCGTGGGGGCTGCCCTCTTCGATGATCAGGTCGCGCACCGCGTCGGCCACGGCATCGACATCCTCGACATAGAGATACAGGCCGAACGGGTTGTCCTCTATCCTTCGCGGCCAGCCGGGCGCGTGGGTCAGGTGCAGGTGCCACCCCCGGCCATCCTCCAGGATGCGGTAGTGGCCGTAATCGCTGGAGACCGAGAACCCCAGGCGGCGGTAGAACGCCTCGCTCGCGCCCAGATCGCTGGTGGGGACGATCGCAACCGCGCGATGTTCCATGACGCTTCACTCCCTTTCCGAGGAGACCCCGGTGTGGCGCGAGCCGTGGCGGTTGGCGAGTGAAAAGGGCGCGTTTCCGGGGCGGTCCGGACCTTCCAGGGCGATTGTCCGGGGCGCCGACGTTTTCGCAACGCTGCGTAACTGGTACACCGGGCCATGGCGGGGCATCGGTCTGGGACGGCGCGGCAGCTTTCGAGCAGCGAGACGGCGATGGTGGACGCGCTGGCCGCTCTCCTGACCGAGCGGCGCTACGAGGCGATCCGGGTGGCCGATATCATCGCCCGTGCGGGCGTCGGCAAATCCACCTTCTACGAGCATTTCCGGGGCAAGGACGATGTCCTGCTAGCGGCGCTGCAGCCGATCCTGCTGGCGCTGACCACAGCCGCATCGGGACGCGCGGCCCATTCCTACATCCGGCCGATGGTCGCGCATCTGTGGGAACGCCGGTCGCTCGTGCGACCGATCCTCGAATCGACCGCCGCCCTTCCACTGGAGCGCCGCCTAGCCGAGGCGATCGCGACGCATGGCGGCCGCCCGGCAGAGGGCGATCAGACGCCGCTCCCTTGTGTCCGAATGGCGGCGGCGCAGCTTGCCATGCTGCGGCACTGGCTGTCGGGCCACGCCGTCGCCACGACCGACGAGATGACCGGGCGGCTGATCGCCTGCTCGCGGATCGGGGATGGCGACCATCCTGCCTAAGCGACCTTGCGCGCTTTTGGGCCCTCCGCGCGGAACGGGAGCGCGCCGCGAAGCTGCGCTCACCGTTCTTCGCGAGCGGCGGGATGCGCTCAGGTGCCGGTTGCAGCCGGCGTGGCGGCCGCGAAGACGCCGCAGGCGATGCGATCGCCATTACCGTTCGCCGCGTCCATCTTGGGCGCGTCCGAGCGCTGATGGATCATGAAGGACGATCCGTCGCCTTCCATGATGCCCGCCAGCGTGATAGGCGCGGCCAGCGTGTATTCGAGCGTGCCGGTACCGTCATCGCCGACGGTGATCTTCGCATCCTTGCTGTCGTCGGCCTCGCTCTCGTTGCCGAGGCCCATCGCGGTGTCGAACGGTGCCCAGTGCGGGCCGGAGGCCATGAAGTCCGGCGTGCAGGTGCCGACATCGTGGATATGCGCGCCGTGCGCGCCCGGGGTCATGCCGGTGACGCGGATCATCATCCGCACCCCGTCCGGCGTCTGCATGGCGGTGACGGTGCCCACATCCTTGCCATCGGCGGTCGCCAGGGTCGCGCTCGCCTGCGTCGGACCATCCGTGGGCGCGGTCTGCGCCATGGTCTCGGTGGCGGCGGGCGTCTGCTCGGCGGCGGTATCGGGGGCGTCCTGGCTCGATCCGCAGGCGGCAAGGCCCAGCGGAAGGGTCAGCGACAGGATGGCGGCGGTCATGATGGGTGTGCGCAACGGCTCTCTCCTTTGGTGAACGAACTCCTGCTGTCACAGCCATGCAGGACGCGTTGGGTTCCCGATCGCGCCGCAACCAGCGACCGACCTTGGCTAGCCGAGCGGCCCCGCATGGACCTGCGTCGCACCGGCGCAGCGGTCCTGCGCCCCGTCGCCGCCCTCCAGCAGCGTGACGGCCAGCACTCCGCCCACCACCAGCACGATGAACGCCGCGGTGACGAGGCCGAGATACTTGTCGATGAAGCGCTTGATCGGGGCACCGAACAGGCGGAACAGGACACCGACGATCATGAAGCTGATCGCGCGGCTGATCACCGCCGCGAAGAAGAAGGTAACGAGGTTCATCCCGATGAACCCGGCGGTGATCGTCAACAGCTTGAACGGGATCGGGGTCGCGCCCTTGGCCACGAAGATCCAGAAGCCCGCCTCGCGCAGATAGCAGGCGGCGACGGGGAAACTCTCGGTCAGGTGCAGTGCGGCGAGCAATTGCTCCCCCACAGTGTCGTACAGCCCCCAGCCGATGGCGTAGCCGAGGAACCCGCCGAGGACCGAGCTGGCGGTGGCCACGGCGGCGAAGCGCAGGGCCTTTTTCGGCTCGGCCAGGCACATCAGGCCCAGCAGCGGGTGCGGCGGAACGGGAAAGAAGCTCGCCTCCACGAAGCAGAACAGCGCCAGCCACCATACCGCGTGGCGATGCGCCGCCTTGTCCAGCACCCAGTTGTAGAGACCCCTGATCATCGGCTGCGCGCCCTTCCCGTAATCGCGCGCCGGGCAAGCGGCGGCGCGCATCGCCTAGACGAACCGTGAAACCGAGGCAATCACGCCTCTGTTAACCCATTTGGCACTTTTCTATTGACATCGTGACGCTGTTTGGTTAGAGAAAGGCGATTGTGTACTTTACAAACCCAGCGGTAAGTGCTAGATAATGCTCAACAACGGAGCATTTTCACCATGTCGGTTCTCTCTTCCCCCTATTTCCACGATGAAGCGAAGGCTTTCGAGTATCTGGAAAGCATCGTGTGGGCGGACGGAGTGGTTTGCCCGCATTGCGGTGCGATCGATGGCCGCGTGTATGACCTCTCGGGTGTTCGCACTAAGCCGAGCAAGAAGCACCCCGAGGGCAAGGTTCGCCACGGCCTGAAAAAGTGCGGTGAGTGCCGTAAGCAGTTCACCGTGAAGGTCGGCACCGTTTTCGAGCATGCGCGCATCCCGCTTCACAAGATGCTGCAGGCCGTTCACCTCATGGTGTCGAGCAAGAAGGGCATTAGCGCCCACCAGCTCCACCGCGTTCTAGAGATTACTTACAAGAGCGCGTGGTTCCTGGCCCACCGTATCCGCGAAGCGATGCGCTCCGGCGACCTTGCCCAGCCCTTCGGCAGCGAAGGCGGCGCGGTTGAGGTTGACGAGACTTACATCGGCTTCAAGCGTGACGTTCCCACCCGTCGCGGTACTCACCACAAGCACGGCGTTGTCGCGCTGGTGGACCGTGACAGCGGCCAGAGCCGTTGGTTCAAGATCGACAGCAGCACCGCCGATCAGATCCACCCTATTGTTCTCAACAACATCGCCCGCGAAGCCCGCCTTATGACGGACGAGGCCAAGATGTACCGCAAGATTGGCCGCGACTTTGCCGAGCATGGCACCACCACCCATGCCCGCATGGAGTTTGTGAGCCCCAAGGATCGCACCATCCACACCAATACCGTCGAAGGCGCGTTCTCCATCTTCAAGCGCGGTATGCGCGGCGTGTACCAGCATTGTGGCGAGCATCACCTGCACCGCTACCTTGCCGAGTACGAGTTTCGCTACAACACTCGTACCGCGAACGGCTTCGATGATCGCCAGCGTGGCGCAGAAGCGGTGAAGGGTATTGTCGGCAAGCGCATCACCTATCGGCGGGATAACGTCTCTGCCTAATCGTGGCCGAGGGAGACGGGCGCGCCCGAGTCGCTTCCGTCAAGATATTCCGAATCTATTTCAACAACTTAGCTTTAAGTTTTTGGAATCGCTAGATGAATCTTGACAACTGCCCGCATTTCGGCTCAAAGAGCAGGCGGTAGGCAACGCCAGATAAGCCCTGTGGCCCGAGGTAAAGAACGGGCCACCCCTTGCGTGACGGTTGTCCTTTGGATGACAGCCTAAAAGCGCGTAAGATCCGGGTGCTGGGGGCCTACCACCTTGCAAACTCGTAACCGTAGTGGCGGAAAATTTGCTGCTGTTCTTTCGACAGTTTCGCCTCCCACCATCGGGAGGGGAAAAGCGCTACCCCAAAATCTTTCTGCGATCGCCCTTCACGCGCCATGACAGGCGCAAGCGCTAGCGCGGGTTCAAGGTTCCAGTTACTCGATCCGCCAGTGTCGATTGCTTGGTAAAATGAACTCGCCACGAAATCAGCAAGCTGGAGTCCGGCACGATCCCCATGGGGGTGGGCTTCCATCATCTGCCAGTCGAGCAAGTCGGTTACCGGTGCGCGCTTTGTGAGGTAGAGAGCCCCTGCTTGCTGCTGTTGCCTGAGATAATAGTGGTAGGCACTCGTTTGGCTGTATCGGTGCCCGCCACGCTCTGAGAACTCGATTTTGATCTTCCGGCGCTCTCCGTAATCATCGATGGTGCGCCTATCACAAAAGGCGGTCACACGCTCCAGCAGCAATCGAACACAAAAATTATAGAACCACTGTTGAGATGGGATTTTCTCAGCTCGCGGGTTCCGATAACCTCGCATGTTCTTCTTGTTTGAACAGACTGCAAACCCGCGCAATGGCAGCGAAGCAATACGCTCGCCAGCCACACGTTTCCTCGTCGGCGACAGCGTTCGGTAGTGGAGGTCTCTTCTCTGACTGATGCCAAGATCATCGACTAGTTCGCGAACCCAATCGATAACGACGGGTTCGCACTCAGCCTTCATTACGACTGCGCTCAGAACAAGCCATTCGCTCGCCCCGTTCGGATCGATTGGGCGCACGGTTTTCAGGCCTGGGTCGCCAGCCTCATCAATGTAGGCTATGTACCCGCATTCTTTTTGTTCCGAGGACATGATGCCAGAAGCAACCCCGAAAATCGAAAAGAGTCAAAGGCAAAAGTTTGAGGAAGCCGCGCGCGACCTAGAATGCGACGAAGACGAGGTGCGCTTTAAGGAACGGCTAGGGAAGATCGCAAAGGCTGACAGCAAATTAGGCAGGTCGACCGATTGAGAACTTGTTACCCTCGAATATCTTGCCGAGTTGCTTTAGCCGCATATCGTAATCATAAAGGCAATAGAGCAGCCAAATGCGCCGCCAAAGCAGATCGCTTGGCTCTAGAAATGAAACCTTGAGTCCCAGTGCGTTAGCTTCATCAAAATCTATCACCGCACCGTGCGACTTATACCCCGCAGTGTCCGAAATCTTGTTCAGGACATCATTGACTTCGGTATGATCCTTACCGCTCATCATACCCTTTTCGAGGATATCGAATGCCATCTGTCGCATTCGTTGTGCGCTCAAGTCAGCCATCGTACGCACGTGTGGCGGTAGCGTTTGGTCTTGAGCAATGACGGAACACTCATTCCGTTGATTGCCTGATGCGGGTCTATTGGGCCTAACTCAGAGTTGATGCCCAGCACGATTTCGTTCGATGAAAGCGCAATTACCGTACCGGCCGATTTCGCCCAGCTCGGAACAATCACGCGATAATCCGAGAACTTCTTACTCAGGACGGAGATGATTTTTTCACAGGCATCCACCGAACCCCCGGGGGTCTGGATCAAGATATCGCATGCATCGCCATCAATCGCCTGTATAATCTCAGCGATATCGTCCGGATCGGTATGATTGATGGGCTGATTGAGCTGCGAAAAACAGACCATCAATGGTCTGCCGGTAATTTCCTCGATATCAAGGATCAGCAATTGCCGGAGGTAGCGATCTTTCTCCTTCGCCCAATACTTCGGCGATTGAGACGTAAGGTCAGCAGTCCGTGGAAATTGCGATAACGCCGGGTGCTGCGAATTTCCATCCGCCATTGCTCTCTACCTTCGGAAATATGTAGGAGCTTTCGAGTACTGGCTCGGATTTAGGATAGTCAAGCGCCCGCCGAGGTTCTTCAACCTTAGAATCATCGCGCTCTGCTGTGCTCAGTGCTGTTAGATCAATCATCATGGCTCGACTCACACCCCCCTCAAGCCCTGTTAAACGCGATCTAGATATATTAAATCCTACTTGCAAGGTGAGTCGTGCTGAAACCGCGACGAAACGAATCACCAGTGCGGTGAATGGCATTGCCAGCTTTGAATCAAATAGATTCATTCCGCGCTTCCGCGCAAAGACCTTTCCTAAATCTAACCGTATCGGTTACCCGGCGGCATGCGAAAGCCACCGTCATTGCAGGACCTCGAATTCGGAACCCTGCTGTTTATGGCCCTGTGTTTCCTAGGTTATTCCGCCTTGCGAGCGGTGTTCTTTCTCTTGGGTTTGTAAACGACATAAACGCCTAGAGAAACGGAACATCGCGATAGTGTGATTCGAACGGGCGGCGCTCCAGCAATGGGGGGTCGCCCGCTCTCGTTCGGCTGTCGCGCTTCATCATATCAACGGACCTGGGAGGGCCAGCCATGACCGCCAGCAATGCGGAACGGCGGACGTGGGAGGAGCCGTTCCTCGCCGCGCTTCGCAGGGGAGGGAGTGTGGCCGAGGCCTTTCGCGAGGCCGGGGTGGAGCGGTCCACCGCCTATCACCGGCGGCGGCACGATGCGCGGCTCGCCCGCGCATGGGATGCGGCGCGCGAGGCCGGCCAGCGCAAGGCCCTGCGCGGGCAGACCGCCCCGCCCCCGCCGCACTGGCGCGCCGCGTTTTTGGAGGAGCTGGCCCACAGCTCCAGCGTCTCGGCCAGCGCGCGCGCCGCCAACGTGCCCGTCGCAACCGCCTACAAGAAGCGCCGCGACGATCCCGCCTTCGCGCGGAAGTGGCGCGCCGCGCTGCACGAGGGGTACGAGCATCTGGAAATGGAGGTGCTGGCGCATCTGCGCGGCAACCTGCCGGACCGCAGGATCGACGTCGCCAACGCGATCCGCCTGCTCGCCGCGCATCGCCAGACCATCGCGGAAATTCGCGCGAGCCAGGATGAGCGCTCCGAAGAAGAGGTCATCGCCTCGATCAACGACCTGATCGACCGGATGCGGCGCGAAGATGGCGACCTGCCGCCGGAGGACGCGCATGGTTGAGATGGCGGACGCACGCGGTCGCTATCTCGGTCGCATAAGGCGCGGCCGACGGGCCGATTTCATACAGGACATGGCCCAAGACGAACGACTCGCCTTCGACAAGCATTGGGAACTCCAGGCGCATGACGGCCAGATCGCCCCGCCGGGCGAATGGTCGACCTGGCTGCTGATGGCGGGCCGCGGCTTCGGCAAGACGCGCGCGGGGGCCGAATGGGCCCGCGCCGTCGCGCAGGCCGACGGCACCGCGCGGATCGCGCTGGTCGGGGCCTCGCTGGCCGAGGCGCGCGCGATCATGGTCGAGGGGCCGAGCGGTCTGCTGGCGGTGGCGGGCGCGAAGCAGCGCCCCCGCTTCGAGCCGTCGAAGAACCTGCTGCGCTGGCCGGGTGGGGCGGAGGCGCGGCTCTATTCCGCCGCCGAGCCGGAAAGCCTCCGCGGCCCGCAGCACAGCCACGCCTGGTGCGACGAGCTGGCGAAATGGCCCGCCAGCACCAGCCGGGCGGAGGCGTGCTGGGACAATCTCCAGCTCGGCCTCAGGCTCGGGCGCGATCCGCGCAGCGTGGTGACCACCACCCCGCGCGCGGTGCCGCTGGTCCGGCGGCTGATCGCGGACGAGGGCACGGTGGTGACCGGCGGCACCACGCTCGCCAATGCGCGCAATCTCTCGCCCGGCTTCATCGCGGTGATCGAGCGGCAATATGCGGGCACCAGCTTCGGCCGGCAGGAACTGAACGGCGAACTCCTCGCCGAAGTCGACGGCGCGCTGTGGAGCCGCGCCCTGCTGGAGCGGTGCCGCGAAGCTGCTTCCCCTCCCGCCTGCGGCACGGGATCGGGGGGTGGGCCAGCGCCGGACGGTGCGTGGTCGCGCGTCGTCATCGGCGTCGACCCGCCCGCCAGCGCGCAGGGCGACGCCTGCGGCATCGTGGTCGCCGCGCTGCTGGCGGACGGCACCGCCTTGGTCCTCGCCGATGCCAGCGTGGAGCGCCCCAGCCCCGAACGCTGGGCGCGTGCGGTGGCGGAGGCGGCGGCGGCATGGCACGCCGACCGCGTGGTGGCCGAGGCCAATCAGGGCGGCGCGATGGTCGCCAGCGTGCTACGCGCGGCGGAGATCACCCTGCCGGTCAAGCTGGTCCATGCGAGCCGCGGCAAGACCGCCCGCGCCGAACCGGTCGCCGCGCTCTACGAAGCCGGCCGCGTGCGCCACGCCGCCCTGTTCGCGAAGCTGGAGGACGAGCTGTGCGGCCTGATGGCGGGCGGCGGCTACGAAGGCCCGGGCCGCTCGCCCGACCGCGCCGACGCGCTGGTCTGGGCGCTGACCGAGCTGATGCTGGGGCGGGTTGGGAGGCCTCAGGTAGTCGGGTTCTAGTCGCGCTTCGAGGTGCCAAAATTTTGAACAGTGCCATCCGCCCGGATTACAAACCGCCCGCTGCCATAGCCGGTGGCACCGGAAACCGTTTGAACGTCATATACCACGCCGATCTTGAGCGGCTTCGCACTGACGGTTCCGGTCGCCTGTCCCTCGGGCAATGCCTCACCGGCAAGCCGCTGCCCGTAGCCAATCGGAAAACGATTGGCGCAGTGATAACCGACGACGTCGCGCCAGTACATGCCAAAGCCCCCGCGGCTGGCGTCATCGCCCGGCGCCGCCTCGGCGCGATCCCTTCGATCAGCGGCAATCACTGCGATCTCGCGCACGCACCGTTCGCGAAACCAGTCCTTCCCGCTGGTGAATACCAGTTCCCCGCCGCGGAGTTCTGCCGTTATGTCGTAGATGTAGGAACAACCGGTCAGCAGCATGGTGAGGCCAACGAGCAGGCTTGCTCGAAATGCTGCAGGACTTCTTCTCATTGCTTCGCGTTATCCGGGTCCCAAGTGATTGCGCCGGGTGGGCGCTTCTCCAGAATGCGATGGGAGATCACCTTGTCGACAAGTATCCATGGACGCGAGTGGATCGGGTCGCACAGAGGGCGCCGCCCGATGAAGGAGAGGTGTACGATAACGGCATCTTTGCCTTGCTTCACGGAACGCAGAGCCTCACCGGCGCCGGTCAGTTCCGGGTATTCAACGACATAGCGTTCGAACCGCGCCAGATCATCCATGTCGCTCTCGCTGGCGTCGTCTTCGAAGAAGACGTTGTGTTCGAAGTCGCTCGTCCAGACGCCGCTCAGTCTGGCCGGACGCGAAAACGGAATGCAGCTTGTGATGCGATCCGCATCATCGCCGACGCAGGCGTAGATTTCACGCGCGACGGCTTCGCAGTCCACCGGTGCACGTTCGCTGCACGAGGTGGCCATGGCGCCGAAGCAGTACGACAAGATTGCAAACCTCCGCCTCAAAGCCCCTCCGTCGCATGACGACGTAGTAGTCCCACACTCCTCATCCGGGAGCAAATCACATGTCTTTCCTCACTACCATCGCTTCCGCCTTCAAGGGCGGGGCGGCTCCCCGCGTGCCTATCGCGCGCGGGTTCGTTTCGCCGTGGGCGACCGCTTTCGAGGGCGGTCCGGCGCATCGGCCGTTCGACTATTCCGGCGCGCTGCGGCAGGCGTTCGTGGAGAACCCGGTCGCGCAGCGCAGCGTGCGGATCGTGGCCGAGGGCGTCGGCAGCGCGCCGCTGGCCGATACCGATCCGGCGCTCGCGAAGCTGGTCGGCGCGACGTCCGCCGGGCAGTCGCTGCTCGAAACGCTGGCGGCGCACCTGCTGCTGCACGGCAATGCCTATGTGCAGGTGCTGAAGGACGGCGCGGGTACGCCGGTGGAGCTGTTCGCGCTGCGCCCCGAGCGGGTGGCGATCCTGCCCGGCCCCGACGGCTGGCCCGCGTCCTACGAGTACCGGCTCGGCGCGCGCACGGTTGCCATCCCGCTGGAGGACGAGAACGGTTGGCCCGAGATCGTGCATCTCAAATCGATCCATCCGGGCGACGACCATTACGGCGCAGGCTGCCTTGCCGCCGCCGAGCGTGCGGTCGCCGCGCACAATGCGGCGACGGAGTGGAACCGCGCGCTGCTGGCCAATGCAGCGCGGCCTTCGGGCGCGTTGGTGCACCAGCCGGGCGACGGCATGGCGCTGACGGGCGAGCAGTTCGAGCGGCTGAAGGGCGAGCTGGAACGCGCTTTCTCGGGCGAGGGGAATGCGGGCCGGCCGATGCTGCTGGAAGGCGGGCTGGCCTGGCAATCGATGGCGATGAGCCCGGCGGACATGGACTTCGCCACGCTGAAGGCCGCGGCGGCGCGCGACATCGCGCTCGCCTTCGGCGTGCCGCCGATGCTGCTCGGCCTGCCGGGCGACAACACCTACGCCAATTACCGCGAGGCCAACCGCGCGCTGTGGCGGCTCACCCTGCTGCCGCTGGCGGGGAAAATCCTGTCGGGCGTGGCCGAGGGGCTTGGCCCGTGGTTCCCGGATGCCCGGCTGTCGGTCGATCTCGACCGCATCCCCGCGCTGGCCGAGGACCGCGAGAAGCTGTGGGCGCAGGTCAGCGCCGCCGACTTCCTGACCGACGGCGAGAAGCGCGCTTTGCTGGGACTGGAGTGACCGAGATGCACAATGTGGACATGCTCGCCCGGCTGATGGCCGAGGCGCAGGCGAAGGGCGGCGACCTGGTGACGCTGCGCGCCATCGTGGAGGAGGCGAGCGATCTGGGCGCGGATCGCGCGCTCGCCCGCATGGGCTTGGGCGATGCGAAGGCGCAGGGCGACCTTGGCGAATTGCGCGAGCTGCTGGGCGCGTGGCGCGATGCCAAGAAAAGCGCGTGGAAGGCGATGCTCGCCTGGCTGCTGCGCGGGCTGACCGCGCTGCTGCTGATCGGGCTGGCGGTGCGGCTCGGCCTGACGGAGCTGCTGAAATGAGCCCGGATCGGGTCCGGGGCAGGGACACGCTCCGCTTCGCAGGATACGCCGCCCTGTTCGACCGAGCGGACGGCGCGCGCGACACCATCCGGCGCGGCGCGTTCGTGCGCACGCTGGCCGGACGCAAGGATTCCTTGCCGCTGTTCTGGCAGCACCGCCCCGACCAGCGTATCGGCTGGGTCGAACATATCGCGGAGGACGCGCGCGGTCTGCGCGTGATTGCCGCGATCGACAACCCGGCGGGCCGGGCGGGCACGCTGCTGCGCCGCCGCGCGATCGACGGCCTCAGCTTCGGCTTCCGCACCCGGGCCGCCACGCACTCGCTCGCGGGGCGCGAACTGACGGAGGTGGACCTGTTCGAGGTGAGCCTCGTCACCCACCCTCTGCAACACGGCGCGAGAGTGCATTTCGTCGCATCGTAAGGCCCCGCGTGGGCGAAGGCCTCCTGCTCCCCCCTCACACCTGGTTCCAAATTATCCCCATCCCCCCAAGAAAGGACCGTACCCCTATGGATATCGCCACCACCCCCATGGCCACCCCCACCATCGCCTCCGTTCCCGCCGACCCGGCCGAGCAGAGCTTCGACATCGTCGCGCGCCAGGACGTTCTCGAAGCGAAGCAGAAAGGGGCCGACGCCGCGATCGCGACGTTGCGCACCGACGTCGACGAGGTGAAGGCCCGGGTCGACCGCATCGCCCGCGCGGCGACACGTCCCGCGCTCGCGCCCGTCTCCGACACGCCCGAAGTGAAAGGCTTCGTCGACGGCTACCTGCGGCGCGGCTCCACCGCGGAGATCAAGTCGATCAGCGGCGCGGTGCCATCGGACGGCGGCTATGCCGTGCCGCGCCAGATCGACGCGCTGATCGCCCGCGAACTGACCGAGATCAGCCCGATCCGCGCCATCGCGCAGGTCGTGCAGACCGGCAGCGCCGGTTATCGCAAGCTTGTGTCCACCGGCGGCACCGCCTCGGGCTGGGTCAGCGAGACCGCCGGTCGGCCGGAGACCGACACCCCGCGCTTCGCCGAGATCGCCCCGCCGACGGGCGAGCTCTACGCCAACCCCGCCGCTTCGCAGGCGATGCTGGACGATGCGGGCTTCGATCTGGAGGCGTGGCTGGCGAGCGAGATCGCGATGGAGTTCGCCCGCGCGGAAGGGGCGGCCTTCGTGACCGGCACCGGCACCAACCAGCCGGAGGGGTTCCTCGCCGCGCCGGCTTCCGCCGCCGCGGACTCGATCCGCGCCTTCGGCACGCTGCAATATGTGGGTACCGGCGACGATGCCGGGCTGGGCATGGCCCCCGACGCGCTGCTGATCGATCTGGTCCACACGCTGAAGGCAGGGCATCGCCAGGGCGCGAGCTTCGTGATGAACTCGGCCACGCTGGCGCAGGTGCGCAAGCTGAAGACCGGCGACGGCGCGTTCCTGTGGCAGCCGGGCATGGTGGAGGGACAGCCCGACCGGCTGCTCGGCTATCCGGTGATCGAGGCGGAGGACATGCCCGACATCGCGACCGGCGCTTTCCCCATCGCCTTCGGCAATTTCCGCCACGGCTATCTGATCGCGGAGCGCAGCGCGACGCAGGTGCTGCGCGATCCCTTCACCAACAAGCCGTTCGTGCATTTCTACGCCACCAAGCGCGTGGGCGGGCAGGTGCTGGATAGCGCGGCGATCAAGCTGCTGAAGATCGAGGGGTAAGAGGTTGTTGTTTGCGCGCGCCCGGATGGGCGTGCGCAAACAAACACCCTTTCCGCACTCTCACAACTGACCGGAGCCACTCTCCCATGCAGCGGACTTTCATCACCCCGCCCGACCCCGGGGCGGCGGCGCTGGCCGAATTGAAGCACTGGCTGGCGATCACCACCACCGGCGACGATGCGGCGCTCGCCGCGCTGCTGCGCACGGCGGCGGAGGCGTGCGAGGCCTTTACCGGCGTGCTGCCGCTGGTGGCGACGGCGGAGGAAACGCTGCCCGCATCGGGCGAGTGGCGGGTGCTAGGCACCCGGCCAGTGCTGGCGATCACGCAGGTCGAGGGGGTTCCGGCCGACGGTCCCGCCTTCCCCTTCGCCGCCGATGCCTACGCCTTCGACATCGCGGCGGACGGAACCGGGCATGTCCGGCTGCTGCGCCAGGGCGCTGCTGGCCGGGTGCGCGTCCGCTTCGATGCGGGGCTCGCCGCCACATGGTCCGCCGTGCCCGACGGTCTGCGCCACGGGATGCTGCGCCTCGCCGCGCATCTCTTCCGCGAGCGGGTAGAAGGGGGCGAATCGCAACCGCCCGCCGCCATCGCCGCGCTGTGGCAGCCGTGGCGCCGGATGCGCCTCGCATGATCGCCGCGCAGCTGACCGGCGGCGCGGCGCTAGTGCGTCGAATGACCGACCGCGCCGCGAAAGCAGCCGGTGCGCGGGCCGACGACATGCTGCACCGGCGGCGTGGCGACGAAGCCCGGTGGCGCGACGCAGCGCTGCTCTGGCCCCTGTTCGGAGACGAGCGATGATGGAAACCGCCCTGCGCGCCGCATTGATCGACTGGCTGGCGAGCGACCCGGCCCTGACCGACCACCTCAACATCGTCGCGGAGGAGGCCATCGTGCGTGCCACGCCGCCCTGGCTGGCGCTGGTCGCCAGCGCCTCGACCGACTGGAGCACGAAGACGCAGGCGGGCCGCGAGCTTCGCGTCGCGCTGGAACTGCACACGCGCGGAAACGACCCGGCAGGCGACGGCCCATTGGTCGATGCGATCGAGCGGCGGATAGAGGCCCTGCCGCGCGCGCAAAGCGGCTTCGCCATCGCCTCGATCGCCTTCCTGCGCGCCCGCGCCGAACGCCGCGCCGACAATGCGCGCGGCACGCTGCTCGAATACCGGATGCGGTGTCTCTCCACCTGACCCCCTCCCGCTCGCGGGAGGGGCAGCGAGACTTGGCGCCGCTTGGCGGCGTCTAGTCGCAGCAGGGTGGGCCAGCCTGCCCGCCCTTCACCCTGCCCACCCCCGACCCCTCCCGCAAGCGGGAGGGGAGCCCGTTCTTCGCCCCACAAAAAAGGATCCCATCATGACAGCCCAGAAAGGCTCCGCATTCCTTCTCAAGATCGGCGACGGGGCCACCCCCGCCGCCTACCAGACCGTTGCCGGGCTGCGCACCACGCAGCTGTCGATCAATGGCGACACGGTGGTCGTCACGCACAAGGAATCGGGCGGCTGGCGCGAGCTGCTGTCGGGCGCGGGAACGCGCTCGGTCTCGGTCTCCGCGGCGGGTATCTTCCTCGGCTCGCAGGCGGAGGCGCGGGTGCAGGGCCATGCGCTTGCGGGTACGATCGACGATTACGAGCTGTCGTTCGAGGACGGGGCGAAGCTGCGCGGGCGCTTCCTGGTCCAGCGGCTCGACTATGCCGGCGATTTCAACGGCGAGCGCAATTATACCATGCAGCTGGAAAGCTCCGGCCCGGTGATGCCCGCATGAGCGGCCCCGTGCCCAACGAGCTGCGCGGGGAAGCCGCGCTTGCGATCGCCGGGCGGCCGCATCTGCTGCGCCCCAGCTTCACCGCGCTGGTCGCGGCGGAGGAGGAGCTCGGCCCGCTGTTCGCGCTGGTCGACCGGGCGGCGGCGGGCGAGCTGCGGCTGGCCGAGATGGCGGCGCTGTTCTGGCATTGCCTCGCCGGGCGCGAGGCGCTGACGCGCGAGCAGGTCGGCGAAGCGGTGGTCGCGGCGGGGCTTGCCGCCTGCGCCAAGCCCTTGCGCACCCTGCTCGGCACGATCCTGAAGGGTAGCGGATGAGCGACGCCTTCCGAGAGACCGCGCCGCGCCTGCTGGCGCTGGCCGCCCGCGCGCTCGGCTGGCGACCGGACGAATTCTGGGCCGCCACGCCCGAGGAGCTGGCCCAAGCCCTGGCGGACCCGACGCATGTCTCGGTGGCGGGCCTCTCCCGCACCGATCTCGCCAGAATGATGGAGCGCGACAGAGATGGATGATCCGATCGACGAAATGCTGATCGAAGTGCGCGCCAGCACGCAAGGCTTCGCTGCCGACGTCGCGCGGATGCGCGCGACCGTGGACAGCCAGCTGGTGTCGGGCTTCGGCAGGGCGGGCGACGTGCTCGAGCGCGGGCTGCTGTCCGCCATTCGCAAGGGCAGCCTCGGCTTCGAGGATCTGCGCCGCACCGCGCTGTCGGTGATCGACCAGGTGGCGGCCCAGGCGCTGAAGCTCGGCCTCGATGGCCTGCTCGGCGGTACGGCGAAGAGCGGCGCGGGCGGTATCCTCGGCTCGCTGCTGGGCGGATTGCTCGGCCTGCCGGGCCGCGCGACCGGCGGGCCGGTCTCGCCCGGCAGCGGTTATCTGGTGGGCGAGCGCGGGCCGGAGCTGTTCGTGCCGACCAGCGCGGGGCGCGTGCTGCCCGCCGCGGACCGCCGCGAAGGCGCGCGGCAGGTCTCGGTCGACATCCGCCTCGCCCAGCCCAACCGCACCGACAGCCCCGTCGCGCTGCGCCAGTCCGGGCGGCAGGTGGCGGCGGCGGTGCGGCGGGCGTTGTTGGGTTGATTTTTTCCGCACCGACATCCGTCGGCGCGTCCTCGGTGCTGTTCCCGCCGCTTGCGCGTCGGGGCACCTGCGGGGCGGCCGCGTGGCCTTGCGGGGCTGCTGGTCGCAGCCCCGGACACTTCCCGGGCCACCACGGCCTGGAAAGGTTCGGGCTGCGCCAGCAGCCCGCAAGCGCGACTGCGCGCCGGCCGGTCAGGCCGTAGCCAAGGCGGGCGGATGCCCGCCGCCCGGCGCTTGAGGGCCAAACAAGAAAGAAAAGGACCCCCCACATGGCTTTCTGGCTCGCCAAGGAGCGCAACGGGCAGGACAGCGATTTCATCCAGCGCTTCGATCCACGGTTCTGGACGGTCGATTTCCCGCGCCCGATGCTCGCCAGTGTCGTCAGCACCGGCCCGGACGCGCTGCGGGTGGAGTGCGAATTCCACCACCATGACGCGCTCGCCGGGCTGATCTGGTGGAGCGAGGATACGCTCGATCATCCACTGCTCGCCTACCGGACGCTGCGCGATTACGCCCATGCCGAGCTCCGCTTCCGCTGGCGCTCGGCCGGGCTCATCCCGCTCGACGAGGTGCACGGGCCGACGCTGACGATCGAGGGGCGCGATGCCGCCGGCGCACCGCGCAGCTGGTTCGTGCGGCTGTGGAACTACGCCATCGGCACGCCGGAGGATGCGCGGATCGTACTGCCGTTCTCGGCGCTGGCGGATGGTTGGGCGGCGGATGGCGCGCCGGTCCACCCGGCGGATATCGACCGCATGTTCGTCTCGCTCGCCCCGCCCGGCTACGACCCGGCGAGCCACGCCCGGTTGCCGGCGCGCGCCAATGGCTGGGTCGAGCTGAGCGAGATGCGCTGCGACGGACAAGACGCCATGCTGGAGATCGGCGACGTGCTGGTCCCCCATCACGGCACCGGGATGTGCACCGCCTACGACGACAGCTACAACCAGACGCCAGAGCGACTGGTGCGCGCGATGCGCGGCCTCGGCTATGCCGCGCGCTTCGTCCACTATGTCGGGATGAGCCACCACTACCGGCTCGAATGGGTCGACGGTGCGCTGGAGGCGAACGCGGCGGGCGAACTCGCCGCACCGGCCGTCAACTGGCATCGCAGCCTGTTCGCCGCGTGCGAGCGGGCTGGGTTCGAGCCAATGGTTTCGGTTTCGGTCGAATTGCTGGCGCAGGACTGCCCGCCCGGCTGGATGCAGCGCGCGCCCGACGGGGCACCGGCCCTGACCGGGTGGGAGCCGCCTTCCACGCTGCTGTCGCCCTGTGTCCCGGAGGCGCGCGCTTTCCTGCGCGCGACAGCGCAGGCCTTCATGGCGCTGGTGGCGGAAACCGACCTGCCGCTGCGCCTGCAACTGGGCGAGCCATGGTGGTGGGTGAACCCGGACGGCGCGATCTGCCTCTACGATAGCGCAGCGCGCGCCGCCTTCAGCGATGCTGCCGCCCCGATTACCGATATGCGTGCACCGCTGTCGGAGCTGCAACAGGCGGTGCTGGACCAAGCGGGCGAAGCGCTCGCCGCGCTGGCGGAAGGAATCCAGGACGCGCTGCGCGCGGCCATGCCGCGCGAAATCGAGGTGTGGCTGCTGCTGTTCACCCCGACCATCCTCGATCCCGCCATGCCAGGGCTGCGGCGGGCCAACTTGCCGGGCGGGTTCGCCCACCCGCGCTTCGACGGGCTGCAGCTGGAAGATTACGACTGGCTGACCGCGGGCGGCGAGGGGCGCAGGACAGCTGCCTATGCCTTCATGGACGAACAGCTGGGCTACCCGCCCAACCGGCAGGAATATCTCGCCGGTTTCGTGCGCTACGCCGCCGATGCGCCTGCCTTCTGGCGCGCGATCGACGCCGGGCTGGCCGAGGCCGAACGGCGCGGCACGGTCCGTTCCTACGTCTGGGCGCTGCCGCAGGTGGCGCGCGACGGATACACCCGCATCCCCACGCCGGAGGACGAGATGCAAGCTTTCGACGATGTGCTCTACCCGCTGGCGCTGGGCCGCGACGCGGCGGTCAGCCCGGAATTTCGCACCACCATCGCCGCGACCGCTTCGGGGCACGAGCGGCGCAACACGCAATGGGCCGACGCGCGCCTCTCGTTCGAGGTCGGGCCGGGCATCCGTTCGGAGGAGGAGCGGCACACCTTGCTCGCCTTCTTCCGCGCCCGGCGCGGGGCGGCACGCGGCTTCCGCATCGCCGATCCCTTCGATTGCAGCTCGCGCGCCATGGTGGGCATGCCCACGCCGTTCGACCAGCTTATCGGGACGGGCGACGGATCGCGCACCCGCTTCGCGCTGGTGAAGCGCTACGGCGACGGCGCGGAGGCGCAGGAACGGCGCATCACCCGCCCCCGCGCGCCAACGGTGCGCGTCGCGGTCGGAATCGAAGAGACGAGTGACTTCACCCTGGAGGATGGCGGCTGGATCGTGCTCGCCACACCTCCGGTGGCAGGGGAGGAGGTGCGTGCGGGATTCGCGTTCGACGTGCCCGTCCGCTTCGCCTCCGACCGGCTCGACATATCGGGTGCCGCCTTCGCCGCGGGCGAAGCGCCCAGCGTGCCGCTGGTCGAGATAAGGGAGGCGGTATGAGCCCGGTCCTGCTCGATGGGCCGCTGGAGTCGGTCGTCCCCTATTGGCAGGTGTTCCGGCGCGACGGCATCGCGCACGGGTTCTGCGCGCACGATCGCGACCTGTGGTTCGACGGGCTGACGCATCGCGCCGCCCCGGGGATCGCCCCATCCGCGATCCGGCTGGTCGCCGGGCTGGAAGGCGACAGCGCCGGGGTCTCTGGCGCGCTTTCGCATGACGGGATCGCCGAGGACGACCTTACCGCCGGGCGCTTCGACGCCGCCCGCGTGATCGTGGGCGCGGTCGATTGCGAGACCCTCGAACGCATCGCCCTGTTCACCGGCACGATCGGCGAGGTCGCCCATTCCGGCAATGGCTTCGAGGCGCAGCTCCTGCCCGAAACGGCAGCACTCGACCGCGATACCGTGCCGCGGACCAGCCCGACCTGCCGCGCGGCCTTCTGCGGGCCGGGCTGCAACCTTCCTCCATCGGCCCATGAAAGTGAGGTCGTGCTGCTGGCGCTCGCCCCCGATACCGGCATTGCCCGGTTTGAAGGGATGGATGCAGCTCTCCATCGCTTCGGTTCGCTGCGCTGGCTCGACGGTCCGGCCCGTGGCTTGCGCGCCAGCGTGGTTGCGGCGGACGGCGACGCGCTGACCATCGATCCGATCCCTGCTGGACAACCGCCCGGCAGCCGCGCGATCCTGCGCGAGGGATGCGATCACACGCTGGCGACCTGCCGCACGCGGTTCGGCAACGGAGCGAACTTTCGCGGCGAGGCGCATCTTCCCGGCAACGACCTGCTGACCCGCCGCCCCGCGATGCCCGGATGAGCGATCGCGGCGCGGCGATCGCCGCTGCCGCCCTGACGCTGGTCGGCACCCCGTTCCGGCTGCATGGACGCGACCCGGCGCTGGGGCTGGATTGCGTCGGGGTGATCGAATGGAGCCTGGGGGCCGCGGGCATCACGCTTCCCCTCCCGCGTGCCTATGGCTGGCGCAATCGCAGCTGCGATCACCTCATTCCGTCCTGCGAGAATGCCGGGGGCCGGATCGTCGGCGGCCCAGCATGGGTCGGCGACATCGTGCTCGCCCGGCCCGGACCGGGGCAGCACCATCTTCTCGTGATGACCGGGCCGACCGGTTTCGTTCACGCGCATGCCTCGCTCAGGCGCGTGGTCCACCAGCCGGGGGCGGTTCCCTGGCCGATCCATTGCCGCTGGCGGTTCGGATGACGGCCCGCCGACTCCTCTCCACAAGGATATCACGTTCATGGCCACGCTCGTTCTATCGACTGTCGGAACACTGGTCGGCGGACCGGTGGGCGGCCTGCTCGGCGCGGCGATCGGGCGGCAGCTCGACGGTTCCGTGTTCGGGGCACCGGCACGCGAAGGACCGCGGCTGAGGGAACTGGCGCTCACGACGTCGACCTACGGCACGCCGATCGCCCGCATCCACGGCACCATGCGCGTGCCGGGCAGCGTGATCTGGGCCTCCCAACTGCACGAGAGTCGGTCCAGCGCGGGGGGCGGAAAGGGGCAGCCGAGCACCACCAGCTACAGCTATTCCGCATCCTTCGCAGTCGCGGTTTGCAGCCGGCCGATTACCGCGATCGGTCGGATCTGGGCCGATGGCGCGCTGCTGCGCGGGGCGGCGGGCGATCTCAAGACGGGCGGGCAGTTGCGCGTCCATCGTGGCTTTGCCGATCAGCCGCCCGATCCGCTGATCGCCGCCGCGATAGGGGCCGATTGCCCTGCCTTTCGCGATACGGCCTACCTCGTCTTCGAAGACCTGCCGCTCGCCGATTTCGGCAATCGTCTTCCCGCGCTTACTTTCGAAGTGATGGCAGCGCCCGCATCGGTCTCGCTAGGGGCGATTGCGGCCGGGTCGCCGCAAGCCTCCGGCGAGAGCGAGCTGGTCGGCTTGACCGGCCTGGCGGTGGACGGCGGCACGCCGCGCGACATGCTCGCGATGCTGGGCCGCCTCTATCCTGTCGATATCGCCGGGTTCGCCCGAAAGGCGATACTGCGCGCGCCAGCCACGGGCGACGAACCCCATTTGCCCGAGGCGCTGGAGGTTCTCTCGCAGGGAACAGCCCATGCCGGCGCGGAATGGGTGCGCGAGACCGATCCGGCATCCCCGCTGCGCGCGATCCGCTATTACGATCCGGCGCTCGATTTCCAGCCGGGTATCCAACGCGCGGAGGGACGGGCGACCGGCGACGGAGAGAGGTCGTTCGACTGCCCCGTCGCGCTACCGGCTGCCGAGGCCCGGCGGCTGCTGCAAGATGCGGCGCGGCGCCAAGGCACCTCGCGTCGGCGCGTGTCGTGGCGGCTCGCCGCGCTCGACGCGCGGTTCGCGCCCGGCGCGCTTGTCAGGGTTCCGGGACATGCGGGCCTGTGGCGGGTAACCGCCTGGGAATGGCGCGATAGCGCCGTGGAGCTCGAACTGGCGCTGGAAAGCGGCGCGGGCGTACCGGCGATGGACGGCGCGACCGATGCCGGATCGCCCGTGCTGCCGCGGGACAGGGCACCCGGCGCGCTACGGTTCTCCCTGGTCGATCTGCCGTGGGACGGGCGCGGCGATGCAAGCGGCCCGCCGCTCTACGCGGTACTTTCCGGCGAACATCCGGAGGATGGCGCGGCGCTATTCGCGCACCGGGGCGACGAGCTGGTGCCGGTGGTCGACTTCGCGCGCGCGGCGGCGGTCGAGGGACGGCTGGCCGAGCCCTTGCCTCCCTCGCGCGCCGTGCGGTTCGAACAGGCGGCCAGCATGCTCGTCGATCTGTCCTTTGCCCATATGCGTCTGACACCGACCACGATGGAGGGGCTGGTCGCCGGCGCGAACCGGCTGCTGGTCGGGGACGAAATCGTGCAGTTCCTCGATGCGGAAGCGGTCGGGGAAACCCGCTGGCGGCTGACCGGCCTGTTGCGCGGGCGCGGCGGGACCGAACCGATGGCGCAGGTGGGCCATGCGGCTGAGACCAGCGCGATCCTGATCGACGAGGCGCTGCTGCCGCTCCCCGGCGCGCCCGCCATGTCGCTCGCGGGCACGCGGATGACGGCGATCGGACGAGGCACCTCGGAGCCGATCGAAGCCGATGTCCGGAAACCGGGGGCAGGCGTGCGCCCCCTCGCCCCCGTCCATACAAGGCGATCGACCGAGAGCGATGGCGCGGTCACGTTTTCCTGGACCCGTCGCGCGCGGGGTGCCTGGCTCTGGCGAGATGCGGTGGACGCTCCGCTGGTCGAGGAACGCGAACTCTACCGTCTGGGGATCGGCGACCTGGCGTACCCCGTGCGTAGCTGGACCGCCAGCCGGGGCGAATACCGCTTCGCCGCCGACGAGATGCACGCGCTCGAGGTCGCCTTCCCCAGCGAGACCCTCTGGGTGCAGCAGGTGGGGAGCTTCTCGGCCGGCCCGCCCACTTCGCTTGCCATCCTGTAATCACACTTTCCACAAAGGAAGCGACCCATGTCAGACCCGTTCCAGTCCGCCAACCACACTGCTCGGCATAGCCTCCCCCTGCTCTATCCCGGACAGGCGCAGAAGGAGTTCTTCGTCAACGAAGCGCTCGCACGGCTCGATGCGCTGATCGCGCCCGCTGTCGTGGGGGTAGCCGACACGCCACCCGCCGACCCGGACGAAGGTGACATGTGGCTGGTGGGCACCGCCGCGAGCCAGTCCTGGGCGGACCGGCCCGACCATCTCGCCACCTTCACCGGCGGCGAATGGCTCTTCTGCGCCCCCGTTTCCGGCATGCGGGCATGGGATCGTAGCGCGGCTTGCCACCTCCTGTTTCGCGACGGATGGCACCTTGCCTCGCCTCCGCAACTGCCTGATGGCGGAGCGACGATCGATAGCGAAGCGCGCGAGACGATCCGTGACCTAATTGCAACATTGCAAGCTGCAGGCGTGCTTTCGCAATAATTATTGGAACCCATCCGCCGAGTTGCCGTTTGCGCATCACAGGAGGCTGGTCTCGCTCTTTTTTGCCGTACTATCCCAGGATATGAGGCATTCTTGCAACATTGGGCCGGATTAGCCGCTTGCCTCTGTATAGGGGAAAAGTTAGATGGGAGGCCTCTTGGTGGCTTCAATTCCAATAAGAAGGGGAATTACATAATGCGGAAACTCGTCATAGGAATGGCGATGGCCTCTACGGCCCTTGCATCGCCTGCCTTGGCGCGCGACAACTCTTGGTATGTCGAGGCCGATGGCGGTGTGATGATCGTCGAAGACACCGATTTCGACGTGAACGGCGTGTCGGGCGACACCAGCTTTGATTCCGACGTCGGTTACGATTTCGGCGGCCTGGTCGGCTACGACTTCGGTCCGTTCCGTCTGGAAGCCGAGGGCAGCTATCGTCGCGCCAGCTTCGACTCGGCCACCATCGGCACCAGCGGATTCCCCGCAGGTCCCGCCGGTCAGATCTCCGGGTCGGGTGTGGCAGATCCCGTCAACGGCCGCATCAGTTCTCTGAGCTTCATGGTCAACGGTCTGGTCGACTTCGGTCCGGATGACGGCGTGCAAGGGTTCATCGGCGGTGGTGCCGGTGTCGCTCGCACCGATGTCAATGCCAGCATCAACAACCTGAACGGTGCCGGCGCGGTCGACGGTCTCGACGATTCCGACACCGGTTTCGCTTGGCAGGTACTGGCGGGCGTTCGCGCTCCGCTGACCGACAATATCGACGTCGGCCTGAAGTATCGCTTCTACAACGCCGAGAACGTCGATCTGGTCGATCGCGCTGGCCGCGATATGAGCACCAAGATGCGCAGCCACTCGCTGCTGGGTACGCTGACGTACAACTTCGGCGCGCCTGTGGCTCCGCCCCCGGTGATGGCACCCCCGCCGCCGCCGCCGCCGCCGCCGCCGCCGCCGCCGCCGCCGCCGCCGCCCGCACGTCCGGCGTGCAACACCGGCCCCTACATCGTGTTCTTCGACTGGGATAAGTCGGACATCACGCCGGAAGCGGCTTCGGTACTCAACAACGCGGTTTCGGCCTACGCCAATTGCGGCACGGCTTCGGTCATGCTGGCTGGTTACACGGATACGTCGGGTACCAAGCAGTACAACCAGGGCCTGTCCGAGCGTCGTAACGACTCGGTCCGCTCGTACCTGTCCAGCCGCGGTATCCCCGATGGCCGGATCAGCAGCGAAGGCTTCGGCGAGAACGACCTGCGGGTCCCGACCGCCGACGGTGTGCGCGAGCCGCAGAACCGTCGCGTTCGCATCACCTACGGTCCGGGTTCGGGCATGTAAGGCGATCGATCCGATCGAATTGGAAAGGGGCCGGAGCGATCCGGCCCCTTTTTCGTTGGCGTCAGGATATCCTCTCTCACGAAAAGGATTAGAGATGGCGACCCGAAACCCTCGCAAATCTTTCCGCGGCGAAGCCTTCCACGCCAATGTGTTCGGCGCGCTCCTTCTCGCCGCAGGCGCACTGAGTCTTTCCGCCTGCGCTACCCCGACAGTCGGCGATCTTCCGATCGAGCAGCTGGCCAGTGCCCGGCTCATCTCCGCGACAGGAGCTCCGGGCGGTACGGTCCAACTGATGGGCAGCGGAAACACGATTACGGTAGCCCTAGTGGCCACCGGACTCACTCCCGGGATGCATGGGTTCCACCTGCATCAAACCGGCTCGTGCACGCCGCCGGACTTCACGTCGGCCGGCGGCCATCTCAATCCCTACGACAGGCACCACGGGCTGGAGAATCCCACCGGCCCCCATCTGGGCGACATGCCCAATCTAGAGGTCGGTCCTTCGGGTACCGTCAGCACCACCGTCGATCTGCGCGGAATGCAGACAGAGTTGATGAAGATACTGTTCGACGCCGACGGTACCGCCGTCGTGATCCATTCGGGTGCCGACGACTACCGGACCGACCCGGCAGGGGACGCGGGAAGCCGCGTGGCGTGCGGAGTGCTTGAAAGGGCCTGACCGTTCCTCGCGCGCGGGCGGCGATTAGATCGGTTCGCCCGCCGCCCTCGCCCGCTCCTGCAGTGTCGCTTCCGCTTTCGGCACGAGGCGGATAGCGACCACCAGGAGGATCAGTCCCACCGGCGCAGCCGCGAGAATGCTCAGCATGCCGGTGGCGAGATCATCCCCATGCTTGGCCGAAACAAGACCGGCGAGATACGGACCGAGCGCGAGGCCGACCAGCGTGGTAGCGAGAAAGAAGGTCGCCGTGGCCACCCCCCGCATCCGCGGCAGGACCAGCGCCTGGCTCGCCGCCGCCGCCGCACCCAGTGCGCTTGCCCCGCAGAACTGCGCGGCGAACGCCGCGATGAGAAACACCGTCTGGCTCGATGTGGTGAACATCGTCCAGATGATCGGCAGCGGCGCGATCAAGCCGAAGAGGACCACGAACAAGCGGCCCGATGGGGTCCGGAGATAGAGTGCATCTGCCATTCTGCCGCCGGCGATGACGCCCAGGAAGCCTGCCACCGCGCTGGGCGCGCCCAGCAGCAGCCCGATCTCCGCCTTGCTGATTGCAAAAGCTCGCTCGGCATAGGGCGCCCCCCAATAGGACGTGGCATAGGCGATAAACGCCACGACGCCGTAACCCAGAATGGTGGTCATGAAGGCGGGCGAACCCCAAGTCAGGCTGAAGGTCACCGGGTCGCGCGAACGCAGCGCGGTGGCCCAGCTGAAGATGGCGTAATAGCCGACGCCGAGGAACAGCCATTGGTCCGAGACCTGCGCGACGACCGCTCCGGGCCCCGACCCGAGCCAATTCGTGAGCCCTATCGCCAGCAGCGCAAACAGGACGATCGCGCCGACATTCACCAGCAGCGCGCCGACACCGCGCCGCGCCGCGCCGAGGATGGTCAGCGGGGGAATGATCTGCAGCAGTTCGTCCACGAAACCGCGGAAGGGCTTCTCCACCGGCTCGCTGGGCATGCCGTCGATCAGGCCGCGAACCGGTTCCTTAAGCGTCAGCACCCATAGCGCCAGCGCGAGCCCCGGGAGGCCGACGATGATGAAGGCCGCTTGCCAACCGGCGAGGTTCAGCGGGCCGCCGTTGGGATAAGCCGATTCCCAGTTCTCCACGATCAACCCGCCGATGAGCAGGGAAAGGCCGCCGCCGAGATACAGGCCGGAGGAATAGATCGCGAGCGCGGTCGCCCGCAATCGGGCCGGAAACCAGTCGGAAATGAGCGAATAGGCGGAAGGGCTCGCCGTCGCCTCCCCCACGCCGACCCCGACTCGCGCCGCGGTCAACAGCGGGGCCGTGCGTGCGAGGCCGGACAGCGTGGTCATGGCCGACCACAGCGCCAGCCCGATCGACATCAGGCGCACCCGGTGCCAGCTATCGGCCAACTTGCCCAAAGGTATGCCGAACAGCGCGTAGAAGATGGCAAAGGCGGTTCCGTACAGGAAACCGAGATAGGCATCGCTGACGCCAAGATCCGCCTTGATGTCGTTGGCGAGGATCGAGAGGATCTGCCGGTCGACGAAATTGAGGACATAGACCAACAGCAGGACCGTCAGCGCATACCAGCTATAGGCAGGCACACCGGCATCGCGCGCAGGCTGAGCTGCGGGCACTTCGTCAGCATTCGGCATTCGTTCTCTCCCTAGGCCGGCGGTATGTCGTCGGGATACCGCAGCCCATCCTCCAGACCCGCTTCCGCGAACCCCTTGCGCCGAAGTCGGCAACTATCGCAAGCGCCACATGGCAATCCGTCCGCACGCGGATCGTAACACGACCAGCTCATCCCCGTATCGAGGCCGAGCCGGTCGGCCTCCCGCGCGATGTCCGCCTTTGACATGTACTGCAGTGGCGCGTGAATGACGATCGGGCCGTCCTCCACCCCGATCTTCGTGCCCAGGCTGGCTGTGTGGGCGAAACTGGTGATGAATTCGGGTCGGCAATCGGGATAGCCCGAATAGTCGAGCGCGTTGACACCGATGAAAATGTCGCGCGCTCCGCCGCTTTCGGCGAAGGCGGTGGTCAGCGACAGGAATACGAGATTGCGCGCCGGCACATAGGTGACCGGAATGCCTTCCCCCACCCCGTCCTTGGGTACGTCGACATCGTCGGTCAGCGCCGAACCGCCGAACTTGCGCAGGTCGAGCGCGAGTTCGACATGCCGGGTCGCGCCCAGTTCCGCAGCGATCCGGCGCGCGGCATCCAGTTCGCGGCGGTGCCGCTGACCATAATCGATGGTGAGCGCATGAAGCGCGAAGCCCTGCTCGCGCGCGAGCGCGGCGGACACCATGGAATCCAGTCCCCCGGAAAGGAGAACGACGGCAACAGGTTCGCCAGTTTCAGCCATCGGGCCGGGCTAGCCGAAGTCCCGACGCGGCCCAAGCCCGATCTGCGTTCGTTCAGCAGCCGCCGGTGCGGCGCGCCTCCACGGAGAACGAGAAAGGCTGACCGTTGCTCATGCCTTCCGATGTAAGCTGCACGAGAGTGGAGCTTTCGCGCCGGATGGTAGTGAGGCCGTATCCCGACTTGCTGCAGCTGTACTGCACCGCGACCCGGCTCGGCCCGTCTTCGATGAGATAGCTTTTGCACGGCCCATTGGAGCGGTGCCGCAGCCGAATGAGCTCGGTCCCCGAACGCAGGCAGATCCTGCTTGTCGCTTTGGTTTCCCGGTCGCGCACTTCCCACATGCCGCTCTGCAGCGGCTGGAGCTTGCCAAGTTCGGGCGCTGCGGCCCGAACCGGGCTGACCAGAGCCAGTGCGGCGATGGCCGCGCCGATCGCGCCACTGCGCAGCCGGCCGGAGGATCGCGTCGATGTCGTCCCGGTGCGAAGCATCGCGGGTCCCCTTTCATGGTGTCGATAATGGTGGATGGTGCGGTTCATCAGACCGCCTATCACCGATAGGTGTCGATTCGGTTTCATGCCGCCACGGAAAAGACCTTGCTGCAGAATGCGCAGTCGACCGGAATGTTTCCGCTTTCGTCACGCATGTCGCGCAAGTCTTCTTCGGGAAACCGGGCGAGCACCGTGCGGTAGTAATCCTGCGAACAGCGGCAGCCGCGCACGATCCGCGGCCCCAGCGTGGTTCGCACTGCGTCCTCTTCGTGGAACAGGCGCCAGAGCAGCGCCTCCAGCGAAATCTCGGGATCGAGCAGTTCCTCGTGCCGCACGCTGCCGGCCATGACCGACACATGCTCCCAGTGCGGGTGCTCCTGCCGCGCCTCGATGCGCTCGCGCCCTTCCTCGCCATCGGCCATGTGCTGGATCAGCAAGCCCGCGCCCGAACAGCCATCCGGGCCGGAACGCACCGCGATGCGAATCTGGGTGGGGACTTGTTCCGACTGGAGAAAATAGCTCTCGCACGCTTCGGCGAGCGAATCGGCTTCCAGCGGAACAATTCCCTGATAGGCCCGCGCCCATCAGCCATGTCGAAAGTGATCGCGAGATAACCGCCGGCGAACAGCGCGGGGAGGCCGGGATTCGCCCCCAGCGTGGCCAGCCGCTCGCGATCGAAATCGACATAGCCGCGCAGTTCGCCGCCACGATAATCGCAAACGAGCAGCTTCACCACGCCGCCATCGGTCTGCGCCTGCATGGTCATCTGCCCTTCGTCGCGCTTGACGAGGGCACCGATGAGCGTCGCTATCAGGAGCGCTTCGGCCAGGAGATGCTTGATCGCCGGTGGGTAATCGTGCGCGGCAAGCACGTTGTCGAGCACCTCGTCGAGACGCACCACGCGCCCGCGCACGTCGCGCGCGGGAATGGAGAACGCCAACAGGCGATCCGAATAGGTCTCCTCCTGGGAGACGGTCTGCGACGCGGGATTTTCGGGCATGACCCGAATATGGGAATTTTCGCGCCGCAGAGAAGACCCCGCGTTCCGCAGCTACCCTTCAGAGCAGGCCGAATGCCCACAGCAGGACGGATTTTTGCGCATGGATGCGGTTTTCGGCTTCGTCGAAGACCAAAGATGCCGGGCCCTCGAACACACCCTCGGTCACCTCGTCGCCGATATGGGCGGGCAGGCAGTGAAGAAAGCGCGCATCCGGCTTCGCCCGCGCCATCAGGTCGGCATCGACGCGGTACGGCGCCATCGCCGCCAACTTCTCCTCCGCATGGGCCTGACCCATGGATATCCAGGTATCAGTCACCACGATATCGGCCCCGTCGGCGGCGGCGCCTGCATCCTGCGTCAAGGTGACGGTCGAGCCCGCGGCCCGGGCCAGTTCCACGAATTCGCGCTCCGGCTCGTAACCCGCGGGCGTCGCGACGCGCACGTTGAAACGCATCAGGCCCGCCGCCTCCAGGATCGAATGGAGCACGTTGTTGCCATCCCCGAACCAGGCGAGTTCGAGGCCGGGCAGGCTCTTGCCGTTCTCCACGATGGTCAGCAGGTCGGCCACGATCTGGCACGGATGCGATCGATCGGTGAGGCCGTTGATCACCGGCACCGTGGCGTGGCGCGCCATATCCTCGATCTTCGCGTGATCGTCGGTCCGGATCATGATCGCATCGACCATCCGGCTGAGCACCCGCGCGGTATCGGCGATCGACTCGCCGCGTCCCAGCTGCATCGAGCCCGATTCCATCACCATCGCGCTGCCGCCGAGCTGGCGGATCGCCATGTCGAAGCTGGCGCGGGTGCGGGTCGAGCTTTTCTCGAAAATCATCGCCAGCACGCGGCCAGCGAGCGGCGCATCCGAATCGCACCGCCCCTTCGGCCAGTCGGCACGGGCCCGCTTGCGGTCGATCGCATCGACCAGCATGGCCGCGATCGCATCCCCGCCGGCATTGGACAGATCGAGGAAGTGGCGGGGCGCGGTCATCCCGTCGCACTCGGATCGTAGTCGGCCGCCCCCGCCGAAAGCTTGTCGAAGAACTCGTCGATCTCGGCATCGCCGACGACCAGCGGCGGCAGCACGCGCAGCGTCTGGTCGCCTGCCGCCACCGTCAGCAGCTGGTGCTTGTCGCGCAGGTGCTGGAAAAACGGACGGCTCTCCACCTTCATCCGCACGCCCAGCATCAGCCCGGCGCCGCGAACGCAGTCGAACAGGTCCGGATAATTGCCGATGAACTGGTCCAGCCGGGTACGGATGCGTTCGCCCTTCGCACGCACGTCGGCAAGGAAATCGGGATCGGTCACGACCTCCATCACCGCACTGCCCGCCGCCATGGCGAGCGGGTTGCCGCCATAGGTCGAACCGTGGCTGCCGAAGCCCATGCCGCGCGCCGCCTTCTCGGTCGCAAGGCACGCGCCGAGCGGGAAGCCGCCGCCGATCCCCTTCGCACTGGCCATCACGTCGGGCTCCACCCCATACATTTCGTATGCGTAGAGGTGCCCGGTGCGCGCCACGCCGCACTGGACCTCGTCGAACACCAGCATCAGGTCCTGCTCGTCGCAGATCGCCCGCAGCCCCTCGATGAATTCCTGGCTCGCGGGGCGGATGCCGCCTTCACCCTGGATCGGTTCGACCAAGAAACCCGCGGTCTTCGGCCCGACCATCGCTTTGGCCGCCGCGAGGTCGTCGAACTCGCAATACTGGAAACCGGGCAGCAGGGGCATGAAGCCCTTGTGCATCTTCTCCTGGTTGGAAGCGCTGATCGTCGCCATCGTGCGACCGTGGAAGGCGCTGGTGAAAGTGATCAGCTCGGTCCGGTTCGAATCGCCATCTTCATGCTGGTGATAGGCGCGCGCCGTCTTGATCGCGCATTCGACCGCTTCCGCACCCGAATTGGTGAAGAACACCGTATCGGCGAAGGTGTGATCGACCAGCGTCTGCGCCAGCCGCTCCCCCTGCGGGCTGCCGTAGAGGTTCGACACGTGCATCAGCGTTTCGGCCTGCTGCTGTATCGCCCCGATCAGTCCGGGATGCGAATGGCCCAGAAGGTTGACCGCGATGCCGCTGGCGAAATCGAGATAGCGCGTCCCGTCCTCGTCGATCAGGTGGCAGTTGTCGCCGCGCACGGGGCGGACGTCGCAGCGCGGATAGACGGGCATGAGGGGGGAAATGGCCATGGCGTACCTCTGATGATCGGAAAGCGAAACGACAAATGGCGACCCATTCGGGCCGCCATCTGGTGTTCTCTAGGTGCCTGTCCGCATGCGGTCAAACCGGTGCGGGCGAAGGCGCGGGATCAGTCCTGAACGGGGACGAGATTGACCGCCGAATGCTTGCCTCGTCGGTCGACCTCGAGATCGAACTGGTAACGTTCGCCCTCGTTGATCTGGCCGAGGCCGGACCGCTCCACCGCGCTGATGTGCACGAATGCGTCGGGCTGACCGTCGTCGCGCACGAGGAAGCCGAAGCCCTTCATCGAGTTGAAGAACTTGACCGTGCCGGTCGCCTTCTCACCCGTCAGCTCGCGCCGGGGCGCGCCAGCGCCGGCATCGTCGCGCCGCGCACCGCCGGGGCCGCCACGCGATTCGACCGGGATCACGTCGCCCACGACCTGCAGGTCCTGAGCCGAGATCTTGCCGCCGCGATCGACGAGGTTGAATTCCAGCTCCTGCCCTTCGGCCAGGCCTTCCAGCCCGGCGCGCTCAACGGCGCTGATGTGGACGAAGATATCTTCCCCGCCGCCATCCTGCTGGATGAAACCGAAACCCTTCTGGCCGTTGAAGAACTTCACCGTCCCCTTGCCGGTGCCGACGACCTGCGCGGGCATGCGGTTGAAACCGCCGCCGCCACCGCCGCCGCCGCCACGCGGGCCGCCGCCGAAGCCGCCGCGCCCGCCGCCGCCGGAACGATCGCCGTAGCCGCCGCCACCACCGCCGCCGCCACGGTCATCGAAACCGCCACGGTCGCCGAACCGGTCGCCGCCGCCGAAATTGCCCCCACCCTGAAACGGATCGAAGCCGTCTTCGCCGAAACCATCGCGCTTGTCGCGCCCACGACGACGCCCTCTATCGTAACCCATAATCCTGTCAGTACCCTGGTCTTCTGCAACCGCCTCTCAAACCGGGCCCGGCAAGGCGAGACGGCCCCTTGCCGGACAAACTTGCAGGGTCGAACGCGAGCGAAACTGCATACCCCCGTTAGTTTTCGCGATGGGTCATAGCGCGATTCCGGGTCGAGCGCGAACAATTTAAGGTGGTATTTCAGGAAAGCGCATAATCCTGCGCTGCGGCGAAACTATCTTGCTTTCGACACTCTTGCCGCTTTGGACCGGTTTGGCCAAAGATGCGCGGATGGATATCCTTTCGCTTCTTTCCGATCCCGCCGCCTGGGCAGCGCTCCTGACCCTGATTGCGCTGGAAGTCGTGCTCGGTATCGACAACCTCATCTTCATCGCGATCCTGTCGAACAAGCTCCCCCCGGAGCAACAGGAAAAGGCGCGAAAAATCGGGCTTTTGCTGGCGCTCGTCATGCGTATCGGTCTGCTGCTGCTGATCGGTTGGCTGGTGACCCTGCAAACCCCACTGTTCGATCTGGGCCTGTCGGGCAGCCCGAACGCCTATGGCGAGCCGAGCTTCGAGACGGCGTTTTCCGGTCGCGACCTGATCCTGCTCGCGGGCGGGTTGTTCCTGCTGTGGAAGGCCACGCGCGAAATCCATCACAATATGGAGCCGCATGCCCCCGATCGCGACATGCGCGACGGCCCGGCGACGCAGGCGACCCTCACCTTCGGTTCCGCCATCGTCCAGATCATCGCGCTCGACATGGTGTTCTCGATCGATTCGATTCTCACTGCCGTCGGCATGACGGATGATATCCCGATCATGGTGACCGCGGTGGTGATCACCGTGGGTATCATGCTGTTCGCGGCCAATCCGCTGGCGCGTTTCATCGAACACAACCCCACGCTGGTCATGCTCGCGCTGGCCTTCCTGGTGATGATCGGGCTGGTGCTGATCGCCGACGGCTTCGGGTTCCATGTTCCCAAGGGCTATATCTACGCCGCCATGGGCTTCTCCGTCGCCGTCGAACTGCTGAACATGTTCCAGCGCCGCCGCAGCGCCTCCGGCGCCAGCGGCGAGGGGTGATCGTGCGATGGGCGACATGCTGCTCCAGGCAGGTCTGTCGCTGGCGGCGATCCTCGCCCTGTTCGGCATCGCCGCATGGCTCGGCCTGGGCCGGGGTACGCGGATAGCGGATGCGGCCCACGCGAAGGCGCTGGCGCAGGAGGCGGACGGCGGCTTCGAACCGGTCGATGCGCTGGTCGGGCGCGACGGACGCACCGCGCTGGTGCGGGGGGATGACGACCGGTTCATCGCGATCAAGGTCCACGGGGCGCATTTCGCCGCTCGGCCGGTATCGCGCGAGGCGATCGCGATCGGGCGCGACGGAACGCTGGCTATCGCGAGCGGCGATCGCCTGTTCGGCAGGCTCGCGATCGCCCTGCGCCAACCCCCGCCGGATTGGCTGACCCGCGCGCAGCGGGTAGATTGACGCCGCGATGCCCGATTTCAGCCCCATCACCTACGCCATTCCGGCCTTCGTGCTGCTGGTGCTGGCCGAGATGGTGTGGGCGCGCTTCCGCCGGCCCACGGCCTACGAGCCGCGCGATACGCTGACCTCGCTCGCCATCGGGCTCGGCAGCACGGTCATCGGCGCGATCACCGGCATCGCCACGCTGGCGTTGTTCCTGTGGCTCTACCAGTTCCGGCTGTTCGATTTCGGCGCGCGGTGGTGGCTGGTGTGGTGGGCCTGGCCGATCTGTTTCGTGGCGGACGATTTCGCCTATTACTGGGCGCATCGGCTGGGGCACCGGGTGCGCTGGTTCTGGGCGGCACACGTCAACCACCATTCCAGCCAGCACTACAATCTCAGCACCGCACTGCGGCAGAGCTGGACCGGCTTCTTCGCGCTGGGTTTCATCTTCACGATGCCGCTCGTCCTGCTGGGTTTCCACCCCGCGATGATCGCGATCTGCCACGGCTTCAACCTGATCTACCAGTTCTGGATTCATACCGAGGCGATCGGGCGGATGCCGCGCTGGTTCGAGGCGGTGATGAACACGCCGAGCCATCACCGCGTCCACCATGCGACCAATCCGCGCTATCTCGACCGCAACTTCGCCGGCGTCTTCATCGTGTGGGACAAGGCGTTCGGCTCTTTCGAACCCGAGCGCGACGACGAACCGATCCGCTACGGCATCGTGAAGCAGCTCGGCACGTTCCATTTCCTGTGGAGCGTGTTCCACGAATGGATCGGCATGGGCCGCGACATCGCCCGGGCGCCGTGGCGGCACAAGCTGTCCTATCTGCTGCGCGAACCGGGCTGGAGCCATGACGGCAGCCGGGAAACCTCCGACATGATCCGCGCGCGCTGGGCGCGGCGGAGCGGCCAGCCGCGCCCGCTGGAGGACCGGCCCGAACCTCCACGCGAAAGGCGATTGTCGTAGTCGCGGGTGCTGCCTAGTCTTTCCGCCGAGGAGAGGCAGTTCATGGATCAATACGATTACATCGTGATCGGCGGCGGCAGCGCGGGCAGCGCGGTGACCGGTCGGCTGGCGCAGGATGGCACGCGGCAGGTCTGCCTGATCGAGGCGGGCGGGCGCAACGACACGCTGGCGGTGAAGACGCCGGGGCTGATGCCCTTCATCGGGAAGCGGCAGAACTATCGCTACGAGACAGTCCCGCAGAAGGGGCTGAACGGGCGACGGGGCTACCAGCCGCGCGGGCGCGGGCTGGGGGGATCCTCCGCGATCAACGCCATGCTCTATCTGCGCGGCCATCCATGGGATTACGACAACTGGGCCGCCATGGGCTGCACCGGCTGGAGCTGGGACGAGGTGCTGCCATGGTTCCGCAAGTCGGAAGCGAACGAGCGCGGCGCGAGCGAATGGCACGGCGCAGGCGGCCCGCTGTTTGTGTCCGACCAGCGCTCGGTCAATCCCGCCAGCGCCGCCTTCGTCGAAGCGGCCGCGTCGCTGCAATTGCCGCTGAACGAGGATTTCAACGGTGCCCGGCAGGAAGGCTTCGGCACCTTCCAGGTGACGCAGCACAAGGGCGAGCGCTGGAGCGCGGGGCGTGCCTTCGTCGAGCCGGTGCTCGACCAGCCCAATGTCCACTTGCGAACCAACACGCTGGTGGAGCGCCTGCAGATCGAGGGCAATTGCGTGACCGGCGTGGTGGTGCGCAAGGGGCGCGGGCATCAGACGCTGACCGCCCGGCGCGGAGTGATCCTGTCCGCCGGCGCGTTCAACTCGCCCCAGATCATGATGCTGTCCGGCATCGGGCCGGGCGGGCACTTGCGAGAGCATGGCATCCAGGTGGTGCAGGACCGGCCCGACGTTGGCGCCAATCTGCAGGACCATGTCGATTACGTGTCGAGCTGGCAGACCACCAGCGACGTGCCGGTCGGCGATTCTCTGGCCGGGATGATGCGCACGGCGAAGGCGCTGGTCCAGCACCGCCGCAGCCGCAGCGGGCCGATGACCACGCCCTATGCCGAAACCGGCGGCTTCCTGACGCTGCGCGACGGTGCGCCTGCGCCCGACATGCAATGGCATTTCGTGCCTGCCATGCTGGAGGATCACGGACGTACCCGTGTGAAGGGGCACGGCTTCTCGCTCCACGCCTGCGTCCTGCGGCCCGCGAGCCGCGGCACGGTGCGGCTCGCCTCGCCCGACGCGGCGGAAGGGCCCGCGATCGATCCGAACTTCCTGGGCGATCCGGACGACATCGCCCTGCTGCGCGACGGCGTGCGCCTGTCGCAGCGGATCGGGGAAGCACCGGCCCTGCAGGCCTTCGGCCCGACCGACCGCTATCCCGTCGACCCGTCGGACGAGGCCGCGCTGGACCAGCTGATCCGCGACCGCGCGGACACGATCTATCATCCCGTCGGCACCTGCCGCATGGGCGCCGACGCGGACAGCGTGGTCGATCCGACGCTGAAAGCGCGCGGGCTGGAGCGGTTGTGGATCGCCGATGCCTCGATCATGCCCAGGATCGTGGGCGGCAACACCAATGCACCGTGCATCATGATCGGCGAGCGCTGCGCGGATTTCGTGCAGGCCGCCGAGCGCGCCTAAGCCGGGGACTTTCGCGGCTGTCTCTGACGCGCGCATAAAAAAGGGCCGGAGCACTTGGCCCCGGCCCTTGCAAGGTGGCTTGTTCGCAGGAGGAACATGGTTTGGCGGGGCCGGGGCCCGGGAGAGGAGAGAGAGGCCCCGGCCCCGCCAATTCGGTAATCAGTTGTAGGCGCGCTCTCCATGTTCGCCGATGTCGAGACCTTCGACTTCGACTTCCTCGGAGACCCGCAGGCCGGTCAGCGCCTTGACGATGAAGCCGATGATCAGCGTACCGACGGCGGCCCACACGATGGCGACGATCACGGCGATGATCTGCATCATCACCTGTCCGCCCATCGAATAGTCCGCCGGATCGCCCGGCCCGCCCAGCGCGGGGCTGTAGACGATACCGGTGCCGATCGCGCCGACGATGCCGGCCACGCCGTGGATGCCAAACACGTCCAGCGCGTCGTCATATCCCAGCTTCGGCTTCAGCTTGGCGACCGCGAAGAAGGCCACGGCGGAGGCGATGAAGCCCAGCACGATGGCACCGAACGGGCCGCTGTTGCCCGCCGCGGGGGTCACCGCGACGAGACCGGCGATGATGCCCGAGCACCAGCCGAGCGTGGAGCCCTTGTGCCCGGAGAACTTCTCCATCAGCATCCAGCCCAGGCCCGCCGCCGCGGTGGCGACGAAGGTGTTGATCATCGCCAGGCCGGCGGTTCCGTCCGCCTCCAGCTCCGACCCGGCGTTGAAGCCGAACCAGCCCACCCATAGCAGCCCGGTGCCGACCATGGTCAGCGTCAGGCTGTGCGGCGGCATCGGCTCCGCCGGATAGCCCCGGCGCTTGCCCAGCAGCATGGAGAGCACCAGGGCCGAGACACCGGCGTTGATGTGCACCACGGTGCCCCCGGCGAAATCGAGCGCGCCCATGTCGAACAGCAGCCCGCCTTCGGCCCAGACCATGTGGGCGATGGGGAAATAGACGACCGTGAGCCAGATGATCCCGAACAGCATGACGGCCGAGAACTTGAGCCGCTCCACCGTCGCGCCGAGGATCAGCGCGAGCGTGATCGCCGCGAAGGTCATCTGGAAGCTCGCGAACACGTATTCGCTGATGACTTCGTCGCTGAACGTTGCGGCGGTGCTGTCGGAGGTGACGCCGCTGAGGAAGTATTTGCCCCAGCTGAAGAAGGCGTTCCCCTCCGGTCCGAACGCGGTGCCGTAGCCCCACATCACCCAGACGAGCATGGCGAGCGCGGTCGCCCCCCCGATCTGCGTCATGGTCGACAGCATGTTCTTGGACCGGGTGAGGCCGCCATAGAACAGCGCCAGACCCGGCAGGATCATCATCAGGACGAGGATGGTCGACGTCATCATCCAGGCGTTGTTGCCCGGATTGGGAACGGCAGCGGCGGTTTCGGCGGTGGCCGCCGCGATGGGCGAGCCGGCGACCGCGTCTGCCGTTTCCTGAGCGAAGGCGGCGGTGGCGGCGAGCCCGGTAACGAGCGCCGCGCCGGTGCCGCGTAGGAGTGTACGGATCATTGTCTGTTGTCCCCCTCGGATATCAGAGTGCGGTATCGCCGGTCTCGCCGGTGCGGATGCGGGTCGCGCTGGCGAGATCGAGCACGAAGATCTTGCCGTCGCCGATCGATTCGGTCCCGGCGGTCTGCTGGATCGTTTCCACGACCTTGTCGGCGAGATCGTCCGCGGCAGCGATTTCGAGCTTCACCTTGGGCAGCATGTTGGTCGAATATTCGGCCCCGCGGTAAATCTCGGTCTGCCCCTTCTGACGGCCGAAGCCCTTGACCTCGGTCACGGTCATGCCCGCAACCCCGATCCCGCCGAGTGCTTCGCGCACCTCGTCGAGCTTGAACGGCTTGATGACGGCAATGATGAATTTCATGCGTCCCCCTCATGCACTGAATCGCCGGACCCGTTTCCGGCTTCCGCCTACGGCAGCAAAAGCCGTGCCAGTGCAGAGGAAAGGCGCTATTTCAATGGGCTGAGGGTTACCGGGCAGGATGCTCGACCCGCCGTGTTGGTTAGAAATTAGGCAGCGCCTAATATTAGGGCAGCTCTAGCGCCGCCCAGATCGGTAAATGGTCGGAGGCGCGGGTCGCGAGCGCGCTGTGATGGACGCCCTGCTCCACGATACGCCAGCTCTTCGACACCACCATGCGATCGAACCGCGCGATCGGACGCACGCCGGGATAGCTGCGTCCGGGGGACAGGGCGCGCCATTGCGGGCCGAATTCGTCCATCGCCCCGGCGGAGCTGCGCCACTGGTTGAAATCGCCCATCAGCACTTCGGGGCAGGCGGGGGTAGCGGCCTCCATATGGCCGAGCAGGTGGCGCACCTGGCTGCGCCGCCGCAGGCCCGACAGGTCGAGATGCGTGCCGACGATGCGAAAGAGATGGCCCTCGTGCTCCAAATCCGCGCACACGGCCCCGCGCGGCTCCAGCGTCGGCATGTCGAGCGGCTCGCAATGGGCAATGGTCATCGATCGGCGCACCAGCAGCGCGTTGCCGTGCCACCCGATCGATCGGGGCCGCCGCGCGATAGGCACGACCTTCCACGGCGTGTCGTCCAGCGCGGCGCGGGGCAGCACCGTCTCGCGTTCGCCCAGCCGCTCGTCCGCCTCCTGCAGCGCGATGACATCGGCATTCAGCTCGCGCAGGACCGCGATGATCCGCGCCGGGTCGCGGCGCCTGTCGGTGCCGACCGCCTTGTGGATGTTGTAACTGGCGAGCTTCAGCCGCACGCGCCTATTCGCCGGCGATATAGCGGTCGGTCGGGCGGGCCGGCAGCCCGTCGATGCTGACGGTTCGCTGCGCCATCTTGGCCGCCCATTTCACCGGATCGGCCTGCGCGTGGTATTTGTGCAGCGTGCCGCGCTCGCGCTCGAGCGTCATCAGCGGCACCCCCCAGCCGCAACTGGTCTGCACGCTCTCCACCGCGATGTCGAAGATCTGCCGCGTGCCGGGCATCAGCTCGAAATGCGCCGCCAGTTCCGCCCACTCGGCGTCGGCGGGCAGCACCGGCCGACCCCGGCCGTAGATGCGCAGGATCAGCGCAGGCTGTTCGAAATTGCAGAACATGACTGTGATCCGCCCGTCGGCGAGCAGATGCGCGTTGGTCTCGTTGCCCGATCCGCCCAGATCGAGATAAGCGACCCGGTCGGGCGCCAGCACGCGAAACGCATCGTAGCCCTTGGGGCTGAGGTTGATGCGCGCATCGGGGGCTGCGGTGGCGACGAAGAAGACCGGCTGGCGCGCGATCATCGCCATGTGGTCGTCAGTCAACGTGTCGGTGAAATCGGCCATTGCGCCATGCTAGGTCCGAACGCGCCGCCTGTCACCGCTCCTTGGTGGCGGAAAACGCCAGCTCGGTATGCTTTTCCGCCTGGTAGTTCACGTCCCACGGGCTTTTCGCGAGGAATACCAGATCGCCGTCGCGGTCGCGGGCGAGATTGGCGCGATTGAAACTCTCGAATTCCTCCAGCGGCTTGCCCTCGCCCTTCACCCAGCGGGCGGTGGCGAAGGGCGCGGGCTCCAGCGCGGCCTCCACCTTGTATTCCGCCTCCAGCCGACTGATCAGCACTTCCAGCTGCAGCTGGCCGACCACGCCGACGATGTGCTGCGCGCCGATCTCCGGGTAGAAGACCTGGATCACGCCCTCTTCCGACAGATCGTCCAGCGCCTTGCGCAGCTGCTTGGTCTTGGTCGGATCCCGCAGCTGGACGCGCCGCAGGATTTCGGGCGCGAAATTCGGCAGGCCGGTGAAGCGCACGTCGTTCTTCTCGGACAGCGTATCGCCCACGCGCAGCGTGCCGTGATTGGGGATGCCGATGATGTCGCCGGGCAGCGCGGTGTCGGCGATCTCGCGGTCCTGCGCGAAGAACAGGATTGGCGAATGCACCGCGATCGGCTTGCCGAGGCCCGACGGCGTCAACTTCATGCCACGTTTGAAGGTGCCCGACACCTGCCGCATGAAGGCGATGCGGTCGCGGTGGTTCGGGTCCATATTGGCCTGCACCTTGAAGATGAAGCCGGTGACCTCGTCCCGGGTCGGCGAAATCTCGCCCTCGTCGGCGGGCTGGGGCCGCGGATCGGGCGCGTATTTCGCGATCGCGTCGATGATCGCGTCGACGCCGAACTGCTTCAAGGCGCTGCCGAAATAGACCGGGGTCAGGTCGCCGTTGCGATAGGCCTCGAAATCGAAATCGGGATAGCCCTCGCGCGCCAACAGCCCCTCTTCCGCAACGCGCGCGACCCCGTCTGCAGACAGGTGCTCCGCCAGCTTCGGGTCTTCGGGGCCGTCGAAGGACAGGCTCTTGCCGCGAAATTCCTTCGCATCGCCTTCGGGCAGTTGCAGCTCGTCCCGCTCGAAATCGTACACCCCCTCGAACAGGCCGCCCATACCGACCGGCCAGCTCATCGGCGCGGTGTCGAGCGCCAGCTTCTCCGCGATCTCGTCGAGCAGTTCGAAGGCGTCGCGCCCCTCGCGGTCGATCTTGTTGACCAGCGTGATGATCGGCACGGAGCGCAGGCGGCAGACCTCGAACAGCTTCAATGTCTGCGGCTCGATACCCGCCGCCGCGTCCAGCACCATGATCGCCGAATCGACCGCGGTCAGCGTGCGATAGGTGTCTTCGGAGAAATCCTCGTGCCCCGGCGTGTCGAGCAGGTTGAAGGTGATGCCGTTGCGTTCGAAGGTCATCACGCTGGAGGTGACCGAGATGCCGCGCTGCTGCTCGATCTTCATCCAGTCGGACCGCGCGCGCCGCGCCTGCCCCCGCGCCTTGACCTCACCCGCGAGATGGATCGCGCCGCCTTTCAGCAGCAGTTTCTCGGTCAGCGTGGTCTTGCCCGCGTCGGGGTGCGAGATGATCGCGAAGGTGCGGCGGGGATTGGCATCGGACATTCTGGGTTCTCGGATCAGTGGTTCTCGCGCGCCACCCGGAAGCCCGCGAAATCCTGGTTCACCGGCATCAGCTCGAGGCGGTTGATATTGAGATGCGGCGGCAGCTCGGCGATCCAGCGGATCGTGTTCGCGATATCCTCGCCCGTCATCGGATCGACCCCGGCATAGAGCTCGTCCGACGCCTCCTGGCTGCCGGTGCGGACCTTGGTGAATTCGGTCTCGACCATGCCCGGCTCGATCGAGGTGACGCGGACGCCGGTGCCGTGGAGGTCGGCGCGCAATGCCAGCGTGAAATGGTTCACGAACGCCTTGCTGCCGGCATAGACGTTGCCGCCGGGATAGATGTAGCTGCCCGCGACCGAGCCGATCGAGATGATCGCGCCCTTACGCTCGATCAGGCCCGGCAGCAGCTTGCGCGTCAGCGTCACCAGCGCGCTGACGTTGGTGTCGATCATCGTCTGCCAGTCGTCGAGATTGGACTCCTGCGCGGGCGAGAGGCCCTGCGCCAGACCGGCATTGTTCACCAGCAGATCGATCCCGGCGAACGCGTCGGGCAACGCAGCGATCGCGGCGTCCATCGCGTCGGTATCGCGCACGTCGAACACCGCTGCGTGGACCTTGTCCGCGCCCAGTTCCTCGACCAGCGCGTCCAGCCGCTCCTTGCGCCGCCCGGTCGCGACGCAGCGCCAGCCGCTGGCGACCAGCGCGCGCACGGTGGCCTCGCCGATCCCGGCGGTGGCTCCGGTGACGAATGCGGTCCTGCTCATCGGTCTATCCTCTCAGCTCCGCGCCCTGCTTCGCCGCGGCGGCGACGATGCGCTCGGAAATGGCCTTGATCTGGTCTTCGGTGAAGCTCTTCTCACCCGGTTGCAGGACGACCTCGATCGCGACCGACTTGCTACCCTCGGGCACGCCCTGGCCGGCGAAGACGTCGAACACGCGCGCGTCGGCGATCGCCTGCTTCTCCGCCCCGCGCACCGCGCGCAGCAGATCGCCCGCCGGAAGCGCCTCGGGGACGAGGAAGGCGAAGTCGCGCGTGATCGCCTGCAGGGCAGGCGGGCTGAAGGCGCTGCGAGCGAAGCTCGGCTCGCCTTTCTTGGCCGGTAGCGCGTCGAGGAAAATCTCGACCGCGACCACCGGGCCGTCGATGTCGAACGCCTTCAGCGTAGCGGGATGGAGCGCGCCGAAGCGGGCGAGCACGTTCTTGGGGCCGAGCCGCAGCGTCGCCGATTGGCCGGGATGGAACTGCGCGCCAGCGCCGTCCATCACCATCAGGTTGGCAACCGGCGCGCCCGCGGCGGCCAGCAGCGCCTCGGCCTCCGCCTTGGCATCGAACGCGTCGAAACCGGTCGCCTTGCCGGTCGCCCAACCGCGCGGGGTGCGATCCCCCGCAAGCAGCACGCCGAGCGTCGGGCGCTCGTCGCTCATGCCGCTTTCGCCGCGAAGGTAGCGGCGGCCGATCTCGAACAGCCGCGTGGCGTCCGCCCCACGATCGGCATTGCGCTTGGCCGCGCCGATCAGGCCGGGCAACAGCGAGGGGCGCATGGCCTTCATGTCCTCGCTGATCGGGTTTTCGAGGACCCAAAGGTCCGAGCCATCGGTGGCGAACTGTTCCGCTTGCGGAACCGGCAGAAAGGACCAGGTCACCGCCTCGTTCAGCCCGCGACCCGCGGCGGCGCGGCGCAGGCGGCGTTCGAGCAGTTGCTGGGGCGTCGCGGTGGGCGTGGCGACGCCTTCGCGACGCGGCAGCGCCACGCTTTCCACCCGGTCGAGCCCATGGATGCGCACCACTTCCTCGACCAGATCGGCCGGCCCCTCGATATCGTGCCGCCGCGCGGGGATCCCCACCGGAATTTGGTGTCGCGTGCCGCCCGCCCGCGCCGAGCTAGGCGTCTTTGGCACCCGAAAATCGAGTGACTCTAATATCGAAAGCTGTTGAGCGACGGGCACGTTCACACCGCCTAAGGTGCGAACCAAATCGGTATCGAAAGCTACTTCGCGCGGCTCGACCGGCGGCTCGCCCGCGCGCACCACCTCGCTCGCCTCGCCGCCGCAGATGCGCAGCACGAGGTCGGTCAGGATCGCGAGCCCGTCGTCGAGGAAGGCGGGATCGACCCCGCGTTCGAACCGGGTGCGCGCATCGCTGGCGAGGCCGAGCTTGCGCCCGGTCACCCCGATGCGCGCCGGATCGAAATAGGCGATCTCCAGCAACACGTCGGTCGTGCCTTGCGTGACGCCCGAATGTTCGCCGCCCATGATCCCGGCGATGTCGTGGACCTGGGCTTCGTCCGCGATCACCGTCATGGTGTCGTCGAGCGTGTAGGTCTTCTCGTTTAGCGCCTCGACGCTCTCGCCGTCCCGCGCCCGGCGCGCGGTCATCGCGCCCGATAGCTTCGCGAGGTCGTAGGCATGGGCGGGCCGCCCGAAGGCGAGCATCAGGTAATTGGTGATGTCGACGATCGCGCTGATCGGGCGCTGGCCCGCGGCGATCAGGCGGCGTTGCATCCATTCCGGGCTGGCGCCGTTCGACACGCCGCGCACGACGCGGCCGTAGAAGGCGGGGCAGCCCTCCGGATCGTCGGTGCGGATCTCGATCGGACACGCGCCCTTCGCCGCGACCTCCGGCACCGGGAACGGCTTGAACGTGCCGAGCCCCGCCGCGGCGAGATCGCGCGCGATCCCCATCACCCCCATGCAATCGGGCCGGTTGGCGGTAATGGCGACGTCGATCACCGGCGAGGCGGCGTGGTAGTCCGCGAAGCTCGCCCCCACCGGCGCGTCCTCGGGCAGTTCGATAATGCCCTCATGCGCATCGCCCAGCTCCAGCTCGCGAACCGAGCACATCATGCCGTTCGATTCGACGCCGCGGATCGCGCTCTTGCGCAATTCCATCCCGTTCGACGGGACTACCGCGCCGGGCAGACCGAGCACGCCCTTCATGCCCGCGCGCGCATTAGGCGCGCCGCACACGACGGTCAGCGGATCGCCTTCGCCGGTCGAGACCTCCAGCACTTGCAGCTTGTCGGCATCGGGATGCGGCTTTGCGGTCAGCACCTCGGCAACGCGGAAGCCCGCCAGTTTCTGCGCCGGGTCCTCGATCCCCTCGACCTCGTGTCCGATGCGGTTGAGCGCGTCGGCGACCTCCCCGACCGTGGCATCGGTTTCGAGGAAATATTTCAGCCATTCGAGCGAGAACTTCATGCCCCTGCTCCCACCGGCGCGCCCACGCCGCCCGACAGGGTCGGCTGGTCGACTGCGCCGAAGCCGTAGTGCGACAGCCAGCGGGCATCCCCGTCGAAGAAGGCGCGCAAATCGTTCATCCCGTATTTGAGCATGGCGAGGCGGTCGATCCCGCAGCCGAAGGCGAAGCCCGAGTAACGCTCAGGATCGACGCCCGCGAATTCCAGCACGCGGCGGTTGACCATGCCGCTGCCGAGCAGTTCCATCCACGCATGGCCCGGCGCATCGCCGTCGCCGCCGACCACGCGGCGGCCACCCTCGGTGGCGTAACCGACATCGACCTCCACGCTCGGCTCAGTGAAGGGGAAATAGCTGGGGCGCAGACGCAGCACGATGTCGTCGCGCTCGAAGAACGCCTTGAGGAAGGTCTCGAGCGTCCATTTGAGATGGCCGAGATGGATGCCCTCGTCGATCACCAGCCCTTCCACCTGGTGGAACATCGGCGTGTGCGTCGCGTCGCTGTCGGAGCGATAGGTGCGGCCCGGCGCAATGATGCGCAACGGCGCGCCGTGATCCTGCATCGATCGGATCTGTACGGGGCTGGTATGGGTGCGCAGCAGCATCTGGTAGCCGTCCGCATTCCGATCGGGGAAATAGAACGTGTCGTGCGCAGCGCGCGCGGGATGCGTTTCCGCCATGTTGAGCGCGGTGAAATTGTGCCAGTCGGTCTCGATTTCCGGACCGGTGGCGACCGCGAAGCCGAGATCGGCGAAGATTTCGGCCAGCTCGTCCATCACCTGGGCAACCGGGTGGACCGTCCCGCGCGGGGCTTGCGGCGCGGGCAGCGTCAGGTCGAGCCGCTCGCTCGCCAGCCGTTCCTCCAGAGCCGCCGCCTCCAGCGCGGCCTTGCGGTCCTCGACCGCCTCGGCGACGCGGGCACGCAGGCCCTGAATGCGCGGGGCTTCGCTCTGGCGCTCTTCCGGGCTCATCTTGCCCAGCGTCTTCATCAGCTGGCTGATCCAGCCCTGCTTGCCCAGCGCCTCGACGCGGATTGCCTCGACGGCGTCGACGCCATCGGCGGCGTGCAGCCGCTCCAGCGTTTGGGTGACCTGTTGTTCTTGTTCGGTGCTCATCGTCGGTGCCGATTAAGGGGGACAAAGAAAAAGCGCCACCCCCGCATGGGCGGGAATGGCGCTTCCTGAAATCAAAGCGTCGTCAGGTCAGGCCGGAAGCGCCCTTCGACAGGCTCAGGACAGGCGACGCCCGGCCAGCTTACGCAGGCAGCGCGTCCTTGGCCTGCTTGACGATGTGGCTGAAGGCCGCGCCTTCGTTCATCGCGAGATCTGCCATGACCTTGCGGTCGAGCTCGATCCCGGCAAGCTTCACGCCGTGCATGAACTGCGAATAGGTCAGGCCTTCGGCGCGGACCGCGGCGTTGATCCGCTGGATCCACAGCGCGCGGAAGCTGCGCTTCTTAACCTTGCGGTCGCGATAGGCGTACTGGCCGGCCTTCTCGACCGCCTGGCGCGCGACGCGAATGGTGTTCTTGCGACGACCGCGATAGCCCTTGGCCTGGTCGAGCAGCCGCTTGTGCTTCTGGCGCGTGGTGACGCCGCGTTTGATGCGAGGCATAGTATATCCTTCCTAAATCGGTGCGGCCGGGCATCCGCCCGACCCGCCAAATCAATTCAAACCGTAGGGCGCCCATTTCTTGACGTGCGCGACGTCGGCGTCCGACAGCACGCTGGTGCCGCGGTTCTGGCGGATATACTTCGCATTGTGGCTCATCAGGCGGTGGCGCTTGCCCGCGACACCATGCTTGACCTTGCCGGTGGCGGTGAATTTGAAGCGTTTCTTCACACCGCTCTTGGTCTTCAGCTTGGGCATTTTCATCTCCTGTCGAGAAGTTTCGATAGTCAGGGACACATCCGATCCGCCCTGGCAGCCCTAACAGCCAGGCCGATCATCCGATTCATGTGTCGGTGAGGTGGGCGCACATAGCGCCTGCCACGCAGATTGCAAGGCTTCAGGCGCCGTAGGGCCGCCGTCCGCTCTCGTCCAGCCAACGCGCGAAATCGCCGTGCTCGATCCGCTCCAGCCCCTCGACCGGACCGCGCCAGCAATAGGCGCCCGCAGGAATTGCCGTGCCGTCGGGCGCGTATAACGGAATCGAGCGGCGATCGTAATCCTCGCCCGCCCGTTCGAAGATATCGATCGTCGCCATCACCTGCGGCTCCACCTCGTGCACCATGCCGCGCACCGGCCCGGCGGCGGGGTCGGGCACAAAGGCGGGGAACGGGCCCTCCGCATCCTCCACCACATAGAGCCGACCCGTGGCGACAGCCGGAAACCCATCGTCGATCTTGTCGGCCAGCCGCCGCGCCGCGCCTTGCGCGATATCGCCCAGCAGGACGCCGTAGAGAAACAGCCGCATCGTTCCGGTCCCCCCGATCAGTGCTCGTAGATCATCTTCACCGTCATGCCGCCATCGACATTGACGTGCTGCCCGGTGACGAAGCCTGCCCCCGCGAGATATTCGATCGCCTCCGCGATATCCTGCGGGCGACCGACCCGGCCCGCGGGGTGTTGCTCCCGGTCCTTCGCGCGGTGGTTCGGGTCCTCGCGCTCGGCTTCCTTCTGCCAGTCGCGCGTCTCGATCCAGCCGGGGCGAATCGCGTTGACGCGAATGTCGGGACCAAGCGAGACCGCCATGGCATGGGTCAGCGCGTCGACCCCGCCCTTCGCCGCGGCATAGGCGAAGCTCTCGGGTTCGCTCATCACCGCGCGGGTGCTGGAGATATTGACGATGCTGGCCCCTTCCGCGCGGCGCAGCAGCTTGACCGCCGCGCGGCTGCAAAGGAACGCGCCGGTCAGGCTCGCATCGATCCACGCCTGCCATTTGTCGAGCGCGAGATCCTCCAGCGGCCCGGCATAGGGATCGGCGATCCCCGCATTGTTGACCAGGCAGGTGAGCGGCGCATCGTCCAGCCAGTCGCCGATCGCGGCGAACGCCTGCTCCACCTCGTCCTCCACCCCGACATCGCATTCAAGCGTCAGGCAGTCGCTCGCCGGGAGCAGGCCGGCCAGCTCCGCCAGCGCGTCTCCATCCTTGTCCAGCGCGGCGACGCACCAGCCCAGGCCGTGGAAGTGCAGCGCGCTCGCGCGCCCGATCCCGGCACCGCCGCCGGTGATCACTATCGATTTGCGTTCGCTCATGTCCGGCCAACGCCCCACGTCCATCCCTGTGCCGAAGTGCCGAGCCAATCGGCGGAACGCGCGGGCCGGAGCGGGATTTGAACCGCGTACCCCCGCTCACTCGAAAGGAACCACCCCATGCCCCGCTTCACGAACCGCGCCGTCCTCGTCACCGGCGGCACCTCGGGCATCGGCAAGGAAACCGCGCGGCAATTGCTGGCGGAGGGCGCGCGCGTGCTGCTGACCGGGCATAGCCCCGACCATATCGAGCAGACGCGCAACGACCTGCCCGACGCGACAGTGATCGCCAACGACGTCACCGCCGATGGCGCGATCGACGAATTGCTGACGGCGATCGACGAGTTCGCACCCGACGGCCTCGACGGCGTATTCCTCAACGCAGGCTACGGCGCGTTTCGCGACATGGCGGAGGTGGATGGCGAGCATCTCGACCGGCATTACCAGGTCGATCTGCGCGCCCCGATCCTGCAGGCGCAGGCGCTGGGCGACAGGCTGAAGGATGGCGGCAAGATGCTGCTGATCGGATCGGGCACCGTGGGCGGCGGGCGGGCCGACACCATGGTCTATTCGGCGATGAAGGCGGGCATCCGCCAGGCCGCGCGTTCACTCGCGACGCATTACGCGAAGCGCAAAATCAACGTGAACGTGGTCACCCCGGGCCTGACCAATTCCAACTTCCACGACCGCGGCGGCATGGGCGAGGAAGAGCAGAAGCAGTACAAGGAAAAGGTCGCCGGCATGGTCCCGCTCGGCCGGGTGGGCGAGCCCGAGGACGTGGCGAAGGCGGCGCTGTTCCTCCTGTCCGACGATGCGAACTACATTACCGGCACCGAACTGCGCGTCGATGGCGGGCTGACCATGGCCTGATCAGTCGTGGTCGTGGTGGTGGTGCGCGGACGCCGCGCCCATCGCCTCCAGCACGTCTTCCAGCCGCGCCGGATCGCCCAGCGCCAGCACCGTACCGTCGCTGTCGGCGTCGAGCGGATGACCCTGCCAATCGCTCATGGTGCCGCCGGCGCCCTCCACAATGGGGACCAGCGCGGCATAATCGTAGAGCTGCAAGCCCGCCTCGCACACGATGTCGAGATGGCCGGAGGCGAGCAGGCCGTAATTGTAGCAGTCGCCGCCATAGACGATCAGCCCCTGCTTGCGATTGCGCCCGACCTCGCTGGCGAGCGCCATATAGGCTTCCGCATGGTCGGGCCCGAAATAATGCGGGCTGCTGGTCGCCAGCATCGCGCCGTCCAACGCGCGGCACGACCGGGTGCTGACGGGCGAACCATTGAAGGTGGTCGGCTGGCCGATCAGCCCGGCCCAGCGCTCGCGCGACACCGGCTGGTCGATCACGCCCAGCACCGGCCACCCATCCTGCACCAGCGCGATCAGCGTGCCGAAGATCGGGCGACCAGCCATGAAGCTGATCGTACCGTCGATCGGATCGAGCACCCATTGCCGACCCGCGCTCTCGTTATGCGTGCCGTATTCCTCGCCGATGATCCCGTCGTCGGGCCGCTCCGCCTCGATCAGCTGGCGCATCGCCGCCTCCGCAGCGCGGTCCGCCTCCGTCACGGGGGAGGCATCGCCCTTGCGATCGTCCGCCCAGTCGCCGCGGAACAGCGGGCGGATCGCCGCCCCTGCCGCATCGGCCAGCCGCTGGGCGAAGGCGAGATCGGCGGCGCTGGCCATCCTAGTCGAACAGGCTCGAAACCGAACTCTCGTCGGCGATGCGGCGCACCGCCTCGCCGATTAGCGGCGCGATGGTGAGAATGCGGATCTTGTCCGAATCGAGCGCCGCATCGGTCGGACGGATCGAATCGGTGATGACCAGTTCCTTCAGCGCGGAGCCATCGACGCGGGCGACCGCGCCGCCCGACAGCACGCCGTGGGTGATATAGGCCGCGACCGAGCTGGCACCCTGGTCCAGCAGCGCCTGCGCCGCGTTGCACAGCGTCCCGCCCGAATCGACGATATCGTCGATCAGGATGCAGTGCCGCCCGTGCACGTCGCCGATGATGTTCATCACTTCCGATTCGCCGGGCCGGTCGCGCCGCTTGTCGACGATGGCCAGCGGCGCATTGTCGAGCCGCTTCGCCAGCGCCCGCGCGCGCACCACGCCGCCCACGTCCGGGCTGACCACCATCAGGTCCTGATCGCCATAGCGCGCCTGGATATCGGCCGCCATCACGGGCGCGGCGTACAGATTGTCGGTCGGAATATCGAAGAAGCCCTGGATCTGCCCGGCATGCAGATCGACCGCCAGCACGCGGTCGGCCCCGGCCTGCGTGATGAGGTTCGCCACCAGCTTGGCCGAGATCGGCGTGCGTGGGCCGGGCTTCCGGTCCTGCCGGGCATAGCCGAAATAGGGGATCACCGCCGTGATCCGGCGGGCGGAGGCGCGGCGCAAAGCGTCGATCCCGATCAGTAGTTCCATCAGGTTGTCGTTCGCGGGGAAGCTGGTCGACTGGATCATGAAGACATCCTCGCCCCGCACGTTCTCGTGGATTTCGATGAAGATCTCCTCGTCCGCGAAGCGTCGCACGCTGGCGTCGGTCAGCGGCATTTCGAGATAACCCGCGATCGCCCGGGCGAGCGGCAGGTTCGAATTGGCGGACATGATTTTCATCTGGATGCGGGGTCCCTGTCGGCGGCGCAGAATCGCTGTCGCCGGACTTAGCCGAGGGTCACGGGATTGCAACATGGGTGGGGGCGGGCAGCCGGGGATCGCTGCCGTTGCGCGCGCCGATAAGGAGCGGCAGCAGGGGGGGCGGGAAGGTCTTTCCTACTCGCGCCCGATCTGCCCTATCCTGCCCGATGCCGAAGTCCGTGCCCAAGCCTCCCGCCCATACGCTCCGTCGTCGCCCGCCCTTCTTCCGCCCCGTGCCGGTGCGCGCAAGAAAGGACGGGTGGAGCGTGGAGCGCCAGTGCGGGTTTCTCGCCGCGCTCTATCTCACCGGGTCCCCCACCGCGGCGGCGCGGCAGGTCGGCATGAGCAAGGCGAGCGCCTATTGCCTGCGCGCGCGGGCCGACGCGGCGAGCTTCGCCAATGCCTGGGACCGGGTGATGACTCCGCCGGGATCGGGGCGGAGCGCGGGGCCGAGGGACGATTACCGGAAGTTGACCGTTCCGGCGCTGTTCGCGCGTGTCGACACGGGGCTGGTGCAGCCCGTGCTCTATCGCGGGCGCATGACGGCGATACGCCGAAAAGCCGACAATTCCGCGCTTTTGCACCTGGTTCGGCGGTGCACCCACGAACCCGCGGAGCCGCGTGAGGGGCGCGCGCGCCGATGATCGGAAAGTTTTCGAAAACCCCCCGGTCGGCGTTCCATTCCTACAGGTGTCGAGCCGTCCGTCGGCGGCGGCCCAAGCCGGTTCAGGCCTTGCGGTGTTCGCCCCTGATCCACCTGACGGTGCCGCTGCTGGCGCGCATCACCACGCTCTCGGTCGTCATCAGCCCGCCCCGCCGGCGCTTCACCCCTTCGAGCAGCGATCCGTCGGTCACCCCGGTCGCGGCGAAGATGCAGTCGCCCTTGGCCAGATCGTCGCGGGTGTAGATCTTGTCGAGATCCTCGATCCCCCACTTGGCCGCCCGCGCCTTCTCGTCCTCGTTGCGGAAGACCAGCCGGCCGTTGAACTGTCCGCCGACGCAGCGCAGCGCCGCCGCGGCCAGCACGCCCTCGGGCGCGCCGCCCTGGCCCATATACATATCGATCGTGGTGTCCTCGTCGGTCGTCGCGATCACGCCCGCCACGTCGCCGTCGCCGATCAGCACGACGCCGCAGCCCAGCGCGCGCAGTTCCGCGATCAGATCGGCATGACGCGGCCGGTCGAGCACGCAGACGATGATTTCGGACGGCTCCACGCCCTTGGCACCCGCCACGGCGCGCACGTTCTCGGTCGGCGATTTGGCAAGGTCGATGATCCCGGCGGGATAGCCCGGCCCCACCGCCAGCTTGTCCATGTAGACGTCGGGCGCGTTGAGCAGATTGCCCTCTTCCGCCGCAGCCAGCACCGCGAGCGCGTTGGGACCGGCCTTCGCCGTGATCGTGGTCCCTTCAAGCGGATCGAGCGCGATGTCGATCTTCGGCCCCTTGCCCGGCGCGCCGCCGACCTTCTCGCCGATGAAGAGCATAGGAGCCTCGTCGCGCTCGCCCTCGCCGATCACCACGGTCCCGTCCATGTAGAGTTCGTCGAAGGCCTTGCGCATCGCCTCCACCGCGGCGGCGTCGGCGGCCTTCTCGTCGCCGCGACCGATCAGCGTCGACGCGGCGACCGCCGCAGCCTCGGTGACGCGCACCATTTCGAGGACGAGAACCCGGTCGAGAACCGAACTGGGGGGGACGTTGACATCATTCATGGGCAATTCATTCCTCGGCGGAGAATTTGGCGCTCGCCTAACGGGGGGATGCCGCCTTGTCGAGTTGGACGCGAGCTTTCCTCGCGACATTGTTGGCCCCCTTGGGTCTCGTCCTGCTCTCCCCGGCACCGGTGGCAGCGCAGGAGGCGGAGGCTTCTGCCGCCCCCGCTCCCGCCTCGCAGCAGGACAAGGTATCCGTCGACGAAGCGCTGGCCAAGGCGCGCGAGGTCTATGGGCCGCCGGCTCCCGAACCCGAAGTTCCGATCGAATGCGAGAAACAGCGCGAGCGCACTCCTGACGAGATCGTGGTGTGCGCGCGGCTGGAGGATTCGGCGAAATACCACGTGCGCTCCAGCCTCGACCAAGGAGACGATTCGCACCTGTCTTGGGCCGGCGATCCGCCCGATCTGGAGCCGCAATATCCGGGCGATGTGGTGGCGCGAGGATGCTTCGTCCCGCCCTGCCCGCCGCCGCCGACCTATTATTTCGATATCGAGGCGCTGCCCGAGGCCCCGCCCGGCTCCGATGCAGACAAGATCGCGAAGGGCGAAATGCCCGGGCGCTAGCTGGTGCCCAGGATCGGCATCACCAGCGGCGTGTCGGCCAGGATGGGCGAACCGTCCAGCAGCGCGATCGCCTCTCGCACGCAGCGCACCGGCCCCTGATGCGTCACCATGGAGACGAGCACCGCGCCACCTTCCTCCGCCTCGCCCTGCTGGATCAGGCTTTCGATGGAGACGTCCGCATCGCGCATGGCCGCGGTCAGTTCGGCCAGCACGCCGGGGCGGTCGGCCACCGTGAAGCGGAGATAGGACCGGCCGGTGCGCGCGCCCGAATCGGCCTTGTCCAACGTCCGAAGCCGGGCGGCGGGCAGGGCGAAGGCGGGCGAACGGTCGCCGCGCGCGATCCCGATCAGGTCGGCGACCACCGCGCTGGCCGTCGGCCCGGCACCTGCGCCGGGTCCCTGGAACAGCAGGCGACCGACGAAATCTCCCTCCGCCACCACGGCGTTGGTAGGTCCGTCGATGGAGGCGAGCGGGTGGGTCTTGGCGATCAGGCAGGGGCGAACCCGCTGCAGGAGGCGGGGCGCGTGCGGCTCCCCTTCGATATCGGCGACACCGATCAGCCGCGCGACGAAGCCCAGCGCATCGGCCTGCGCGATGTCGGCGGCGCGCACGCGGCGAATGCCCTCGACCTCCACATTGCCGAAATCGATCCGCGTGCCGAAGGACAACGCGGCGAGAATCGCCAGCTTGTGCGCCGCGTCGACCCCGTCGATGTCGAACGCCGGGTCGGCTTCGGCAAAGCCCAGACGCTGCGCTTCGGCCAACGTGTCGCCGAAATCCGCGCCCGTCGCCTCCATCGCGGTGAGGATGTAATTGCTGGTGCCGTTGAGGATGCCGTACACGCGCTCGATCCGGTTGGCCGATGCGCCGCCATGCAGCCCCTGGATGACCGGGATACCGCCCGCGACGGCGGCCTCGAACCGCAAGGGCGCGCCGCTTTCTTCCGCGCGTTCGGCCAGCTCCTGCCCGTGATGCGCGATCATCGCCTTGTTCGCCGTGACGAGACCCTTGCCCGCCCCCAGCGCGCCGCGCGCCAGGGCGAGAGCAGGTCCGTCGGACCCGCCGACCAGTTCGACCACCACGTCCACATCGTCGCGCGCGGCCATCGCCGCCATGTCGTCGCACCAGGCGATCTGCGACAGATCCACCCCGCGCTCGCGCGAACGATCGCGCGCGCTCACCGCGCTCACCACGATCGACCGACCCGCGCGGGCTTCCACCAGCGCGCCGTTCTCCTCCAGCAGGCGAATGACGCCCGCCCCGACCGTGCCGAGTCCGGCGATGGCTATGCGTAGCGGGGCGGTCATGTCGGTAGCGCTCGGCCGTGTTCAATGGTCCGTCGCGCGGAATGGGTTTCGATTGCCATGGTGGCGCGCCCTACCCGCGCGAGGCGGAGAAAAGGAGGCACATAATCTTGGACCGCCGACAGCCCGCGTTGGATCAGGAGGCCGGGGGCGGCGTGCGTGTATAGGTGCACGCCCCGAGGTCCTCCCGCACGATTGCGTAGTCCTGCGCCGCGCGAATGCGGTCCTGCGGGTCGGACGAAAGGTTCACATCGTCGGGCAGACGATCGGGCAGCGCGCAGGCGAGCCGGTACCAGGCGAGCGTTCCGGACTGCGGCGGCGCGGCTGCCTGATCGACGAGCTCGGAAAAGGAGACGCCCCATCGCGGCGCCATGCCCGGTCGGCGGACCACCGTGATGGAGGCCGGGTCGCCGGAACGGGTCGCCAGGAACAGCTGGGTCTCCGATTCGCCGGAAAGCGTGCCCGCCACCGACAGCGCGTCGCGCACGCCGGTAATGACGGGTGGAGCATCGGCTGCGAGCAATTCCGCGAGGATGATGCGCAGGCGCGCTTCCAGAGGCGCGCTCCACGGCAATTGCGCATCGGGCGCCACCAGCTGGATCGCACCGGGCCGCCCGGTGACCGGGCGCGCGAACAGCAAGACGTCCTGCTTCTTGATCTTCGGTACCTTGCCCTTCGCATCGCGCGGCATGTCGACGACATAGCGCAAGGATTCGCCGATCGGCATGGTCCCGGCGATCAGTGCCTGTGTATCGGCCTCTATATAGACACGGGCGTAACCCGGGGCCACGTCGGGCGCGCGTTCGGGATCGACGGTCGCCTGCTTCGTCACCCGTGCACGCAACACCAGTGGGGCGGCGTCGGCCAGGGCGACCAGATCGGCGTAGCTCGGCTCACCGGGGGCCGTGCGTTCGATCGCCATGCCGTCGCGATATTGCTGCGCTGCCACGGGCGTCTGCGCGGCAAGGGCAAGGCCAAGGGCGAGCGAAGCGATAGGGGTCGGGCGAAAGGTCGGCATGGTGTCTCCGGTGAAAGCGCCGCGGCGGGCTTCGATCCCGGCCGCCGCAATAATTGCATAGAGGACCGCGGCACGTGTGAATCGATCCTTAACCTGAAAAGCGTTTGCGAGCGCGTTACGGACTGTTTAAGGGTCCGCCTCGGGCCGAGAGGTGGGGGAGATAGTCTGCCATCGGCATAGTGTGTCGCCCAACCGGCGATACCGACCCTGCAGGAAGCCCTGGCTGCCCGCGACCCACTCGTTTGGGGAAAGGGGGTTGGATTTGCCCGGATGCGCGATATGCAGGATACTTTGAACCCGTCCGACATTGTTCGGACAACAGGCCGGGGTTAACCTGGCGTAAATGGAGTGATGCGACCGCATGGCCTATGCTGACCAACAGATGAGCACCAATCGCATCGTCGCGATTGTCATCGTTGTGATTGTCCATCTCGCGATCGGTTACCTTCTCGTCACGGGCCTCGCCTACGAGGCCGTTAAGAAGGCGGTCGAGAAGGTGACGACCGTCGATATCGAGGAGCCGCCGCCGCCTGAGGAAACCCCGCCCCCGCCGCCTCCCCCGCCGGAGGAGCCGCGCGAAGTGAGCCCCCCGATCGTGGTGCCGCAACCGCCGGTGAAGCTGTCGAACCAGACGCCGCCGCAGAAGACGACGGACGAGATTCCGCCGCAGCGTCCGGTAAGCACGAGGCCTTCGATTCAACTGCCGCCGGGGAATCCCCCGCCGCCGCCGCCGCCTCCGCCGCCGCCCCCACCTCCGCCGCCACCGCCGCCACTTAAGCCGACCAACAATCCCGGCGCATGGGTTACGCCGAACGACTATCGTTCGAGCTGGATCAACCGCGACTACACGGGAACGGTGTCTTTCCGCCTAGCCATCGGAGGAAATGGCCGCGTGTCGAACTGTACCGTCACCGGTGGGTCGGCGCCGCAGGATCTGAAGGACGCCGCTTGCAGTCTCATCAGTCGCCGCGCGCGCTTCAACGGTGAGGGTGCCTACTCGGGCACCGTACGCTGGCAAATTCCCGAATAACGACACCATTTCACTTTAATCTCCTTTTCCATTCGAGAGGACCTCGCAATGTTCATTAATCTTCTTATCGCTGCCGAAGGTGCGGCTCCGCAGAACCAGTTCGGCATCGTCGAAGCTATCCAGCAGGGTGGCTGGATCGCGATCATCATTCTTTCCGTCCTCGTCATCATGTCGGTCGGTTCGTTCTACATCCTGATCACCAAGCTGCTCGAGCAGCAGAAGATCTTGAACCAGTACAAGAACCTGCGGCAGAATTTCTGGCGTGCGGGTTCGCTGAAGGAAGGCGCGACCAAGCTCGACAAGAACAGCGCATGGCGCCAGATGGTCGACGACAGCGTGCGGGCCCAGGAAACCCACGGCCAGATGTCGGACAAAATGGAAGCCCACGACTGGCTCCACGGTTCGCTGGCCCGTTCGGAAGCGACGATCAACTCGCGCCTGGCGGGCGGCCTGCCGTTCCTCGCCACCGTGGGTGCGACCGCGCCGTTCGTCGGTCTGCTCGGTACGGTTATCGGCATCTATCGCGCGCTGATCAACATCGGCCTCGCCGGTTCGGCGTCGATCGACAAGGTTGCCGGCCCCGTCGGTGAAGCGCTGATCATGACCGCGATCGGGCTACTCGTCGCGGTGCCAGCGGTGCTCGCCTACAACTGGCTGCAGCAGCGCAACAAGCGGATCGCCGAGCTGCTGACGGGCTTCTCGACCGACCTGCTTGCCTACATCAACTCGAACGGTGCGGTGAAGCCGAAGGTGATGACGGCTACCTCGACCCAGCAGGCCGGCAAGGCCGCAACCACCGGTGCGGCCGCGCGTCCCGCCACGACGACGACCACGGCGACCAAGCCGGGCACGACGACCACCACCACGACGCGGAAGTAAGTATCGCGGGCGGCGAGGCCTTTCTCGCCGCCCCCTCACCCTCGGGTCCGCTGGACCGAAGGATAGGATGTAGACATGGCCATTTCGACAGGAGGAGGCGGCGCCGAGACGCCGATGTCCGACATCAACACCACCCCATTGGTGGACGTGATGCTCGTGCTCCTGATCATCTTCCTCATCGCGGTTCCTGTCGCGATCCAGACGATCGACAAGCTGCGTATTCCGATCATGGAATCGACCGAATCGAAAGATAAGGTCGAGAACCTTCAGCTCACCGTCTCCACGACGGATAATCAGGGCCGCAGCGCCGGAGACCCCGGTTTCGAGGGTGCCAGCCGGAATGGTGAATGCCGCATCTATTTCGGCAACGTCACCCCGGTGAGCTCGGAAGAGCTTTACGATCAGGCGTTCGCCCGTCTCGATGCCATCGTGCAGCGTGCCGGCGGCCCGGATGCGATCATGGCGGATCCCGATCTGATCCCGCAGGTCCACATCCGCGGCGATGTGAACGCACCGTGGCGCTGCGTCGCGGGCACCATCTACAACGTGCAGGCGGCAGGTTATCCGACCGTCGGCTTCATTTCCAACCCTGTCGACCCCAACGGTTGACGGGCGCTACTCAGGAGTAACCGACCATGGCAATGTCAGGCGGCAAGGACGATGGCAGTCCGATGATGGAGATGAACACGACGCCGTTGATCGACGTCATGCTCGTCCTCCTCATCATGTTCATCATCACCATCCCGGTGGCGACGCATGCGGTGAATATCGATCTGCCGCAGCCAAACCCGAACCCTCCGCCGGAAGATCAGATCGAGCCGGACAAGAACAAGATCGTCCTGACCGAAAACGATCAAATACTGTGGAACGGCGACCGGATCGATCAAAGCGAACTGACCCGCAACCTGCTGATCACCCGCGACATCGTGCCCGAGCCGGAGCTCCAGTTCGAGCCGGAGCCGCAGGCGAGTTACGACCTCTCGGCCCACGTCCTGAACATCATCAAGGGTTCGGGCGTAAGCAAGTTCGGCTTCGTCGGTAACGAACAGTATCGCTCATTCGGCACGGGCGAATAGCCCCGCGGCTGCAAGCTCATCACCAAGAGAAAGGGGCGGAGCGATCCGCCCCTTTTTTTATCCTGTATGCCGCCTCTGTCGGAATCATGGCCCATCAAACGCTGCTCTAGACATGATGTGGGACGACCTTCCCCTACGCGTTAGGGTGTACCCATCGCTGCCGCGGCCAGGCTCTCGGCTTCCAGCAGCAGTTCATCGTCGACGGCGCCCTGCGGCACGCTCTCGCGACCGATCATCACCATGACCGGCACCGCGAGCGGGCTCACCCGATCAAGTTCCACATGCTCGAGCCGCTCTGCTGCGCTGTCCAGCAGGTCGCCCAGCCGCCCGACATCGGTCATCCGCTGACGCGCGTCGGCCCAGGCCGCTTCGAGCAGCACGTGCTCGGGCTCGTATTTGCGCAATACGTCGTAAATCAGGTCGGTCGAGAAAGTGACCTGCTTTCCGCTCTTGCGCTTGCCCGGCTGCTGCCGCTCGACCAGGCCGGCGATGACCGCCACCTCGCGGAAGGACCGTCGGAGCAGATGCGAATCCTGCACCCAATCGACGAATTCGTGCGCCAGAATATCGGCCGACAGCAGAGGTGCGGGATCGGTCACGGGCTTCAGGCCCCAGACCGCCAGCGAGTAATCGTTGGCGACGAACCCCCCCGGCAGCAGGCCGCGATCCTCCATCCGCTTCGTGATCAGCATGCCGAGCGACTGGTTCGCGTTCCATCCGCAGAAGGTATAATAGACCGTGTAGTGCCGATTGGCGTGGGGGAAGGTCTCGACCAGCAGATTGTCCGGTCCCGGCAGCACGCTGCGCCAGTCCTGCACCTCCAGCCATTCGCGCACATCGTCCGGGAAGCGCGCCCAGCCCGCGCGGTCGACCAGCATCTCGCGCACCCGCTCCGCCAGATGCGTCGTCAGCGGGAGGCGCAACCCGCCATAGGAAGGGATCATGGCCGCCTTGGTTGACGCGCGCACGATCAGCTCCATGTCCTTCACCTGCTCAACTTCGAGCGAGGTGCCGGCGAAGGCGAAGGTGTCACCGGGCGAAAGCGAGGCGGCGAACCGTTCCTCCACCTTGCCCAGCTGGCGGCCATTCCTGAAGCGGACCGTCAGCATCTCTGAATCGACGATGATCCCGGCATTCAGCCGATGCCGCGCCGCCTGTTCGGGATGCGTCAGTCGCCACATGCCGGTGCGATCACGCACGATGCGCTGGAACCGGTCGTAGGCCTTCAAGGAATATCCGCCCGTGGCGACGAAATTCAGCACCCGCTGCCACACCGTATCGTCCACCCAGGCGTAGGAAAGACACAAGCGTATCTCTGCCAGCAGCGCGGCTTCGTCGAATGGCGCGGCGCACGCGCAAGCCATTACGTGCTGAGCGAGCACGTCCAGCGCACCGGGCCGGAAATCCTCGCCGTCGCGCTTACCGGCATCGACCGCATCCTTCGCCGCCTGCGCCTCGAGGAATTCGAAGCGGTTGCCGGGCACCAACAGCGCCCGGCTGGGCTGGTCGAGCCGGTGGTTCGCGCGACCGATACGCTGCAACAATCGGCTCGACCCCTTCGGCGCGCCCATCTGTACAACGCAGTCGATATCGCCCCAATCCACCCCGAGATCCAGGCTTGCCGTGGCGACCAGCGCGCGCAATTCCCCGCGCGCCATCGCCCCTTCCACCTTGCGCCGCGCTTCCTTCGACAGGGAGCCGTGATGCACCCCGATCGGTAGCTTGTCCTCGTTCACGTCCCACAGGTTCTGGAAGGTGTATTCCGCCAGGAAGCGCGTATTGGTGAACACCAGCGTGGTACGGTTGCGACGGATTTCCTCGTAGAGCTGCGGGATTGCCCAAGTCGCGGCGTGCCCACCCCACGGAACCCGTTCCTCTTCCGGCAGCAGGATCTCGACGTCCGGCTCCGCTCCCGCTTCCCCTTCGACCAGCGCGACGCTGTCTACCTCGCCCCATGGCGCGAGCCACTCGCGGAAAGCCTCCGGTTCGGCGAGTGTCGCAGATAGCGCGACGCGCTGGAGTTCGGGTGCGAGCGCCTGCAGGCGCGCGAGACACAGTGCCAGCAGGTCGCCACGTTTGCCGGTGGCAAAGGCGTGGATCTCGTCCACCACAATGCGCTTCATCCCAGCGAACATGTCGAGGCTTTCCGGATAGGACAGCAACAGCGACAGCGATTCCGGCGTGGTCAGCAATACATTCGGCGGGCGCTCGCGCTGGCGGCGCTTGCGATCCGACGGGGTGTCACCGCTGCGGGTCTCGATGCGGATGGGCAGACCCATCTCCTCGACCGGCGCGACCAGATTGCGCTGAACGTCATGCGCCAACGCCTTGAGCGGTGAGACATAGATCGTATGCAGCGTGTTGGAAGGCGGTGCGTCGGTACCCTGCGAAGGGCAGAAATCGGCCAGCGTGGGCAGGAAACCCGCCAGAGTTTTGCCCGCTCCGGTATCGGCCACCAGCAGGGAATGGCGACCCGAGCGCGCCACGTCGAGCATCTCGCTCTGATGGCGCCGGACACGCCATCCGCGCCCGGCGAACCAGCGTGCGATTTCCGGCGGCAGGTCGTCCGTCATGCGGTGGGGCTCAGCAGCATGCGGAAAAAGCGCGCGCCCGCGCACGCGGTTCCACGCGCGCGCAGAGAACCGTCAGCTTTCGAGGAAGCTACCGTCCTCGTATTCGCCATCGTCGCCATCATCGTCCTGATCCGGCTGGAGCGATTCGAGCTCCGCCTGGCCGACGCCAAGGAGATCGGAAAGGCGCGCACGTTCAGCCTCGTTCAACTCCCCGAACTTTCGCGCCTCGGGGAAGTCTTCGGCAATCTTGCCCATGCCTCTAATCAAGTCGGGCATCACCGCCATCATCGCCGGGCCCATCTCGTTCATCGCGGCCATGACTTCCGGGTCGGCATAGATCAGCATCGATTCCGCCGCGTAGTGCTGGCCGGCCGGCGTATCGAAGAAGGCGACCATCGCGTCCATCTCGCTCTCATCGAACCGCTTGGCATAGGCGCGCGTCAGGCCGGTGCGATACGCAGGCTCGATCGCGTCCAGCAGGCTACTGACCATCTCCAGCATCATCTTGGTGGTGGCGGCGGCACGCTCCGCATTGACGGGATCGAGAATTCCCACCGCCGCAGCGACCTGCTCGTCGTCCAGGTCGTCGAGATCATCCTCGTCCATTCCCAGCAGACAAGCAACCTCCCCGCGCGGCGTTCCAATTTCGGAGCCCATCAGGCCTTCCATCATCGGTGCAAGCGTCGAATCCACCATCCGCGCGTAAGTGCCGTTTGGAAAGATCCGGTCGACGACCCGACCGGCGGTGGGCAAGCGGGCTTCCTGCTCCGGGGTGAGCGGTTCCGGCTTGAAAGCATCGCCGAACATGCTGCCGAAATCGGGCATCTCCTCGCCCAGTTCGGCCATCGCCTCCTCCAGCTCGTCGCCGAACACCGGCTCTTCGCTTTCTTCGACTTCTCCCGCCTCGTCGTCTTGCGGGGTAGAGGGCGGGATTGGGATTACCTCCAGCGGGGCGGGGCCGGCATCCCGCGTTATCGGTTCATCTGCATAATCCTGTGCGGCCAACGGCGAACCAGCCGCGAGCAGTGCAACAAGTGAAACGAGCCAGGTGCCGGTACGCATTGCAAATCCCCCCGCTGTGCACTTTCCAGTGCCCCTTTTGCGGCTCTCTTTCCAGCCCGGATAACATCAGCTGCTCGTCGATCTGCGCCAGCAGACGTTCGAGCCCGGCTTCGCTGTCGCTTTCGGCCCGCGCGACCAGCACATCCTGGGTGTTGGAAGCACGCAGCAACCACCAGCCGTGCTCGTTGGTGACCCGCACGCCATCGGTCGCATCCACCTGGATTGGGCTATCGGCGAGCCGTTGCGACACCTCCTCGATTGCGGCGAACTTGCGATCCTCGTCCACTTGGAAACGCAACTCGGGCGTATTGAAAAGCTCGGGCATCGCCCCGCGCAATTCCGTCACCGATCGGCTCAGTCGGGCACTCGCGGCGATCAGACGCACCCCAGCATAGAGCGCATCGTCGAAGCCGTAGTAATCGTCCGCGAAGAACACATGGCCGCTCATCTCGCCAGCCAGCGGGCTGCCCGTTTCCTTCATCTTGGACTTGATCAGTGAATGGCCGGTCTTCCACATCAGCGGCTTGCCGCCATGGGTCGAAACGTGGTCGAACAGCGCGCGACTGGCTTTCACGTCGGCTATGATCGTCGTGCCGGCGTGCCGCTGCAGAAGATCCTCGGCATAGATCATCAAAAGCTGGTCGCCCCAGATCACCCTGCCCGCCCCGTCGATCGCGCCAATGCGATCTCCGTCGCCATCGAACGCCACCCCGAAATCGAGGTTCTTCTCCTTCACCAACGCGACGAGGTCGGCGAGATTCTCTTCGACCGTGGGATCGGGATGGTGATTGGGAAAACGACCATCGACATCGGTGTAGAGGAGATGATGCTCTCCGGGCAGGCGCGCGGCCAATGCTTCCAGCGCCGGACCGGCCGCGCCGTTCCCAGCGTCCCAACCTACACGCAGACTCTGGAGCGCTGTATGGTCCAGCCCGTCCAGCCCGTCCAGCCCTAGCAGGAGCCGGTCGACGTAAACGCCCAGAATGTCGACCTCCGCAACTTCTCCCTCGCCATCCTCCCAATCGCCTGCGGCGGCCATCCGGCCCAGCGTCGCGATATCCGTACCGAAGAACGGGCGGCCGCGAAAAACCATTTTGAAGCCGTTGTAATTGGGCGTGTTATGGCTTCCGGTGATCTGGATCCCGCCATCCACATCCTCGCGCGAAGCTTCCGCAAAATAGAGCATCGGGGTCGGGCCCAGGCCGATCCGCACGACGTCGCAGCCGCTAGCGGTCAGCCCTTCGACGAGCGCGTGCTCCAGCGTGGGCGAACTGACCCGCCCGTCATAGCCGACCGCCACGGTTCGGCCGCCGTCGCGCCGCATCAGCGTGCCGAAGCTGCGTCCGATCGCGCGCGCATCGTCCGCCTCCAGTGTTTCGCCGATGATCCCGCGTATGTCGTATTCGCGCAGGATGGTCGGATCGAGGGCGTGGCTCATTGCGTGGCTCCATCTTCGGGCAATCGGGACAGCAGGAGATCGCGTGCCTCGTTCGCGCGGTGCACCTCTTCGCTGGTTCCGCCACGATCGGGATGCACCCGCGCAACCACGCGCCTGTGCGCTTCCAGGATTGCGCGGCGGTCGGCATCCACCCCAACTTCGAGCACGGAGCGGGCCCTCGAAAGCTCGGTTGCCTGGGTCCGCGGTGGGCGGAGATAGTCCCACGGCCATTTGCCGAAGGCCCAGCGGCAGGCCAGCGACACCAGGGCCGCCAGCACGATCACCCGGATCATGCAGGCTCCAGCTGTTGCGCCCGGACCGCGTCGGGCAGGTTCAGCGACAGGACAAGCTCGCGCAATTCCTGCCGGGCGACCAGATGGCTGGTGCCCAGATCGCCCAGATGCCCCTTGTCGAGCAGGGTCAGGCCACTCGGGAACAGTTCGCGATAGATCACGCGTTCCGACAGTCCCGGCGTCACGCGAAAACCCACACGCTTACTCAGTTCGGTCAGCGCGCGATCGAGCCGGGCCTTGTTGCGCGCCTCGGTATGGCCGGTGCGGTTGCGCACCACGATCCAGTCCATCTCGCGCCGCTGCTCGTCGATCGTGGCGCGGCTGCGCTTGAGCCGCGCCTCCCAGATCAGCTCGGCGTAGAAGCTGAGGCGGCGCACCTTGAAGGTTTCCGCGTCGACCTGCCCGATAAGATCGAAATCGACGAAGCTGTCGTTGAGCGGGGTGACCAGCGTATCCGCCTCGGTCGCGGCATGGCGCGCCAGCGGATCGTCCCGGCCCGGGGTGTCGACGATCAGGAAATCGTGGCCTTCGCCCACGCGCTGCGCCAGATCCTCCAGCCCCTCGGTATCGAGATCCTCGGCGATGACTTCGCACTTCGCGCCCGGCAGTTCGATATCACGCCGCTGCTGCGTTTCGGCCCGATTCTCGAAATAGCGGTGCATGGTGCGCTGCCGCGGGTCGAGATCGATCGCGGCAACGCGGGCACCGCGATAAGCGAGCGCGACTGCGACATGCACCGCCGTGGTCGATTTGCCTGTCCCCCCCTTCTCATTGGCGAAAACGATACGGTGCGGACGCTGAGAAGACACGGGGATTGGCTGCCCTTTTGTTCGAGAACATTTGCCCGCATGACCATGCCGGCGCTAGGGCGGCGGGCGTCGCGGTTGCGACAGGTTTTATCGAAGGGGCTATCGCCGTGCAAATCTTTGCCGAGCTCGATATGTTGAGAACAGCGGTCGCGGCCCTGCGCAAACGGCACGAAACGATCGCGCTGGTGCCGACCATGGGCGCGCTGCACGAAGGGCATCTGGCGCTGGTTCGCGCGGCCGCGGCGAAGGCTGACCGGGTGGTGGTGTCGATCTTCGTAAATCCGACCCAGTTCGGCCCGAACGAGGATCTCGACGCCTATCCGCGCCAGCTCGAACGCGACGCGACCCTGCTCGAGGCGGAGGACGTGTCGCTGCTGTGGGCGCCTTCTATCGAGCAAGTCTACCCGGAAGGCTTCGCCACCACGGTGAGCGTTGCCGGTGTCAGCGAGGGGCTGTGCGGGGCCAGCCGCCCGGGGCATTTCGATGGCGTGGCGACCGTCGTGTGCAAGCTTTTCAATCAGGTTCGGCCCGATCTGGCGGTGTTCGGTGAGAAGGACTGGCAGCAGCTCGCCGTCATCCGCCGCATGGCGCGCGATCTGGATCTCTCGCAGCCGCACGCCGACGCGATCATCGGTATCCCCACGGTGCGCGAGGCGGACGGTCTCGCGCTATCGAGCCGCAACCGGTACTTGAGCCCGGACGAGCGCGAACAGGCGACCGCGTTTCCCGCCGCTCTCACCCAAGCGGTCGCCGCGATCGAAAACGGTGTTTCGCCCGGCGACGCCCTGACCAATGCGCGCGAACAGATCGAAGCGGCGGGATTCGTCGTCGATTACGTCGATTTCGTCGATGCCGGCTCGCTTGCTCCGCTGCACCAGCCGGGGGACAGAGCCGGCCGCCTCGTCGCGGCGGCGCGGCTCGGTTCGACGCGCCTTATCGACAACATGGCGGTGGCGGCGCGATAGAGGAAGGCCCGCACCGGATCGTTGCGCCGGCAGCGCGGTTTCGATCATACGGGAAGAGTAATTCATACGGGAGAGATACAGATGAGCGAACCGCATGCCCCTTCGCCGACCGTACCGGTTCCGGAAAGTGCGAAGGATGGAACGCGCTGTTCGCTCCAGGAATACGGCGCACGCTACGATGCCAGCCTGTTCGACCCGGACGGCTTTTGGCTGGAGGAGGCGCGAAGGCTCGACTGGTCGACCGAGCCGCAGAGCGCAGGCGATTGGAGCTTCGATCCGGTCGCGATCAAATGGTTCGCCGATGGGCGGCTCAACATCTGCCACAACGCGGTGGATCGCCATGTGAAGGCCGGTAAAGGCGATCGTGTCGCGCTGATCTTCGAACCCGACGATCTCGAGGGCGAGGTACGCCGGATCACCTACGCCCAGCTATTGGCCGAAGTGATCCGCTGGGCCAACACGCTCAAGAAGCTGGGTGTCGCGAAAGGCGACCGGGTCACGATCTATATGCCCATGGTGCCCGAAGGCGCCTTCGCCATGCTCGCCTGCGCACGCATCGGGGCGGTGCATTCGGTGATCTTCGGCGGTTTCTCGCCCGAGGCGATCGCGGGCCGCGTGACCGATTGCGAAAGCGACTGGATCGTCACCGCGGACGAGGGCCTGCGCGGGGGCGCGACCATCCCCCTGAAAGCCAATGTCGATGCCGCGCTGGAAAAGGCGAAAGCGAAGGGCGTGCTGGTGCTTCGCCATACTGGCGGCAATGTCACCATGACGGACGGTCGCGATCGCTGGTTCCACGAACTGAGCGAAGGCATTTCGGATGAATGCCCATGCGAGGATATGGCGGCGGAAGACCCGCTGTTCATCCTCTACACCAGCGGCTCCACCGGCAAACCCAAGGGTGTCGTCCATACTACCGGTGGCTATGCCGTTTGGACCGAGACCACTTTCCGATACGTATTCGATTATCGCGAGGGCGAGGTTTACTGGTGCACCGCCGATATCGGCTGGATCACCGGGCACAGCTATATCGTCTACGGCCCGCTGCTGAACGGCGCGACCGCGCTGATGTTCGAAGGCGTGCCGAACTATCCCGACCACGACCGCTTCTGGCAGGTGTGCGAGAAGCACGACGTCGCCATCTTCTACACCGCGCCGACCGCGATCCGGGCCCTGATGCGCGAGGGGCGGGCCCATGTGAAGAAGCACGACCTATCCAAGCTGCGTCTGCTCGGAAGCGTGGGGGAGCCCATCAACCCGGAGGCTTGGCGCTGGTATCACGAAGTGGTCGGCGGCGGGCGCATCCCCATCGTCGACACCTGGTGGCAGACCGAGACCGGTGGCGTGATGATCACCACCCTACCCGGCGCGCATGCGATGAAGCCGGGCAGCGCGGGAAAGCCCTTCTTCGGCGTCGCCCCTCAGCTGATGGACAACGAGGGCGCGGTGCTGGCGGACGAGGACCGCGGCGGCGCGGCGGAGGGCAATCTGTGCATCACGCGTAGTTGGCCGGGCCAGGCACGCACCGTCTATGGCGATCACGACCGCTTCGTGCAGACCTATTTCAGCACTTACAAGGGTAAGTACTTCACCGGCGACGGGTGCCGCCGGGACGAGGAAGGATATTACTGGATCACGGGCCGCGTCGACGACGTCATCAACGTCAGCGGGCACCGCATGGGTACCGCTGAAGTCGAAAGCGCGCTGGTTCTACACCCTAAAGTCTCGGAAGCCGCAGTCGTCGGCTTCCCGCACGATATCAAGGGCCAGGGCATTTACTGCTACGTCACGCTCAACGCGGGCGAGGAACCGGGCGAGGAGCTCGAGACCGAACTGCGGCAGTGGGTGCGCAAGGAGATCGGGCCGATCGCGACACCGGACCATCTCCATTTTACCCCTGCCTTACCCAAGACGCGCAGTGGCAAGATCATGCGCCGCATCCTGCGCAAGATCGCGGAGAACGACTACGGCGCTCTCGGCGACACTTCGACGCTGGCAGATCCGGGGATCGTCGATGCGCTGATCGAGGGGCGCAAGAACCGGGACTGAGGGAGAGCGGACGAGGCTAAGCGAAAATTCCGGGAGGCGATCGATCAGGCGAATTCACCGCGACGATAGGCCTCGAACGCTTCGACGATTTCCCGTTCGCTGTTCATCACGAACGGGCCATGCGCCACGATCGGTTCCCTGATCGGCTCTGCATGGCCGAGCAGAATGTTCACCCGTTTTTCCGCCGCGATGACGAGGTGCTCGCCACTGCCGAAGGTGGCGAGGTGATGCTCGGGAACCGTCGCTCCGCCGGCCTTCGCTTCTCCGCGGATCGTATAGAAGAAAATCGTGTGATCGGACGGTATCGGCAGAGATATTTCGGCCCCCGCCTCCAGGGTCAACGTTCCGAGCGCGATACCCGTCAGCGAATCCACCGGAGCATCGTCAAATCCAGAAACGGGTCGCAAGGTTGCTCCCTCCCCGAGATCGACTTCTGGAATGAGCTTGGCCGGTACCTCTCGATACGCGGGTTCGGTAAACTTCAATGCTGCCGGAAGATTGACCCAAAGCTGCAGTATTTCGAGCGGCCCGCCCTCCGCTTTGAACGTGTCCGGCGAAAGTTCCGAATGGACGATGCCCGAACCGGCGGTCATCCATTGCACACCGCCATCCTTTACCACGCTCTGCGCACCGCTACTGTCGCTATGCGCCAGACTTCCGGCGAGGACGAAGGTGACGGTCTCGAACCCGCGATGCGGGTGAGGTCCAAACGGCAGGCCGTGGTTCCGCGGAGGGTAAGTCTGCGGGCCATGATGGTTCAGAAACAGGAACGGGTCGAGATGCGGAACACCGCGTCCCGGAAGCGGGCGCCGGGTCGTAAGATCGGCGATGTCGTCCCGGATTGCAGGATAAATCGACATGAGAGGGCGTTCGGTCATCGATCGAGTCCGGATACGCGACATAAAGGGCATGCAAAAGCATAACTGCGGCTTGTCCGCCAGCCGTTAGCCCACATCAGTCCGGCAGAGCGGCAAGCACTCGCTCCGGTGTCATCGGGTAATGATAGATGCGCGCGCCACTGGCATTGTAAATCGCATTCGCGATCGCCGCCGCGCCGCCGCACATCCCCAGTTCACCGATGCCCTTCGCCTGAATCGGGCTTGCGACCGGATCACGCTCTTCGAGCATGAGGACTTCGACATCGGCCACGTCACGGTTCACGGGCACGTGATATTCCGCAAGGTCGCAGTTCACGAGATGGCCGTCGACCGGGTCGAACAGCAGCGCCTCGGTCAACGCAACGCCGATGCTCCAGGTGATCCCGCCCAGACATTGCGATCGGGCCGTCTTCTCGTTCAGCACCCGCCCGAAACCGAAGGCACCCAGCATGCGGTTGACACGGGTTTCGCCGGTAAAGCGATTGACCCGAACTTCGGCGAAAAACGCGCCGAAACCGGATGCGGTATGGCTGTCGGAAATATCGCCCGGCTCGTAATGCCCTTCTTCGGAGAGGTCTTCTCCATCCAGCAATTCCGCCAGTGACTTGCCGCCGACCACTGCGCCATCGCGAAGCTCCATGCTTTCTTCGCTGGTGCCAACGCGCTGCGCAATCTTTTCGCGCAAGGCTTCGCACGCGACATAGACAGCCGACCCGATCGACGCAGCGCCCCAGCTTCCGCCCGAGCCCGGACCCTTGGGATGATCCGTATCACCCAGTTCCACCAGCACCTGCTCTACGGACAGGCCAAGCATCTCGCCGGCAATCTGTGCGACGATGGTGTAGGTCCCGGTGCCGATGTCGGTCATATCGCTCTGAACCACGGCCGTGCCGTCGCTCTTCAAAGTCACGCGGGCCTTGGCTTCGCCGACATTGTGCACGCGCGCGGCGCTCGCCATTCCGGTGCCGATCCACCATTCGCCCTCGCGGCGCTGGCGTGGTGTCCTGGGCCCACCGTCCCATCCGAACTTGTCCGCCCCTTCCCGCAGGCATTCTGCCAGTTTGCGCGAGGAAAAGGGAAGGTCCTCTTCCGGGTTGCGATCCGGAATATTCCGCAACCGCAATTCGACCGGATCGACGCCCGATTTTTCCGCGAGGACATCCATCGCGATTTCCAGCGCCGGCATGCCGACGGCTTCGCCCGGTGCGCGGACTGAACCGGCCGTCATCCTGTGAATGCGAGCGACTTCCAGCTTCAGTTGCCGGTTCTCGCCCCCGTAAAGGAAATGCGAGGACTGGAGGACCGGCTCGGCGAATTCCTCACCCGGCAGATTGGAAACGAGCGCCTGGTGGCCGAAGCCGTCCAGCCGACCTTCCTCGTCACTCGCCAAGCGCAATCTCTGTGTCGTTTCGGACCGGCGCATGACGCACTGGAAGACTTGCTGGCGGCTCATCACCACCCGCACCGGTCGCTTGAGTTCGCGCGCCGCGACCGCGGCCGCCACCGTCTCTTCGCTGATGCCTAGTTTCGAGCCGAAGCCCCCGCCGACATAGCGAGATACGAGCCGGATATTATCTTCCTCGATACCCAGGCTGTCCGCCAGTTCGGTAATGTTATAGTTCGGCATCTGCAGGGAGGCGTGGACCGTCAACCTGTCGCCAACCCATTCGGCGATCGCCGCGTGCGGCTCCATGGCCGCAGACGCGTGCCCTTCGGTTTTGACCTGCACATCGCTCGTATGCGCGGCACTCGCCATTGCTCCATCCAGATCGCCCTGGTTGACGGTCTCGTCTTCCTGCTCTTCCGGCGTTACGCCATCGGGGTCGAGCGGGGCCCCACTTGTCGCACGGTATTCGACCTTCAGGTGCTTTGCCGCATCGCGCGCCTGCTCGAAGGTCTCAGCGACGACCAGCGCGATCGGTTGGCCCCAATAGCAGACCGTGCGCGGATCCTGCTGGGGTGCCTCGTTGGCGGTGCCCTGCGCGGCGCGCGTGGTCAGGCGCTCGTCGTCGACAACCGCGATAACGCCGGGCATGGACATCACGCTGGTCTTGTCGATGGAAACCACCTCTCCATAGGTGATGCGCGAGGTGACGAGCACGCCTTCGGCCAGACCTTCGACCCGATATTCTGCCGCGTAGGGCGCAGTCCCGGTAACTTTCGCCAGCCCGTCGATGCGCGATATCGGCTTCCCGATGATCCCCTGCTTCATCTTGTCGAGCCGGTTCGAGGTGATGGGCTCATCCTGCTTCAGGTGCGCGCTCATAGTTCGGTCTCCGTCGCTTCGGCCAGCACCGCGGCAAGCGTGCGCCGGGCAAGCGGTATCTTGAAATCGTTCTCGCGGTAGCCGCGTGCGTCCTCCAGCAGCACATCGGCCGCCTTGTCGAACAGCGCACGCGATGGTGCCTCTCCAATAAGAAGCTCCGACAGGCGCGGATCATACCACGGTTTGTGCGCAATCCCGCCGAAGGCGAGGTCGGCGCGGGTAATGGCGCCATCTTCCATGGCGACGATCGCCGCTACCGATACCAGCGCGAACGCGTAAGACGATCTCTCGCGCACCTTGCGATAAAGCTGTTTGCCGGGAACCGGCGCCGGAAGCGTGACAGCGGTGATAATATCTCCGGTTTCCAGCACGTTGTCGCGCCAAGGCGTATCACCGGGCAGCAAGTGAAAGTCGCGCACCGGAACGGAGCGTTCGATGCCATCAGCGCTTTCGATTTCGACCGTGGCGCCCAAGGCGCTCATCGCCACCGCCATGTCACCGGGGTAAGTTGCGATACAATCGGCGCTGGTGCCGAGAATCGCGTGCAGATGCGCTATGCCGTCGATGGCACCGCACCCCGATCCCGGCTCGCGCTTGTTGCACGGTTGGTCGATATTGGTGAAATAATAGCAGCGCGTTCGCTGGCAAAGATTTCCGCCGGTCGTGGCCCGGTTGCGCAATTGCTGCGTCGCTCCGGCCAGGATGGCACGGGCGAGCACCGGATATTCGGCGCGCACCCGATCATGGTTGGCCGTCGCGGTATTGGAGGCGAGCGCTCCGATGCGCAGACCGCCATCGGCACCATCCGCGATCTCGGTCATCCCAAGACGGTTGATATCGACCAGGCGCTCAGGTCGTTCCACCTGCAGCTTCATCAGGTCGAGGAGGTTGGTACCTCCCGCGATCGCGGTCGCATTTTCCGGGGCCGCAAGCTGGTGGGCGTGCGCGAGGCTGTCAGGCCGCTGGAAGTCGAACGGTCTCATCGGGCGTCTCCCTTGCCGGCTACATCCTGAATGGCGGCCACGATATTAGCGTAGGCTCCACAGCGACACAGATTGCCGCTCATTCGCTCGCGGATTTCCTCTGGCGTCGGTCGCATCTCGCCCTGCAGGTTCTCGCTCGCGTCGCTGGCGAAGCCGCTGGCGATCTCGTCGAGCATCGCGGTCGCAGAGCAAATCTGGCCCGGCGTGCAATAGCCGCACTGGTAGCCGTCATGCTCCACAAACGCGGTTTGCAACGACGACGGCGCCTCCGGCGTGCCAAGACCCTCGATCGTGGTCACGCTATCGCCATCGTGCATCGCAGCCAAAGTAAGGCAGCTATTGATGCGCATACCGTTGACGATAACCGTGCACGCCCCGCATTGGCCATGGTCGCAGCCCTTTTTCGTGCCGGTCAAGCCAATGTGCTGGCGAAGAAAATCCAGTAGTGTGACACGGGGGTCATCCGGGACTGAATGCTCGGTTCCGTTTACGGTGATGGTATCGCTCACATGTGCCTCCATGGTATCCTAACCAACTGGAAGCATTTGGGGTCCGACTATCTTTCAGGGGCGGAATTCGCCACTGGAGGCACGGCTCGATCTCTCGTCGGGGAAGCTGTCGGCGATACACTAAGGAGAGACTGGAGCGGGTAAGGGGAATCGAACCCCTCTAGCTAGCTTGGAAGGCTAGAGCATTACCACTATGCTATACCCGCTCTACCGGCTCGCATTGCCACCGGTGGGGGCTATCCGTCAACGCCGCTTTATTCGTCCGAGCCCGTTGGTTCGGTGGTTGGCTGGGCCGAGTTCGGTGCCGCCGTGGCGCGAACTGCATCCTTCTCTTGCGCCGACTGCGCTTCCTCTGCGGTCATGGTGGCGCCTGCAGGCACCGCGACGTGGATTTCCACGCGGCGATTCGCGGTCCGGCCCGGTTCGTTCGGGGTGCCATCGGGAAGCGCGTTGGGCTGAACCGGGTTCTGCTCTCCGAACGCGATCACCGTCAGCCGGTCCTTCGCGACGCCGTGGTCGACCAGCCAGTCGCGCACGGCATTGGCCCGTTCCTGCGACAGCTTCATGTTCGCCTCGTTCCGCCCCGAACTGTCGGAATGCCCGCGAATGGTAATAGCCTGCCCGCGCGACAATTGCGGAGACTCGAGCACGTCGCGCAATTGCGCCTCGGCCTCGGGCGATATCTCCGACCCGGTGCTGCCGAAGCCGATGGTCGCATCGAGCGATTCGAGAGGGACGGTCGGCGCCTCCTCGATATCGGGCCGGATGATGCTGACCGGATCGGCAGAGGTAGGCGTGGATGTTTGTGTGGGGGTGGATGAGGGCTGAGCCTCCCTGCCTTCGTCACAGGCAGTCAAGCCGAGTGCAAAGGTCGCCACTGCGATGGCGATAAGGGGGGTGCGGTTCATCGGTCTTTTCCTCGAATCATTCATGCCGGCTGTGCCGGGCTGGCGCGTTTCGCTGCGCGTTTCGCTGCGGCGGCCTCGCGATCTCCCGGCTCGGGCGGGGAATAGGATATCACGATATCGCCAGCCCTCGGCTCGGGCCGGGCGGCATGCGTGAAGAAGCGCATTATGCCGCCTTCACGCAACAGCAACAACATCTGCGCCCCGTCGGGCAGTTTCTCGCGCGCATCTTCGATCGAGAATTCGTCGGTCAGCTTGGTTCGGCGAAATTCCCATTTGTCCTGCTGGCGCTGGTGCACCTCGGCGACGCCGAAGCCGGCCTCGAACAGGGCTCGCCCGCGGAGCGAAGGCGGCAGAGCGCGATGATCCTCCTCGTCCGCATCGCCGAGCTGGTAGACGCTGTCGCGACCGACCTCGTGAGCGAACTCGCTACATACCAGTGCGTTGTAGGCCTCGTTCTCGGTCACTGCGACCAGCACCTGGTAGGGATTCAGATCAAGGTTATGTTCGGTCGCCTCGTTCAGGATCTCGCCGTGATAATACGGTAATCCTTCACGACGCGCGGCGGCGAGACGTTGCCAGCTCGAATCGACCACCATCACCGGAGTGTCCAAATCGTGCATCTGCTTGCCCAAAGCCACGCCCCACGGAGTGGAACCGACCACAAGCAGGCCGGGGCGGTTCGTGCCCTTTATCTTGAGCCAACGAGCGACGATGTCGACCGTGAAACCATGCGCCACAATGGTCGCCACGACCACCGCGAAGCTCAACCCGATCAGCAGATTTCCATCGGTATAGCCGATTTCGTTCAGGCGCAGGGCGAACAGGCCCGAGATCGCGACCAGCACGATACCGCGCGGCGCGATCCAGGCGATGAACAATCGCTCGTTCCACGGAGTGGAGCTGCCGAGCAGCGAGACCAAGACCGTCACGGGGCGTACAAAGAAGAGCAGGACGAGTAAGAACGCGCCGAAGCGCCAGTTGAAATATTGGAGTTCGTCGAACTGGAGCGATGACGACAGCAGGATGAATATGCCCGAGACCAGCAGGACCGCGATATTCTCCTTGAACGGATGGATCGATCGCAGGCTCGACATGTCCATATTGGCAAGCGCGACGCCCATCACGGTCACCGCGACCAGCCCTGCTTCATGCTCGATCTTGTTCGAAAGTACGAACACTCCGATGACCACGCTGAAGAGTACGGGGACCTTCAGATATTCAGGCACCGCGCCGCGCGGGAAGAGGTAGGCGATTGCCGCTGCGGCGGCGTAGCCGATCACCCCTGCGATCACCGCTGCGATGAGGAGCGGCGGGACCACCTCAAGCAGGGAGGCTCCTGGTGCCTCGGCAACCTTGCGGAAATACTCGTAGGCGATCACGGCGCACAGCGCGCCGGTCGGATCATTCACGATCGCTTCCCACTTCAGAATCGAAGCGGGCCGGGTCTGAATGTTCGATTGCCTTAGCAGGGGAAGCACGACGGTCGGGCCGGTCACCACCAGGATGCCCCCGAACAGGATCGCTACCGGCCAGACGATGCCGGCAACGTAGAACCCGGCGGCCGATCCCAGCGCCCAACCTACCGCGACACCGATCGTGGCGAGCCGCCAGACGGCATCGCCGGAATGGCGCAATTCGCGCAGGTCGAGGCTCAATCCCCCTTCGAACAGGATCAGCGCGACCCCGATGCTGATCATCGGCTCCAGCAGGTTACCGAAGGTTTCCTCCGGATTCAGAAAACCGAGGATCGGTCCGGCGAGGAAGCCGGCGGCCAGCATGAGGACGATGGCGGGCCAGTTGGTTCGCCAGGCGAGCCATTGCGCACCGATGCCAAGGACACCGATGATGGCGATAACGAGCGCTTCAGAATGCATGATGGCGTGGCTGTCCCCTCGGCCTTCGCTTGACCCTACTCCGAATGCGCGCGCGGGGCAAAGTATCCGCACCGCGTATGTAATGCCGCGTCAGTCGCCCGGAAAGGTCATCAGGGCATCGACAGGGACAGCCTCTGCTCTGAGCCGCTGCGCACCGCCGAGATCGGGAAGGTCGATGGCAAATAGCGCGGCGGCGACGTGCGCGCCCGTGCGGCGCAGCAGATCGGTCGCGGCGAGTGCGGTTCCGCCGGTTGCAACGAGGTCGTCGACCAGAACCACCCGCGTCCCGGGCGGCACGGCCCCCGGATCGAGTTCCAGCCGATCGGCGCCGTATTCCAGTGCGTAACCGACGGCGATGGTCGGCACCGGGAGCTTGCCCGGTTTGCGTACGGGCACGAAGCCCAGGCCCAGCTCTACCGCCACTGCGGTGCCGAAGATGAAGCCGCGCGCCTCGATCCCGGCGATCAATTCCGCCTGATGCGCCCGCGCGCGTTCGGCAAGCAGCGCAACGGATGCCGCGAGCGCCTCGCCATTCGACAACAGCGTGGTGATGTCGCGGAACTGGATACCCGGCTTCGGAAAGTCGGGAACGGTGCGCACATGGCGCTCCAGTTCCGCCAGCGTCATGCCCGGCGCAGGACCAGCGTCAGTCAGTCCTGCTCGCCTTCTTCTTCGGCTTCACCGCCGCCCAGACGTGGTTCTTGGCGAAATAGGCCAGAACCGAGGCGAAGATGAGGAACAGGACCACCGGCCAGCCGGTCTGCTTGCGCTTCACCAGCTTCGGCTCCGCAGTCCAAGTCAGGAATGCTGAAACGTCCTTCGACATCTGGGGAATGGTCGCCTTGGTGCCGTCGTCGTAGGTCACCTGGCCTTCACTCGTCAGCGGCGGCGGCATGCCGATCGCCAGCGCCGAGAAGTAGGGATTGAAATAGGTCCCCGGCGGAACCGACCAGTCCGGGAACGCCTCGTGGAGGGATTCGCCGTTCTCAAGCTTGAAGGTCGCGGGATCGCGGTAGCCGGTCAGCAGGGAATAAACGTAATCCGTGCCGTCCTCGCGCGCCTTGGTGATCAGCGAGAGATCGGGCGGCACCTTCCCGCCATTGGCCGCCTTGGCAGCGACCTCGTTCGGATAAGGCGACGGGAAATAGTCGGTCGGGGTCGCGGCCCGGCTCGTTTCCTCGCCCGTGTCCGGGTTTACACCGGGAACCTGCACGCTTGCCGCGATCGCCTTCACCTGGCCCTCGTCGTAGCCGAGCTCGCCCAGATCGCGGAACGCGACGAATTTCATCGAGTGGCAGGCGGCGCACACTTCCTTGTACACCTTGTACCCGCGCTGGAGCTGCGCCAGGTCCCAGGTGCCGACCGGCCCCGTGAACGAATAGCCGCCCTCCGGCTCGTGCGGATGCAGATGGAATACGTGGTCGACGCTTTCGGGCGTCGGATCGGTCGCGGCGGTATATGCGCCGGATATGAAGGCCAGCAGCACGACAAGTGTAAATACGAGCCCTGCGGCGATACCAAATAGGCGGATCATCGTGTGGTCTTTCCCTGTCGCGTCATACCGCCGGAGAGGCGTTCTCGCCCTTCACCGGCGTCTTGTCGGAGCCCAGCACCGCCTCGGTAATGGATAGCGGCAGCGGCTCGGGCCGCTCGATCGACGATACGATCGGCAAGATCACGAGGAAGTGGAGGAAATAATACGCGGTCGCGATCTGGCTCAGCATCACATAGGGCTCCTCCGCCGGCGCGCCGCCGCAATAGAACAGCACGGCCATCGCGGGGATCAGCCCGAACCAGAAGAACTTGCGGAACAGTGGGCGGTAGTGGCCGCTGCGCACCGGCGACTTGTCGAGCCAGGGCAGGAAGAACCAGCACAAGATCGCGCTGAACATCGCGAGCACACCCCACAGCTTCGCCGGCAGGATGAAGTCGAAGGTAAAGGCGCGCAAGATCGCATAAAACGGCCAGAAGTACCATTCGGGCACAATGTGTGCCGGCGTCGAAAGCGGGTTCGCCTCGATATAGTTGTCCGGGTGGCCGAGATAGTTCGGCAGGAAGAACACAAACAGCGTGTAGATAATGAGGAAAATGCCGAGCCCGAACCCGTCCTTCGCCGTGTAGTACGGATGGAACGGCACGGTGTCCGCTTCGCTCTTTACCTCAACGCCGGTCGGGTTGGACGACCCGGGGATGTGCAGCGCCCAGATGTGCAGGATCACGACGCCCGCGATCACGAAGGGCAGCATGAAATGCAGCGAGAAGAAGCGGTTCAGCGCGGCGTTGTCGGGCGCGTAGCCGCCGAGCAGCCAGACCTGGATCGGCTCGCCCACCAGCGGGATCGCGCCGAACAGGCCGGTGATGACCTTCGCCCCCCAGAAGCTCATCTGGCCCCAAGGCAGGACGTAGCCCATGAAGGCGGTCGCCATGGTAAGGAGGAAGATGACCACGCCGAGCAGCCAGATCATCTCGCGCGGCGCCTTGTAGCTGGAGTAGAAGAATCCGCGGAAGATGTGGAGATAGATCACCACGAAGAAGAAGCTTGCCCCGTTCGCGTGCGCATAGCGCAGCATCCAGCCCCAGTTGACGTCGCGCATCAGGTGCTCGACCGAGGCGAAGGCGACGTTGGCGTTGGCGGCATAGTGCATCGCCAGGACCACGCCGGTAACGATCTGCAGCATCAGGCAGAACCCGGCCAGGACGCCGAAATTCCACATGTAATTGAGGTTGCGCGGCACAGGATAGCCGGCGCCCACCGCACCATAGACGAGGCGCGGCAGCGGCAGCTTCTCGTCGAGATACCGCATCAGCGGATTGGACGGAGTGTATTCCTTGGCCCAGGCGAAGCTCATGGTCGGTCTTTCTCTGCCTTACCCGACGGTGACGGTCGTGTCGGAGGTGAATTCGTAATCCGGAACCTCGAGGTTCTTCGGTGCCGGCCCCTTCCGGATGCGCGCGGCGGTGTCGTAGCTGGAGCCGTGGCAGGGGCAGAAATAGCCGCCGAACTCGCCGCGGTTCTCGCCCTCGCCCGCGCCCAGCGGAACGCAGCCGAGATGGGTGCAGACGCCCATGGTGATGAGCATGTCCTCATGCCCTTCCTTGGTCCGCTCGGCCAAGGTCTGCGGATCGCGCAGCGCGGACAACGGCACCGCGTTCGCCTCGGCGATTTCCTTGGGCGTAAGGCGACGCACGAACAGGGGCTGTTTACGGAAAACCGCCTTGATCGCCTGCCCGGCCTCGATCTTGGAAACGTCCACCTCGGTGCTCGCCTCGGCCAGCACGTCGGCGGACGGTGCCATCTGGCTCACCAGCGGATAGACCACCGCGAGCGCACCGACACCGCCTGCGCTGATCGCGGCGATGTTGATGAAATCGCGGCGACGGAACGTGTCGCCGTGCGTTTCGGAAATGTCGGTCGCCTGGTCCGCCGCGGCGGTTCCCGAAGTCTCAACCATCAGTTCTGCCTTGCCCTCGGCGCGAAAAATGCGCCCGTGATCTTACCCATAACGGCTGCGGATGGAGAACCCGGACCGCCGCTTTGCGGGCGCTACTAGCTGCTAGAGGGCGCTAAGCCAACCGCCTTTTGACCGTCAAGTGGCTAGGCCGGTGGCAGACCGATGACAGACCCCTGCCGCCCGTAGCTCGCCTCTCCGCGATGGGTGGCACGGCGATAGGAATAAAACAGTGCCGGTTCGGCGTAGGTGTCACGCCCGATGACCTCGACCCGACCGACACCGGATCGCTCCAGGCGATCGGCCACGAAACCTGACAGATCGAATTGCCACCGGTCTTCCTCCCCTGTTTCGAAGAACCGGTGCGCATCGTCGGGAAAGGCTGCCCGCATGTCCGGGCCGACCTCGTAACTCGCCTGCGCTATGCACGGGCCGACCGCGGCGCGAATGTCGGATTTGCGCGCGCCCAGGCGGACCATTGTCGCCACCGTGTTGCCGATTACGCCACCGAGCGCGCCGCGCCATCCGGCGTGCGCCGCGGCGACCACGCCCGCGCCTGGGTCGGCGAGAAGCACCGGCGCGCAATCGGCGGTCACGATACCCAGCAACAGGCCCGGGGTCGCCGTGACCAGGGCATCGGCACGCGGCCGATCGTCCCCGCCGACAGGACTCTCGACAAGTGCGGCGTCGGGAGAATGCACCTGATAAGGCATGGCAAGTTCGGCCCCAGGAAGGATGGCGGCGATCGCGCGACGCCGGTTTTCCGCGACCGCCTCCGGATCGTCCCCCGCCCCCGTACCGAATTGCAGCCCGGACAGCTCTCCGGCGGACACGCCGCCGCGGCGAGTCAGGAACCCGTGCGGGACATTCCCGAGCACCGCGGCGCGCAGCGGCTCTAGCTGTTCGGCGTCAACCAAGGCTGCGGGTGACCTGCTCGAAAGTGTCCCGCGACAGGTTCGGCGCCGCCGCGATCCGCTCCAGTTCGCCGCGCATCAGTGCCGCGCGACCCGGCTCGATCCGGCGCCAGCGACCGAGCGAGGGTACGAAGCGCGCCGCGGTTTGCGGGTTGATCGGGTCGAGAGCTAGGATGAGGTCGGCGATCATGCGATAGCCCCGGCCATCGGCGGAATGGAAGGCGTGGGGGTTGCCCGCGAAGGCCATGTAGAGCGCGCGCACCCGATTCGGATTGCGCAGGGTGAAGTCGGGGTGGCTCGCCAGGGTTTCCACGTGTTCGAGCACATCGGGGTGCGTCGAAATCGCCTGGAGCGTGAACCATTTGTCGATCACCAGCGCATCGCCTTCGAACCGCCGATAGAAATCGTCCAGCGCGGCCTGGCGTTCCGGCACATCGAGGCCCGCCAGCACCAGCAGCGCGCTCTGGCGGTCGGTCATGTTGTCGGCGCGCTCGTACTGCGTCATCGCGCGTCTGGCCGAACCGGCCGGATCGGCCGCGGCGAGATAGACGAGCGCCTGCCCCTTCACCTTGCGCGCACCCTTGGCGGCGGCATCCAGACCGAACGGAACCGCGCTCGTGCGGTCGTGATGCGCACCGAGCTGGGTCGCAAATCGCTCCCCCAGCCAAGCCTTCAGCGCCTCTCGCTCCTCGTGAATGAGGCCCGGATCGGCGATCTCGATCTGCTCCGCGAGGTAGGATTGTGTAGGCAGGCTGATGAGTTCGCCGCGCATCGAATCGTCGAGCTGGTCGTCGGCCAGGATCGCTCCGAACGCTTCGCCGATCGCCTCGCGCCCGCTACCGCGTTCGGTATCGGACAGTCGGCCCTCGACCGCCGCGACCAGATGACCGACGAGCAGTTCCTGCATCGCCTCGTAGCGCGCAAAGGAATCGTCGTCCTTCGCGGCGAGAAAAACGAGGTCGGCGGGCGAGACGCTGCGATGGATCGACACCGGTGCCGAATAGCCGCGATTGATCGACAGAACCGGCGGCTGCGCAAATCCGTCGTAGCGGATTTCCGCCTCGGCTTCGTCGAGCACGAGCAATTGCTCGCCCCGATGGGCACCGGTTTCACGGTCGAACAGCGCCAGCTTGAGCGGAATCGGCATCGGCTCTTTCTCGGGCTGGTCCGGGGTGGCGGGCACGCTCTGCCGCAGCGAGAGGATCGCGATGTCGCCTTCATGCCGGAGCGCGACGTCGACGCGGGGCGTGCCGGCCTGCGAATACCACAGGCGGAACTGGTCGAGGTCGAGCCCGGCGCCATCCTCGATCGCCTTCACGAAATCCTCGCACGTCGCCGCCTCGCCGTCGTGCCGCTCGAAATAGAGGTCGGTGCCTTCCCGGAACCGCTCGGGACCCGCCATGGTCCGCATCATACGAATGACCTCGGCCCCCTTGTTGTAGACCGTGGCGGTGTAGAAATTGCTGATCTCTCGGTAGCTGTCGGGCCGGATCGGGTGGGCCAGCGGCCCCGAATCCTCGGGGAACTGGACGCTGCGCAGCACCCGCACATCCTCGATCCGCTTCACCGCCTCGCCCTGCATCGCCTGGCTGAACAGCTGGTCGCGCAACACGGTGAAGCCTTCCTTCAGGCTCAGCTGGAACCAGTCGCGGCAGGTGATGCGGTTGCCCGACCAGTTGTGAAAATATTCGTGGCCGATCACGCCCTCGATCGCCTCGAAATTGCCGTCGGTCGCGGTCTCGTAGTCCGCCAGCACGTATTTGGTGTTGAAGACGTTGAGCCCCTTGTTCTCCATCGCCCCCATGTTGAAATCGGACACCGCGACGATGTTGAACACGTCGAGATCGTATTCGCGCCCGAACGCTTCCTCGTCCCACTTCATCGAGCGCTTGAGCGATTCCATGGCATGTTCGGTGCGCGGCAGATCCTCGGCGCGCACCCAGATGGCGAGGTCGACCTCTCGCCCGCCCATGGTGGTGAAGCGGTCACGCCGCGCCTCCAACTGGCCCGCGACCAAGGCGAACAGATAGCTCGGCTTGGGCCACGGATCGTGCCATTCGGCCCAGTGGTATCCACCCTCCGCCTCGCCCGCATCCGTGCGGTTTCCATTCGCGAGCAGGACGGGAAAGGTTTTCGCCGGCCCTTCCATGCGCACGGTATAGGTGGAAAGGACATCGGGACGGTCGGGGAAGAAGGTAATCCGACGGAACCCTTCCGCCTCGCACTGCGTGCACAGCATCCCGTTCGAGGCATAAAGCCCCATCAGCTGGGTATTGGCGGACGGGTCGATCTCGGTCTCTATCGCAACCGTGTGCGCCTTGCCCGTCAACGGGACGTCCAGATCGTCGCCGACCATAGCGAAATCGTTCACTGCATTCCCGTCGACCGTAATAGAAATGGGAGTGAGGCCATCGCCGTTGAGACGCAGCACGCTGTCCGGTGCCGCCGCCGGATTGCGCTCGACGGTCAGGATGCTGCGCACCTTCGTCCGATCCAGCCCCAGATCGAACTCCAGCCGCGTCTCAGGCACGAGCCAAGCGAAGGGCGTGTAGTCCTTCCGCCGGATGATCGGCGGCTGCTTGGGTTCGGGTGGCGCATCGGCCAGCTGCGGGTTGCCGTCGGGAGTCGATGGGGTGCGGGAGATATCCATGGCGGTGTCGGTTACTCCCTTTCGCGAAGCGGTCGATAGGCTAGAATGCGCAGCATGGCGCAATTGTTCATTTTCGGCCTCGGCTACACCGCGAAGCGAATCGCGGATGCGGCAGAGGGGCTCGGCTGGGATGTAGGGTCGACCGGCTCGGACGGAACCCTGCAGTTCGACGACGAGACCGCGGTGCGCGATGCGCTGGCCGGATCGGCGGCGGTTCTTTCATCGGTTCCGCCGGACCGCGACACCGGCGGCGATCCGGTGCTGGAGCGGTATGGCGATTCGCTGTCGCACGACTGGCTCGGCTATCTGTCGTCGACCGGGGTCTATGGCGATGCGCAGGGCGCCTGGGTGGACGAGGGCACGCCTGTCGGCGGCGGACGGCGCAGCGCGCGGACCGAATGCGACGCGGCATGGATCGATCGCGGCGCACGTGTCTTTCGCCTGCCCGGCATCTACGGGCCTGGGCGCAGCGCACTCGACCGGGTCCGCGCGGGCAAGGCGCATCGCATCGACCTGCCGGGCCAGGTGTTCAGCCGCATCCATGTCGAGGATATCGTTAGCGGCGTGATCGCGGCGCTGACGGGCGATGCGCCCGCCGGTGCCTACAATCTCGGCGACGATCTGCCTGCCAGCCACAACGCCGTGACCGAGGAGGCGTGTCGCCTGCTCGCGCTTGACCCGCCGCCGCTGCAGACGATGGACGAGGCCGGGCTGAGCGAAATGGCGCGCGGTTTCTACGCCGAGAACCGCCGCGTCTCGAACGGCAAGGCAAAGCGGGTGCTGGACTGGCGGCCGCGCTATCCGACCTTTCGCGAGGGATTGCGCAATTTGATCTAACTACTCCCCGCCCGCCGCGACCGGGCGCGGCGGTACCGAATGGCGCGAGCGCAGTGCGATGACGAGCCCGACCAGCGCCAGAATGGCCCCGCTGATGGTGACCGGGTTCCAGTGATAGTCCTCGAACAGAGTCGACAGCACCATCGCCACAGTCACCGTCACGATCCCGTTATAGGCCGCCTTGCCCGCCCCGATCTGGCGTACGAGATTGTAATGAAGCGGGAAGGTTACGACCGATCCCGCCAGCGCGAGCCACGCGATCCCGCCCCAGTAGCCCGCCGAGGTCGGGAAAGTCGGTGGACCGGCCGTCGCCCAGGCGAGCGCGAAGTCGAGGATCGTGCCGTAGAGCATCGACCAGGCGAGCAGGCTGACCATCGGCAACCGCCGCCCCGCCTCGTTCGCCTGCACCACATTGGCGAAGCTGGCCGACAGCATCCCGCCCACCGCCAGCGCGATGCCGACCCATATGCCGCCTCCTACATCCGAGAATGGCGGCGCGGTGCGCCCTTCATGGATCAGCAGCAGGGCGATGCCCGCGCCCGCGACCAGACTGCCGATCACGAAGCCGCGCGTGATCCTCTGCCCCAGCATCACGCGGCCGAATACCGCGTTCGGCACCATCAGCATGCCGAACATCACCGCGACGATGCCGGAGGTCAGGTGCAGTTCCGCCCGATAGACGAAGTTGAAATTCATGCAGAACTGCGCCAGCCCGACCATCAGCGCCAGCATCTGCCCCTGCCGCCCGATGGACAGGCTGCGTCGCATCACAATGGCGACCAGAAACATCGCCGGGGTCGCGAGCAGGAACCGCCACGCGATCGACCAGCTGGCCGCGACCCCGTCGATCTGCCCGGTAATGACGAGCCAGGTGGAGCCCCAGATGGTGCCGGTCAGCAGAAACGGGACCAGCACCCGCCAGCTGAGAAAGGGCGGATGCGCCCGTTGGGAGGTCACAGCGCAGCGATCGCTCGACCGAGCGCGCGGGCAGCCTCCTGGTCGCTGTCCCACGCCGCGACGAAGCGCGCGGCGTCGACGCCCCAGTCGTAGAATTCGTAGCCCTGCCCGCGCAGCTCTTCACGCTCGGCAGGGGTCAGCGTCACGAACACCTCGTTCGCCTCGACCGGGTGGAGCAGGCGCTCGCTTGCTTCCCCCGCAATCGCCTGTGCCGCCGCATTGGCCGCACGCGCATTCTCCAGCCACAGCCCGTCCTCGACCATGGCCAGCAATTGCGCGGCTAGGAAGCGCCCCTTCGATTGAAGATGCCCCGCCCGCTTGCGGCGATAGCGTACCACATCGGCGAGCGCGGGGTCGAAGAACACGATCGCCTCCGCGCTCATCGCACCGTTCTTTACGCAGCCGAAACTGAGCGCATCGGCCGGCCCCGCAGCCTCCGCGGGTGTGCAATCGAGGAAGGCGACGGCATTGGCGAACCGCGCGCCATCGACGTGCAGACGCAAATTCCGGTCCCGCGCCAGGGTGCTGATCGCCGCGAGTTCTTCCGGACGATAGGCGCGCCCGTACTCGCTCGCCTGGGTGACCGAGATCGCATGGGGCTGAACCTGATGCACATCGTTGCGGATGGGGTCGATCACCTGTGCGATCGTCTCGGGCGTGAGCTTTGCACCCTCTCCTTCGGCCAGCATCAGCTTCGCACCGTGGAGGTAGAAGCCGGGCGCGCCGCCCTCGTCCGCCTCGATATGCGCCTCGCGGTGGCACACGACGCCGCCATGCGGCGGCACCATGGCCGACAGCGCGAGACAGTTCGCCGCGGTCCCGGTCGCGACCCACAGCACCGCGACCTCGCGCCCGAACAGTGCGCCGAACGCTGCATCCTGCCGCTGCGAGATAGCATCGCCATCGTATGGCGTGTCCGTCGCGTCGGCAGCGCGCATCGCCTCCCACACCTGGGGATGAACGCGGGCGGCATTGTCGGAGAGGAAACGCATGGAACGCCCCTAGCGCGCACGGCGTTGAGCGCAAGAACCAGCAAGGGATCAGACCATGGCCGAAGAACGAGCGGAAGTTTCCATCACCCATCACGCGGTGGGCCAGGGCGGCAAATATGTCGCCGACGTCGCGGGCGGCGACACCAGCGGCTATCTGGAATGGGAACCGAAAGGTAGCGGCAAGACCGGGGGCGACGACGATGTCCGCATTGCCACCCATACCGTCGTGCCGCCTGCTATCGGCGGCCGCGGGGTCGCCGCGCAGCTGGTCGATCGCTTCGTCTCCGATGCCCGCGAGCAGGGCTTCAAGATCGTGCCGCGCTGTTCCTATGTCGAGGCGCAGTTCCAGCGCCATCCGGACTGGAGCGATCTGCGCGCCTGACAGCTAGAGCAGTTCGGAAAAGTCGGTCCCGGCAATGCTGGAAAGGATCGCGCCTCGCATTCGATACGCCTCTGCCACCGGCACGCCGTGGAGGTCGAACTTACCCCCAGCCAGCCCCAGCGCGAGCGTGGCATAGCCATAGCGGCGCGCCAGCGGCCCCTGCGCGATCTCGACCGATTGCTGCTTGATCCGGCTGCCGACCAGCAACTTGGGTGCGAGCCAGCCGGTGCGGCGATACACTTGCCGATGATCGAGCGCATGACGATGGTGACGCCACAGCATGTAGCGGCGCACCATCAAAAAGCCCCACAGCGCTACGGGTGCCAGCAGGAGAGCCCATCCCCCCACGATCGCGCCTCCATCGCCAGCGAGAGCGATGCCGAGCGCCGTGCCGATAGTGACCGGGATAAAGAGAAGGCTTTCCACCAGCGCCCTCACCGCATGGTAGGCGGTGCTGCTGCGGTGCCATTCGGTCGAGGCGTCCGGACTGGCGAACTGCGCGGCGCGGACGATCGGCTCCAGCTCTTCGTCCTTCGCGAACGGCGCGACCGAATGGTTTCCCTTACCCGAATCCTGCGCCAGGCTGATGAAGGAGAGCCCGCCCCACCCGAACCGGCGGCGGATGATGCCGGTGGTGAAGGACAGCGCCTGAACGCGGTGGACCGGCATGACCAGATCGGTCCGGGTCAACAACCCGCGCCGTCGGCGGAACCCGCGCGGTGTCTTGTCGAGCCGAAAATCCCATTCGCGCAAGGCCGTGCGGACCAGCCCGGTGACGAGACCGATCGCGGCGAGGCTGACGATCGCACCGATGGCTGCGATGACCTGCCAGGCCAGGCCGATATGGAGCAGCCGCTCCCCCGGGCCTGTGAGCAGCCGCTGCCACGTGTCGACATCCCAGATGTCGAAGGAAATGAACTGGTCGAATTGTTGCGCCGCACCGGCAGCGGCCGCGACGACGGTCAGCGAAAATTCGAACAGTCCAAAGGTGAAGATGCGGCGCGGGCCCATGGCGAAGAGGGTTTGGGCGTTGGCGTTGGCGTCGCCTGACGATTCGGCGGTGGCTGGCGCAAGCGCGTCCTCAGTCTCGGCAGACGCAAGTTCCCCTTCGCGCCTCTCGCGCACCAGTTCGCGCAGGGCCTCGCCCTCGCTGGCGGGCAGATAGGCCAGCGCGAGCTCGTCCTTGCCGCCGGCGCCGGTCTCGAACTTTACCTGTACGAGGTCGAATATGCGCGCGACCAGCCCCTGTTCGAGGCTGACATCCTGAATCCGCTCGTAAGGCACCGAGCGCGCGGCGCGAGATAGCACCCCGCTCTCGACACGAATGTCCGCCTCGCCGACGCGATAGGTGAAGCGCCGCCACTGGAGGAAGGCAACGAGCACGCTGATGGCTATTCCGCCCAGCGCGAACAGAGCGAGGACCGCGAGGCCCCATGCTTTCCCGCCCTGCGCGATACCATAGAAACCCGCGAGGATCGGCAGCACCATGCGCGGCACGGCCGACAGCGTGCTGACGATGAAGCTCTTGGGATCGGTCCGCCGCGGCTCGGACCGGTCGATGTCCGAAACCGCGTTCACAGCGTCTCGCGCTTGATATGGGCGCGAATCTCCTCGCGCATGGCCAGCGCGTCCTCGTGCAGCAGGCCGGGCAGCGCGACCGAAGCGTTATGCGTGCCGGCGGTGTGCAGCGTCAGCGTGGCGAGCCCGTAATAGCGTTCCAGCGGGCCGCGATCGACGTCGATATGCTGGACCCTGCCGAAGGGTACGACGGTGTCGGAGCGGAACAGCAAGCCGCGCACCACGCGCAGGCGGTCCGTGCCCATCGCGAACCCGCGGGCGAGGAAGCGGCGATGCGGCATGTACCAGGCAAAGAACGCGGCGATCAGGATCGCGAGCGGGCCGGCGATCAATCCGATCGTGCCGCCTGCTATCATCGCTATAATCGCGCCTATGACGATGGGAACCGCGAGGATGAGGAGTTGCGCGCGGACCAGCTTCTCGTGGTTGGGATGGACGTGGGCCAGCGCCTCTTCGTCCACCTGTTCGATCGCGCTGTCGTCTGTCCCGCCCATGGGTGTGTTATGCCGATAACACGCGCCGTATTCAAGGAGAATGGTGCTGCTGGAGAGAATTGAACTCTCGGCCTCTCCCTTACCAAGGGAGTGCTCTACCTCTGAGCTACAGCAGCACTGGTCGGGGCAGGCGCGCGCTTTGTCCAAGCGCCCCGCCAATGTCAAGCCAAGCTTGAGCCGATGCGCGCTTCGCGGCATGGGTGAGGCGAAATGAGCAAGCCCGCATCCGATACCCCGACCCGCGAGGAACGACTGGCCGCGAAGCTGCGCGAGAACTTGCGGCGACGCAAGGCGCAGAGCCGTGCGGGCGATTCGGGTGAGCCCCAGGGCAGCGCGACGCTTCCCAAACCCGGCCCCGACCGCTAGGCCGCCCCCTCGCACACCGCCGACAGGAGCGACATCCGATGCCCACGCTGATCCTCGTTCGCCATGGACAGAGCGAATGGAACCTCGCCAACCGCTTCACCGGATGGTGGGACGTCGACCTGACCGACAAGGGGGTGGACGAGGCGCGCGCCGTCGGGCGCCTGCTGGCGGAAAAGGATGTGCAGCCCACCCTCGCCTTCACCTCGCTCCAGACGCGCGCGATTCGCACGCTGCATCTGGCGCTGGAGGAATGCGGGCGGTTGTGGATCCCGGAAACGAAGGACTGGCACCTCAACGAGCGGCACTATGGCGGGCTGACCGGCCTCAACAAGGACGAGATGCGCGAGAAGCACGGCGAGGAGCAGGTGCATGTCTGGCGCCGCAGCTTCGACACCCCGCCGCCCGAGATGGACGCGGGAAGCGATTACGATCTCGCCGCCGATCCGCGCTATGCCGGGATCGACGTGCCGCGCACGGAAAGCCTGAAACTGACGATCGAACGCGTGCTGCCCTATTGGGAGAGCGCCATCCTGCCGCAACTCGCCGCCGGGGAGACGGTGCTGATTTCCGCCCACGGCAACTCGCTGCGCGCGCTGGTGAAGCATCTGTCGAACATCGCCGACGACGAGATCACCGGGCTCGAAATCCCGACCGGCCAGCCGATCGTCTACGAGTTCGACGAGAACATGAAGCCGGGCGAGCGGCGCTATCTGAAGGACGCGTAAGACCGTGCCCGGGGATGCGAACGGCGCGCCTAGGGTCGCCATCGTGATGGGGAGCCAGTCGGACTGGCCGACCATGGAACATGCGGCGAAGGTGCTGGACGAGCTGGACGTGCCGCACGAGGCGCGGATCGTTTCCGCCCACCGCACGCCCGATCGCATGGCCGATTTCGCCAAGGGGGCCGAAGGCGAGGGTTTCAAAGTGATCGTCGCGGGCGCGGGCGGCGCGGCGCACCTGCCGGGCATGATCGCCGCGATGACGCACCTGCCGGTGCTGGGCGTTCCGGTGCAATCGAAGGCGCTGTCGGGCATGGATAGCCTGCTGTCGATCGTGCAGATGCCCGCGGGCGTGCCGACCGGTACGCTGGCGATCGGCGAAGCCGGCGCGACCAATGCCGGGCTGCTGGCCGCGGCGATCCTCGCAACATCCGACCCCGCGCTGACCGAGCGGCTGAAGGCGTGGCGCGCCGCGCGCAGCGAGGCGGTGGCGGAGCGTCCCGAGTAGGCCATGATCGAACCGGGCGGCACGATCGGGATCATGGGCGGCGGGCAGCTCGGCCGGATGATGGCCGTAGCGGCGGGTCAGATGGGGTACGCCTGCATCGGCTACGCGCCCGAAGGCGACAATGTCAGCGGCGGTGCCTGCGCCGATTTCGTCACCGCCGACTGGCACGACGAACAGGCGCTGGCCGATTTCGCCGCGCGCTGCGACGTCGTGACCTGGGAATTCGAGAACGTGCCGGTCGCCCCGCTCGGCCCGATCGAGGCAAAGCTCGCCCCGCATCCGCGCGCGCTGAAAATCGCGCAGGACCGGTTGTTCGAAAAGCAGTTCGTCGAGAAGCTCGGTGGGCGACCGGCGCAATACGCGCAGGTCGACCAGAAGGCGGATTTGTCCGCCGCGATGGCCCGGGTGGGCACGCCCGGCATCCTGAAGACCCGGCGCGACGGCTATGACGGCAAGGGCCAGTGGCGTATCGACGAGCGGGAGGCGGGCGACGCGCTCGAAATCGAAGGCAGCCCGCTGATTTACGAGGGGTTCGTCGATTTCGAAGTCGAGTTCTCGGTGATTCTCGCGCGCGGGCACCTGGGTGAGGTCGTGTTCTGGGACAGCCCGGCCAATACCCATGTCGACGGCATCCTCGCGACCTCCAGCCTGCCCGCGGGCGATGCGATCGCCGCACAGATGGGCGAAGCGCGCGCGCTGGCCCGCCGGGTGGCCGACCGACTGGAATATGTCGGCGTGCTGACGCTGGAATTCTTCGCCACCGCCGATGGCCCGGTGTTCAACGAGATGGCCCCGCGCGTCCATAATTCGGGCCACTGGACGATCGAGGGCGCGGCGACGAGCCAGTTCGAGAACCACATCCGCGCGATCTGCGGCCTGCCGCTGGGCGATACCCGTACGCTGACCCCGCGCGTGACCATGACCAACATCATCGGCGAGGCGGCGCATGGCGCGGCGCAATGGCTGGCCGATCCCGCGACGCACCTGCACCTCTACGGCAAGGCGGAAGCGCGAGAGGGGCGCAAGATGGGCCACGCGACCCGGCTGGGCTGGGAATGACGCAAACCCTCGCGCTGATCTATGCGCGCGCCGACAACGGCGTGATCGGGCGCGATGGCGGCCTCCCCTGGCATATCCCGGCGGACCTGAAGCATTTCAAGGCGCTGACCATGGGCGCGCCGATGGTGATGGGTCGCAAGACCTTCGACAGCTTCCCCGCCCCGCTGCCGGGCCGCCGCCATATCGTGCTGACGCGCGATACCGGCTGGTCGGCCGATGGAGCGGAAGTCGCGCACGATCCCGCACAGGCGCTGGAGATGGCGGGTGACGGCACCGTGTGGATCATCGGCGGCGCGCAAATCTTCGCCCGGTTCCGCGACCGCGCGAGCCGGGTCGAGCTGACCGAAGTGCATGCCGCGCCCGAAGGCGACACCACCGTCCCGCCTCTCGGCGACGACTGGCGGGAAATGGCGCGCGAGGATCATCCGGCGGATGGCGACCGTCCCGCCTTCTCCTTCGTCACGCTGGTGCGGCGCTGATGCGCTGGCTCGATCACCGCGCGCCCGTGCCAGAGGCGCTGAAGGGCGCGATCATCGCGCTCGGCAATTTCGACGGCTTCCACGCCGGGCACCAGGCGGTGGCGGGCGAGGCGATCCGCTGGGCGCGGGCCGAGGAGCGCCCGGCGATGATCGCCACCTTCGATCCGCATCCGGTCCGCTTCTTCCGGCCCGACGTGCCACCCTTCCGCCTGACCACGCTGGAGCAGCGGCGCGAACTCTATCTCGCCGCCGGGGCGAGCGCGATGCTGGTGCTGCATTTCGGGGCCGAGATGGCGGCGATGACGCCCCGCCAGTTCGTCGACGACCTGCTACACGGTCATCTGGGCGCGGGCGGGATCGTGACCGGCGAGGATTTCACCTTCGGCAAGGGGCGCGCGGGCAATCGCGAGATCCTGGCCGAGCTGGCTGCCGCCCACGGCATGCAGACCCGCGCGGTCGGCGCGGTGGAGGAAGGCGGAGCGACGATCTCCTCCAGCCGCATCCGCGAGGCGCTGCGCCAGGGCGATTGCGAGACCGCCACCCGCCTGCTGACCCGCCCCTTCGCGATTCGCGGCATCGTGGAACATGGCGACAAGCGCGGGCGGACCATCGGCTATCCGACGGCCAATCTCGGCCTCGAAAGCTATCTGCGCCCGCAATACGGCATCTATGCCGTCACCGCGCGGGTGCTGGCGACCGGCGAGCGGCTGAAGGGCGCGGCCAATCTGGGCATCCGCCCGCAGTTCGAACCGCCCAAGGAGCTGCTCGAACCCTATTTCTTCGACTTTTCCGGCGATCTCTACGGGCAGGAGATCGAGGTCGAACTGCGCCACTTCATCCGGCCCGAGGCGAAGTTCGATACGCTGGACGCGCTGACCGAGCAGATGGAGCGCGATTGCGAGGAGGCGCGCCGCCTGCTCGCCTGACAAGATCGCCCTGCGGGCGGAACGCACCGCGCACACGGAACGTTCGCTGTTCGAATCAGATGGATAGAACAGGAACCCGCCGATGAGTGACCGCACCCGGATCGAACGCGATCAGCGCACCTACCGCAACAGCCGCCCGTCGATGCTGGGCCGCGGGATCGAGCGGCTGACCAACCCCTTCGCCAAAGCGATCGCCAGCGTCGTGCCCGACTGGCTGATGGAACGCGTCGTGCGCGGTATCGACAGCGCCGCGAGCGCGCCCGAACTGACGCGGTTCGATCACGATTCCGGCGACATCACCGCGTGCAAGCAGGCGGCGAAGAAGGTCGAGGCGCGCGCCAAGGCGATCAACGGTGCATCCGGCGTCGCGGCGGGTTTCGGCGGCGCGCTGACCGCCGGGGCAGACATTCCCGCGACCATCGCGGTGGCGGTGCGCACCATCCGCGACACGGGCCGCGCCTACGGCTTCGCCGGGGTGGGGACCGCCGAACAGCTGTTTCGCATGCAGATTCTGGAACTGAGCGCGCTCAACGATCCCGACCAGCGCCAGCGCGCGATCGCCGGGATCGAGGCGGCGATCGGGCCGGATGGCGAGCTGGTGGAGGCGGACCCCGACCGCCACGGCGCGCTGGTCGACCAGGCGGTGGAGCGCGTGTCGCGCGCGATCGCCTTCGCTTCGTTCCGCAAGCGGGCGGGCATGGTGATGCCGGTGGTGGGCTCGGCCGTGGGCGGTATCGTAAACGCCTCCTTCCAGGGCGACGTCGCGGCGGCGGCGCGCTTCGCCTTCCAGGAACGGCGGCTGCGCCGGATGGACTGATCCGCCGCTCGTGCGTGGTACCCGCCACGCCGCGCTTTCCACGCCTCCCCCTTTGGGTTAAGCGCCGCGCGCGATGAGCGAGACTGCGAAAAAAGATTATCGGGACACCGTCTTCCTGCCGAAGACCGATTTTCCCATGAAGGCCGGCCTGCCGCAGAAGGAGCCGGCCATCCTTGCCCGCTGGCAGGAGGAGCGGCTGTACGACCGCCTGCGCGAAGAGCGCGCGGGGGCAGAGAAGTTCATCCTCCACGACGGCCCGCCGTATGCGAACGGCGACATGCATATCGGCCATGCGCTCAACCACATCCTGAAGGATATGGTGGTGCGCACGCAGAGCGCGCTGGGCAAGGATGCGCCCTACGTGCCCGGCTGGGACTGCCACGGCCTCCCGATCGAATGGAAGGTGGAGGAGCAGTACCGCAAGAAGAAGCTGAACAAGGACGAGGTGCCCGCGGCCGAATTCCGCGCCGAATGCCGCGCCTACGCCCAACACTGGGTCGATGTGCAGCGCGAACAGCTGAAACGGCTGGGCACGATGGGCGACTGGGACCATCCCTACCTGACGATGGACTACGCCTCCGAAGCGACCATCGTCGCCGAGCTGATGAAGGTCGCCGAAGCGGGCAACCTCTACCGCGGCGCGAAGCCGGTCATGTGGTCGCCCGTGGAGAAGACCGCGCTGGCCGAGGCCGAGGTCGAATACGAGGACATCACCTCGACCCAGATCGACGTGGCGTTCGAGATCGTCGAATCGCCGATCGAAGAGCTGGTCGGCGCGCATGCGGTGATCTGGACCACGACGCCGTGGACGATCCCGGTGAACCAGGCTTTGGCTTACGGGCCGGAGGTTGAGTATGCGCTTCTTGAAGTTCAGGTGGATGCGAGTGACCAGTCCCCCCAAGAGGGCCGCCTTCGGCAAAAATTTCTGATTGCCAAACCGCTGATCGAAGCATTCGAGAAGCGCTCTTCGCTGCAATTCGCGCTCCCTGTCGGGGAGCGGATGACACTCAAAGGCTCCGACCTCGCCGGGACAAAGGTGCGCCACCCGATGCACCATCTCGGCGGGTTCTATGCCAAGCCGCGGCCGATGCTGGCGGGCGATTTCGTCACCACCGACAGCGGCACCGGGCTCGTCCACATGGCGCCAGACCATGGCGAGGACGATTTCGCGCTGTGCAAGACGGTGGGGATCGAGCCGGTCTTCGCGGTGATGGACGACGGGCGCTATCGCGACGACTGGCCGTGGCTGGGCGGTGCGGACGAGCGCCGCCGCGCGGTCATCAACCCCAATTTCAACGCGCCCGACGGGCCGATCTGTTCGGACCTGCGCGAAGCTGGTGCGCTGCTTTCCGCCAGCCAGGACTACCAGCACTCCTACCCGCATTCGTGGCGATCGAAGGCCAAGGTCATCTATCGCTGCACCCCGCAATGGTTCGTGCCGATGGACCGCGACCTGGGCCAGGATAGCGGCACGCTGCGCGAAACCGCCCTCGCCGAGATCGAGCGGGTGCGCTTCGTGCCCGAGCGCGGGCGGCGGCGGATCGCATCGATGGTCGAGGGGCGGCCCGACTGGGTGCTTTCCCGCCAGCGCGCCTGGGGCGTGCCGATCACACTGTTCGTGCGGCCCGATGGTTCGTATCTGCAGGACGCCGAAGTCAACGCGCGCGTCGTCGCCGCGGTGCGGGAGGAAGGCGTCGATGCCTGGCGCGCCGAACGCAAGGCGGAATTCCTGGGCGACGAGCACGAACCGGACGAATTCGAGATGGTCACCGACATTCTCGACGTGTGGTTCGATTCGGGCTGCACCCATGTCTTCACGCTCGAATCGGGGCGCTGGCCCGCCTTGCGGTGGCCCGCCGACCTGTATCTCGAGGGGTCGGACCAGCATCGCGGCTGGTTCCAGTCGAGCTTGCTCGAAAGCTGCCTCACCCGCGGCCGCGCCCCCTACGACCAGGTGCTGACCCACGGTTTCACCATGGCCGCCGATGGGCGCAAGATGTCCAAATCGCTCGGCAACACGGTCGATCCGGGCAAGGTGATGGAGCAGTTCGGTGCCGACATCATCCGGCTGTGGGCGCTTAGCGTCGACTATACCGAAGATCACCGCATCGGCGACGAAATCCTGAAGGGCGTGGCCGACCAGTATCGCCGGTTGCGCAACACCTTCCGCTACCTCCTCGGCGCGCTCGACGGGTTCGAGTGGGAGCGCGAGGGCGTGGAGGATCACGCCGCCATGCCGGAGCTGGAGCGGTATGTGCTCCACCTCCTGGGCGAGCTCGACACGCGCCTGCGCGCCGCGATCGCATCGTACGATTTCGACGACTACGTGCGCGCGCTGGTCGATTTCTGCAACGAGGACCTCAGCGCCTTCTTCTTCGACGTGCGCAAGGACCGGCTCTATTGCGACGATCCGGCCGACCCCGCCCGCCGCGCCTATCGCACCGTGCTCGACACGCTGTTCCAGTCGCTGGTCCGCTATGCCGCGCCGGTGCTGGTCTTCACCGCAGAGGAGGTGTGGCAGACCCGCTTCCCGGACGAGAGCAGCATTCACCTGCACCAGTGGCGTCCGCTACCCGATGGCTGGCGCGACCCGGCGCTGGCGGAACGCTTCGCCGGGCTGCGCGACTTGCGCGAACGGGTGACCGAGGCGATCGAGCCGCTGCGGCGCGACAAGACGATCCGATCCGCCTGGAGGCCGAGGTATCCGTGCCCGCCGCCGCCGTGCCGGAGGGCTTTTCGGACGCCGATCTGGCCGAGCTGTTCATCACCGCGTCAGTGACCCGCGGCGATGGCGACGCGGTGACCGTCTCGCGCACCGATGAAGACAAATGCGGCCGCTGCTGGCGTCTGCTGCCCTCCGTTCCGGAAGACGGCGCGCTGTGCGATCGCTGCGAAGCGGTGCTGGCGTGAGCCCGCTGCGCGCGCGCCTCGCCGGTATCGGCATCGCCGCTCTCGTATGCGCGGTCGACCAGTGGCTGAAGGTCTTCGTCACCCGCACGCTGGGGATCGACAAGGTCGGCGAGCATATCGACGTGCTGCCGATCTTCGCCCTGCGCTTCACCCGCAATTACGGCGTGTCGCTGGGCATGTTCGAGGCCGATAGCGAGGACATGCGCTGGATCCTGGTCGGCGTCACCGCGCTGATCGCGCTGGGGGTGTTCGTGTGGATCATGCGCGAGAAGCTGCTGGGCGACATTTTCGGCCTGGCGCTGATCCTGGGCGGCGCGCTGGGAAACATCTACGACCGCTACAGCTACGGCTACGTGATCGATTACGCCGACCTGCATTTCGGCGCGTTCCGCCCGTTCCTGATTTTCAACGTCGCCGATGCGGCCATCACCATCGGCGTTCTGATTATCCTTGCCCGTTCGTTTCTCATGCGCGAGAAACGGGGCGACAAAGAGCCGGGCGTGCGCCCGGCGGAGAGTTGAGACAGATGCGCAAGACCACCCTATCCCTCCTCGCCGTTTCCGCGATGTCGCTGGCCGGCTGCAGCACCGGCGGGCTGTTCGATCGCAACCGGCCCGACGAGTTCGCGGTGCAGCGGCAGGCCCCGCTGGTGGTGCCGCCCGATTTCAGCCTGGTCCCGCCCAGCCCCGGCGCGCCCCGCCCGGCGGACGACACGGCGAGCCAGCAGGCGCTCGACGCCATCTTCGGCGGTCCGGCGCAGCGTAGCGCGGTCGAATCGAGCGTGATCGGCCGCGCCGGCACAGCCGATCCCGGCATTCGCTCCGAAGTGGGCGATCCGGAAACCAATACGGTGGCGAAGGGTGCGGTGACCCGCGATATCGTCGCCGCCCCCGAAGGCGACGGGCAGTCGGCGCAGACCGTTATCCCGCAAGGGTAAGGTTTTCCTGTCCTGCGCGAGTGCATCCGCACTCGCGTCCTCGGCGCTGTTCCCTTCGCTACGCTACGGGGCACCCGCGGTCGGCCTTGCGGTTCGCTGGTCGGGGATCGATCGAGTGCGATACGGCCATGGCCGGGAAAAGATCGGGTGGCGACGATCCGTGCGCGAGCAAAAACGCAGCCTCGCAGTTCACTCGACCAGCGGCCTCCCTCTTACTCTTCGCTCACCAGCAGCTTGTCGATCTTGCGCCCGTCCATGTCGACCACTTCGAAGCGCCATCCTTGCGTGACGAAATGCTCCCCTTCCACGGGCAGCTTCTTCATGATCGCGAGCGCGAAACCGGCGGCGGTGGCGAAATCCCGGTCCTCGCCGTAATCGAGGCCGAGCCGGTCGGCCAGCGCATCCGCCGACAGCGCGCCCGAGACCAGCAGGGAGCCGTCTTCACGCTCTATCACTTGCGGGATCTCGCCCTGGTCCTGATCGCTGGCGAACTGGCCCACGATCGCGGTGAGGAGGTCGATCGGGGTGACGATCCCGTCGAGATGACCGTATTCGTCATGCACCATCGCCATCGCGATGTCGGCCTGTTGCAGCACGCGCAGCGCATCCATCGCGTCGAGCTGATCGGGAATGACCTCCGCCTTCTTCATCAGCGAGGCCAGATCGACAGGCTGCCCGGCGACCTGCGACGCCAGCACGTCGCGCACCTTGACCACCCCTTGTACCTTGTCAGGTGACCCTTCGGCCACCGGCAGTAGCGAATGCGGGCTTTCCGCCACCATCCGCGCGATCTCTTCCGGCCCGGCGGCCAGGTCGATCCAGTCGAGATCGGTGCGCGGGGTCATCACCTCGCGCACCGGGCGCTCGTGCAGGCGGGCGACGCCGGTCAGGATCGCGCTCTGCTCTTCCTCCAGCACGCCCGACCGCGTCGCCTCCGCGAACAGCATGTGCAGCTCCTCCGCCGTCACCGCCGACTGGCCGCCGGGGCGGATGCCGAACAGGCGGATCAGCGCGCCCGACGAGGTATCGAGGATCCATACCAGCGGCGCGGCGATGCGGGCGAGCCATTTCATCGGCCGCGCCATCACCAGCGCCAGCGGCACGGCGGCGCGCAGGGCCAGCTGCTTGGGCACCAGCTCGCCGATGACCAGGCTGAAATAGGTGGTCAGCACGATGACGAGCACGAAGCCCACCGTCGCCGCGGTTTCCGGATCGAGGCCGAACGTACCCGTCAGCCGCTCACCAACCGGCCCGCCCAGGCTCGCGCCGGAATAGGCACCGGCCACGATCCCGATCAGCGTGATGCCGATCTGCACGGTCGAAAGGAACTTGCCCGGATTGCTCGCCAGATCGAGCGCGATCTGAGCGGTCGCGCTGCCCTTCTCCGCCCGGCTGCGGAGCGTGGGCGTGCGGGCGGATACGATCGCCAGCTCCGACATCGCGAAGACGCCGTTGAGCACGATGAGCCCGGCGATGATGAGAAGGTCTGTCCAGGGGAAGGGTGTCACGATGGCGCCAGCGCTAGCACAAAACGGCGGGCCTGCCAGCCGGTGGCTGCGAGCGCGCAGGAACTAGGCCGCGTCGTCGGCAGTTTGGGGGGCACACGGCGCGGGTGGGCGCACCGTCAACGATTTCGCGGGAGGAAAGAGAATTCCCGCACATTGAGGAAGGATACCCAGCATGAGAAATACCCGCGTACTTGGAACGGCGCTTGCCGCCGTATCGCTCGTCAGCCTTTCGGCCTGCGTCACCGATCCCAACACCGGCGAGCGCAAGGTCTCGCGCACCGCGATCGGCGCGGGCGTGGGCGGTACGCTCGGCTATCTGCTCGGCGGCGTGCTGGGCGGCACCGCGGCGCGCGTCATCGGTGCGGGCATCGGCGGTACCGCGGGCGCGGTGCTCGGCAAGCAGTTCGACGACCAGATCCGCGAGCTTGACGAGGCGACCGCCGGAACCGGCGTCGATGTCGAGGAGATCGGCGACCAGCAGGCGATCCTGGTCCGCCTGCCCGACGGCGTGACCTTCGCGACCGATTCGGCGCGAATCAGCCCGAGCTTTCAGAACACGCTCGATTCGGTCGCGCAGAGCATGATCAAATACCCCAACAGCCTGATCGACGTGTACGGCTTCACCGATACCACCGGCTCCGCCTCCTACAACATGCAGCTGTCGCAGCAGCGCGCGCAGGCGGTCGCCGACTACCTCGCCTCGCGCGGCGTTGCCCGCTCGCGGATCGAGACGCGCGGTTACGGCGAGACCAACCTGCGCGTTCAGACCGGCGACAACGTCAACGAACCGCTCAACCGCCGGGTCGAGATCAAGATCACGCCGATCAGCCAAGACGACGTATCGGCGGCCCGCTCGGGATACTGATCGGAGCTGCCGCATAGGAAAAAGCCATTCGGCTGGCATGGGGGCGGTCCGCGAGGGCCGCCCCTTTTCCTTTTGGAGGTCGATTTACGCTTAGCGCGGCAGGCGGATCGCGAAATCCCGGGCCCGTTCCGCGATATGCGCGACCGCCGCGCCGTGGAGCCGCGGGGCCGTGACCAGCACGCCGAAGCTCCTCGGATCGCGCTTGTTGTAATTGAGCGGCTGGCCGAACGCGTCGCTCACTGCCGCGCCCGCCTCGCGCGCGATCAGCGTCGCGGCACCGATGTCCCATTCGAAGCCCCAGCGCATGGTCGCCACCAGGTCCGCCTCGCCTGCGGCCACCATCGCCACGCGCAGCGCGATGCCGTTGGGCTTGTCCACCGCGACCATCATCCGGTCCGCCTTCGGCAGCGAATCGATCGGCACCCGCGCGCCGTCGAGCGTATCCCGGTCCGAAACCGAAACGGCCGCGCCGTTGCGAGTCGCGCCGCGCCCCGCCACCGCCAGCCATTCCTCGTCTCGGGCCGGGGCGCTCAGCAGGCCCATCAGCGGGCGTCCCTCGCTGATCAGGGCGACCGACACCGCCCAGCCCGTTCGCCCGCGCAGGAAGTCGCGTGTGCCGTCGATCGGATCGACCAGCCAGATCAGGCGGTGGTCGAGCCGCTCCGCCCGGTCGGAGGTCTCCTCCGACAGCCAGCCGGCCGAGGGTAGCAGCGCGCCCAGTTCGCGTTTCAGGAAGGCATCGACCGCTATGTCGGCCTCGCACACGGGGTCGTTCGTGCCCTTGTCCCAGCTCTTCACGGAATGGCCCGCGCCCGGCCATTGGGAATGCGCGATCCGCCCCGCTTCGCGGACGATCGCCTGGAGGCGCTGATGATCGATCATGGGTCCGCCAGCACTTGCGCGCGCCCTGCACACTTTTCAAGCCGCCCTATCCATGCAAAGGCGCGCGGCAAACCCGCTCTTTTCCCTTTTCGAGACCACAGGACGGCTCCCCCATGAACATTCACGAATACCAGGCCAAGGAACTGCTCGCGAAATACGGCATCGGCATTCCGACCGGCTATCCCGCGATGAGCGTGGACGAAGCGGTGGAGGGCGCGAAGAAGCTGCCCGGGCCGCTCTACGTCGTGAAGGCGCAAATCCACGCCGGCGGGCGGGGCAAGGGCACGTTCAAGGAACTGGGCGAAGGTGCGAAGGGCGGCGTACGGCTGGCGAAGTCGATCGACGACGTGAAAGCGGATGCGACCGACATGCTCGGCAATACGCTGGTCACCGTCCAGACCGGGGACGAGGGCAAGCAGGTCAACCGCCTCTACGTCACCGACGGCGTCGACATCGCCAAGGAATACTACCTCTCGTTGCTCGTCGACCGGGCCAGCGGGCAGGTCGCGATGGTGGTATCGACCGAAGGCGGCATGGATATCGAGAGCGTCGCGCACGACACGCCGGAGAAGATCACCACCATCACCATCGATCCTGCGCAGGGCTTCATGCCCCATCATGGCCGCGCGGTGGCCTTCGCGCTGAAGCTGTCGGGCGATCTCAACAAGCAGGCGCAGAAGCTGGCCAAACAGCTCTACACCGCCTTCGTCGACCTCGACTGCGCGATGCTGGAGATCAACCCGCTGGTGGAAACCGAAGACGGCAACCTGCTGGTCCTCGACACCAAGATGAGCTTCGATTCGAATGCGCTCTATCGTCACAAGGATGTCGAAGAGATGCGCGACGAGACGGAGGAGGACGCCTCCGAAGTCGAGGCGAGCGAATACGACCTCGCCTACATCAAGCTCGACGGCAATATCGGCTGCATGGTCAACGGTGCCGGGCTCGCCATGGCGACGATGGACATCATCAAGCTGAACGGCGCGTTCCCGGCCAACTTCCTCGACGTGGGCGGCGGGGCGACGACCGAGAAGGTCACCGCCGCGTTCAAGATCATCCTGAAGGACCCGGCGGTCGAGGGCATCCTCGTCAATATCTTCGGCGGGATCATGAAATGCGACGTCATCGCCAACGGCATCGTCCAGGCGGCGAAGGACGTGAACCTCTCGGTGCCGTTGGTCGTCCGCCTGGAAGGCACGAATGTCGAGCAGGGCAAGGATATCCTGGAGAATTCCGGCCTGCCGATCGTCAGCGCCGACGATCTGGGGGACGCGGCGAAGAAGATCGTCGCCGAAGTGAAGAAGGCCGCCTGACCGGCAGCGCCTGCCGCTAGTCGGCCCTGGAGAAGTGGAAGGCGAGTTCCCCCGCGGGCTCGCCTTCCTCTTCCATCCTGACGAAGACATGCAGGGTGTCGCCCTCGCGGCGATAGGTCATGCCGTCGAAATACGCCGTCGTTCCCTCGACCGCCAGAAGCGGGAAGGATACGCTCTCGCTCTTGTCCTCCCAGCCCTCGAGCTCAGGGCCGAAATGCTTGAGGCGCAGGACCAGACCGTCGCCCTCGCGCATCAGATACATGTGTTCGGTGAACATGACGCCGCCATCAGGGTCCTGCTGGATGAAAGTGCCGACCATCACTCCGCCAGTCGGCGGCAGCCAAGCCTCCTGCGCGGGCAAATCCTCAATGCCCGGCCCGAGCCAGCGCCCCTCCAGCCATGCGAGGTCCGACAGGCTCGCATGCGCGATAACCTGCCCCGGCTCGGCCGATCGGGTTTCTCCGCCCCATGCAGGTTGGGCGAGCGAAAGCAGCGCGGCAACGGCAAACACACGCAGGAACATCGGTCGTTCTCCCCAGAACCGGCGCGATCTTGCTCCAACCCGGCGATACCGTAAAGACGCATGCGCGATGTGGGAACGGCTCGGTCGGTCCACCCGTATTCAGCGCGAAGGCCAACACCCAAGTTGACGTTTACGTAAGCGCAAGTTAGGTCCCGCCTGAAAGTTTCGAGAGGAAGGAGTCCCTATGAAAATCCTCGTCCCCGTCAAACGGGTGATCGATTACAACGTGAAGCCGCGGGTCAAGTCCGATGGCTCGGGCGTCGATCTCGCCAACGTCAAGATGAGCATGAACCCGTTCGACGAGATCGCGGTGGAAGAAGCCATTCGCCTGAAGGAAGCGGGCAAGGCGGAAGAGATCGTCGCCGTGTCGATCGGCCCGGCCAAGGCGCAGGAGACGCTGCGCACCGCGCTCGCCATGGGTGCGGACCGCGCGATCCTGGTCGAGACCGACGAGGAGGTCGAGCCGCTCACCGTCGCGAAGATCCTGAAGAAGATCGCCGAGGAGGAACAGCCCGGCCTGATCATGCTGGGCAAGCAGTCGATTTCGGACGATTCGAACCAGACCGGCCAGATGCTGGCCGCACTGATGGAACGTCCGCAAGGCACCTTCGCCAATACGGTCGAGGTGGATGGCGACAGCGTGACCGTGAAGCGCGAGATCGACGGCGGGCTGGAAACGGTCAAGCTGACCCTGCCCGCGATCGTCACGACCGATCTTCGGCTGAACGAGCCGCGCTATGCCAGCCTGCCCAACATCATGAAGGCGAAGAAGAAGCCGCTCGATACCAAGACGCCCGCCGATTACGGCGTCGATATCGCGGCGCGCCTGACTACCACCAATGTCTCCGAACCGCCGGTCCGCCAGGCGGGCGAGAAGGTGGAAGATGTCGATGCGCTCGTCGCGAAGATCAAGGCGCTCGGCATCGCTTGAACTATTTTCCATCCGCTCGCCCCGAGCTTGTCGAAGGGCCGCTCTTCTTCCGGGGCGTGGCGGAAAGCAGGACAGGGCTCCGACAAGCTCAGCCCGAACGGATTTGAGGTAGGGTTATAATTATGAACACACTCGTTCTGGTCGAACACGACAACACCGCCGTCGCCGATGCGACGCTCTCCACCGTCACCGCTGCCGCGAAGCTCGGCGATGTGACGCTGCTGGTCGCGGGGAAGGATTGCGGCGGGGCCGCCGATGCCGCGGCGAAGATCGCGGGCGTCTCGAAGGTGCTGAAGGCGGACGACGCCGCCTACGAGCACCAGTTGCCCGAGAATGTCGCGCCGCTCGTCGCCAAGCTGATGGATGGCTACGACGCGTTCCTCGCGCCTTCCACCACCACCGGCAAGAATATCGCGCCCCGTGTCGCCGCCCTTCTCGACGTGATGCAGCTGTCCGACATCATCTCGGTCGAAGGCGACAAGACGTTCAAGCGTCCGATCTATGCAGGCAATGCGATCGCGACGGTTGAATCCTCCGATCCCAAGCTGGTCATCACCGTGCGGGGCACCGCGTTCGACAAGGCGGAGGCCGAAGGCGGCTCGGCGGGCGTGGAGGATGTCTCCGGCCCCGGCGATGCGGGGATTTCCAGCTTCGTCAGCCAGGACGTGGCCGAAGGCGGCGATCGCCCCGAACTCACCAGCGCCAGCGTCATCGTGTCGGGCGGGCGCGCGCTGAAGGACGCCGAAACGTTTCAGGAATACATCATGCCGCTGGCCGACAAGCTGGGCGCGGGCGTGGGTGCATCACGCGCGGCGGTCGACGCAGGCTACGTGCCGAACGATTATCAGGTCGGCCAGACCGGCAAGATCGTGGCCCCCGACGTGTATATCGCGATCGGCATTTCGGGCGCGATCCAGCACCTCGCCGGCATGAAGGATTCCAAGACCATCATCGCCATCAACAAGGACGAGGACGCCCCGATCTTCCAGGTCGCTGACATTGGCCTGGTTGGCGATCTCTACAAGATCGTGCCGGAGCTGACCGAGAAGTTGTAGGTGCGGGCCGATAAGACGGGCGCTGGATTGACGGAGAAACACGGTCCCAATAACTTGGGGCGATGAAGAACTGTATCGTTCTCGGACTTGCCGCCCTGGGCCTGGCCACGCAGTCACCCGCTGCGCTGGCGCGCGAGCCCGTCGTGTTGAAGCCGAATTCGCCCTGGCAACTGGACTACGCCGAAAGCGCTTGCCGTCTTACGCGCTCCTTTGGCGAGGCGGACGACCCCGTCGTGCTGGTCATCGCGGAATACGCGCCCGGCGACAGCTTCAGCATGATCGTGGCCGGCAAACCTCTGCGCGCGCTGACGCCTAGGTCAGCGAGCAACGCGGAATTGAGCGTCCGGTTCGATCCCGACGGGCAACCCACGGATACGTTCGTAAATATCGGCACTCTAGGGGATTTCAAACCGGCCCTGATCTTCGGGACGACTCGGCTCGACCCCCTTCCGGAGGGCTTCTTCGATGATGTCGATTACGACACGGACTGGGATTATCAGGATCCCCCCGAAGTTTCCGCCGAGCGGCGGAACGCCGCCAGTCGGCTGGTGCTGGGCAAGGGTAAGGACGATCGCGTCATCCTGGAAACAGGATCGCTTGGAGAAGCATTCGCCGCGATGGATAAGTGTCTCGACTCACTGGTAGAATCGTGGGGCTTCGATCCTGCCATGGTAGCGGCGCAGGAACGACCGGCGGTCCCGCTGGAGAGCCCGGGGCGCTGGATACGACCCGGTGATTACCCGAAAAATGCGCTGGATTCCGGGCAGCAAGGCATGGTCCATTTTCGCCTTATGATCGATGCGACCGGCAAACCGACAGATTGTATCATCCAAGGTGCGACCAAACCGGCGGGTTTCGAAGACGTGACCTGCGATAATCTGCTGAAGCGCGCCCGGTTCAAACCGGCGCTGGCAGCCGACGGAGCGCCGGTGGCATCCTTCTACACGAACACCGTACGGTTCCAGATACCGTGAGGATATGGGCGCGCGCTAGAACGCCCAATCCAGTCCGTGGATCACCACCCCGACCAGCCCACCTACCAGCGTGCCGTTGATCCGGATGAACTGCAGGTCGCGGCCCACGGCTCCCTCTATCCGCGCGGTGACCGTGGTGGCGTCCCAGCGCTTCACGGTCTCGGACACCAGTCGCACGATCTGTTCGCCGTAGCGCGTTGCGACGCCAACGGCGGTACGGCGCGTGAAGCGGTTGATCTGCGTCTGCAGGCGCGCGTCGCCCTGTAGCGCGGTGCCAAGTTCGGCCAGCGCCTTGCGCAGTTCGCCGCCCAGGCCGCCTGCGGGATCGCGAACCCGCGCAATCAGGGAGGCCCGCATCCGCTCCCACACCCCCATCCACCAATCTGCGACGGCGGGGTTCTCCATCAGGTCGAGCTTGGTCTGCTCCACCCGCGCGCGCATCTGGGGATCGTGCTGCAGGTCGTGTGCGAGGCTCTTCAGCCCTTCCTCCACCTTGTTACGCAGTGGATGGTCGGGATCGACAAGCACCTCGGCCAGCAACCGGTAAAGCCCGTCCAGCACCGAGGTCGAGATGCGCGAGTCGAGGCCGGTCCAGCGCAGGACCGCGTTCGCACGGGCGCGGATCATCTCGCGCACCATTTCCTCGTTGTCTTCGAGTGCAAGACCGGCCCAGCGGATCAGCCCATCCAGCAACGGCCGATGTTTGCCATCGGCGATGGCGCTTTCGAGCATCCGGCCCAGCAGGGGCGCGAGTTCGATCTTCGCCAGTTGCGCGGCCAGGCCGGCGCGCACCTGGGTCCCCAGCCGTTCCGGATCGAGCGATTCGAGGATTTCGGCGAACAGCTCCGCCCCGCCAGCGGTGATGCGGGACTGTGTTTCTCCGCCCGGATGAGACAGGAACTCGCCCAGCGCCCCGGCAAGGTTCATTCCCCGCATGCGCCGCGCGACCACGACGGGCGTGAGGAAGTTGCTGCGCAAGAACCCCGCCATGGTGTCCGCGATGCGGTCCTTGTTCTGCGGAATGATCGCGGTGTGTGGGATCGGCAGGCCCAGCGGATGGCGGAACAGCGCGGTTACCGCGAACCAGTCGGCCAACCCGCCCACCATCGCCGCCTCCGCGAAGGCATGGACGAAACCCCAGGCGGGATGGAGGGTGAGGAACCGGCCGGAAAGCACGAACAGCCCCGCCATCGCGACCAGCATGGAGGTCGCGACGATCCGCATTCGCCGCGCGCGATCGGGCGGCAAATTGCCCGCTTGTGGGGTCGCTGAGCGCGCTTGCGTCACTCGGCGGGGGCGACGTCGCCCCGGCTCTCACCCGGCGAGCGGTCGTCGCCCGGGCGATAGGTCAGGATATTGTCGCGCAGCCACGGTCCGAGCCGCTTCTCGAACCCGTCGGCGAGGCTGAAGCCTGCCGGGATCAGGACCAGCGTCAGCAGCGTCGAGAGGATCAGACCACCGATCACCACCGTGCCCATCGGCGCGCGCCAGGCGGAATCGCCCGCCAGCGAGATGGCGGTCGGCACCATGCCCGCCGTCATCGCGACCGTCGTCATCACGATCGGCTGCGCGCGCTTGTGCCCGGCGTCAAGAATGGCCGCGCGCTTCGGCACACCGGCATGCATTTCCTCCAGCGCGAAGTCGATCAGCAGGATCGAGTTCTTCGCGACGATCCCCAGCAGCATCAGCATGCCGATATAGACGGGCATCGAAATCGGCTGCCCGATGATCATCAGCGCGATCAGCCCGCCAAGCGGGGCCAGCAACAGCGACGTCATGTTGACGAGCGGAGATACGAAGCGACGATAGAGCAACACGAGCACGCCGAAGACCAGGAAGATGCCGCTGATCACCGCGATGATGAAGCTGTTGATCATCTCCGCCTGCCATTTGTCCTCACCCACGGCATCGTTGCTGACGCCCGCCGGGAGGTTCTGCATGATCGGCAGCTTCTGGATTTCCTCCATGACGGGGCCTTTGACCACGCCTTCGCCCAGATCGGCACCGACGAACACGCGACGCGACTGGTTGTAGCGCTGGATTTGCGTCGGACCCGCGCCGAAGCGGATGTCCGCGACCAGCTTGAGCGGGACCGACCCGCCGGAGCTGGTGCTCACCGGCAGGTTCTCGATCGTGGAGAGGTCGCGGCGCGAGGAGCGCGGCAGCATGACGCGGATCGGCACCTGGCGGTCCTGCAGAGAGAACTTGGCCGCGTTCTGGTCGATCTCGCCCAGGGTGGCGATACGGATCGCGCTGCTGAGCGCCGCGGTGGTCACACCGAGCTGCGCGGCGAGATCCTCGCGCGGGACGATCAGCAGCTCGGGCCGCTGGAGATCGGCCGCGATCCGGGGCGCGACCACCCCCTTGATCGACCGCATCTGCTGAGCCAGCGTCTGCGCGGTTTCGTTCAGTAGCGTTGGATTGCTGCCCGCCAGCATGACGGAAATATCGCGCCCGGTACCGAAGCCGCCGTTTTGCGACGCCACGCTGACCCGCGCGTCGGACACCGCACCAAGACGCGGGCCCATCCGGCGCTCGAACTCGGTGCTGGTGGCATCGCGTTGGTCGGCCGGCACGAGATCAATATAGAGAGTCGCGCTCCCTTCGCGAATGGCCTCGGTCACCAGTTGCACCTCAGGCTGATCCTCGACCAGCTTCTTGACCTGCGCGGTCATTCGCGCGGTCTGATCGATCGTGGTGCCCGGCACCATTTCGATGTTTACCCGGCTGGTGTCCTCGTTGACGGTGGGCTGGAACTGCTGCGGCAGACCGGCCAGCAAGGCACCGGTCAGGATCAGGGCATAGACCCCTATACAGAACGCCCAGAAGCGGTGGTCGCGGCTGCGGGCGCGGAAACGTTCGGAGAAGCTGCGATAGTAACGGCCGAAGCCGCCGAGCAGACCGAGGATGAGCTTGACCAGTTTTCCCAGCAGCACACCCAGAGCGACGGCGATGATCGGTGCGACCAGCGCGACCACCAGCAGCGGCAGGCCCACACCCATGAGCTGTTGCCCGACCAACCAGCCCATCACCACCGTCGCCACGATAAGCGCGATTACGGCAAGTACGACGAACGGATAGTAATACCACCTGCCCTGAACGCGTTCGATGTTCGCGCGCATCGCCTTGCTCTTGCGGTCGTCCAGCGTCCAGGCGAGCACTTTCATGTAGTAATCCATGGCGCGGCCCTCGCCATGTTCCGCATGGCCGTGCGCCTTCAGGAAGTAGGCCGCGATCATCGGGGTGATGAGGCGTGCGACCAACAGGCTGATCAACACCGCCACCACCACGGTAAGTCCGAACGGCTTGAAGAACTCCCCCGGAATGCCCGGCATCATGCCCACGGGCAGGAAGACGGCGACGATGGAGAATGTTGTGGCGACAACGGCGAGGCCGATTTCGTCCGCCGCGTCGATGGATGCCTGATAGGCGCTCTTGCCCATGCGCATGTGCCGCACGATGTTCTCGATTTCCACGATGGCATCGTCGACCAGCACGCCCGCCACCAGGCTGAGCGCGAGCAGGGAGAGGAAGTTCAGGTTGAAGCCCAGCAGGTCCATGAACCAGAAGGTCGGGATCGCCGAGAGCGGAATGGCGATCGCGCTGATCAGCGTCGCGCGCCAGTCGCGCAGGAAGAAGAACACGACCACGATCGCCAGGATCGCGCCCTCGACCAGCGCCGCCATCGAGCTTTCATACTGGCCCTTGGTATAGGGAACCGGGGTGAACAGCTCGGTGAACTTGATGCCGGGGTTCTCCGCCTCGATCTCCTTCATCACCTCCTGCGCGTCGTCGTACACCGACACTTCGGATACGCCCTTTGCGCGGGACATTGAGAACGTCACGACTTCGTTGTCGCCGACGCGGGAAATGCGCGACCGCTCCGAATTGCCATCGGTTACGGTGGCGATATCGGACAGCTTGACCGTCCGGCCGGCGCCGATCGGAATCTGCGCCTGCGACAGTTGATAGGCATCGGCGGCGTTGCCGAGCACGCGCACCGACTGGCGCGAACCCGCGATTTCGGCCTGGCCGCCGGCGGCGTTCACATTGACCTGGCGCAAGACGGCGTTGATGTCGCGCGCGGTCACGCCCAGCGATTGCATGCGCTGTGGATCGAGGATGACGCGGATCTCGCGGTCGACGCCGCCGGCCCGGCTGACCTGCGCCATGCCTTCGACCGAGAGCAGCCGCTTCGAAACCGTGTCGTCGACGAACCAACTCAGCTGTTCCAGCGTCATGTCGTCGGCTTTGACGGCATAGAAGCCGACGGTGCCGCCGCCGTTGATCTCCACCTTGGAGACGCGCGGCTCCAAGATGCCGTCGGGCAAGTCGCCGCGGATCTGGTCGACCGCGTTTTTCACCTCGTTCACTGCATCGTTCACGTCGGTGCCGATGGCGAAATTGACGAAAGTGCTGCTGTTCCCCTCGCTGGCGGTGGACTGGATATCCTCGACGCCATTGATGGAACGGATCGCCGATTCCACGCGCTGCGTGATCTGCGTCTCGATCTCGGTGGGGGCCGCACCCGGCTGGCTGATGCTGACCGTGACCGCTGGGAACTCCACCTCCGGCGTGTTCACGATCGCCAGGCGATTGAACGACACCAGGCCAGCGATCGTCAGGCCGATGAAGAACACGATCGAGATGATCGGGTTGCGTATCGACCACGCGGACATGTTGCGAAAATTCATGGGCTTAGCGCTCGACCACCGGTTCCACCGTGTCGCCCGGATTGAGGAAGCCACCCGCCCGCAGCACGACCCGTTCGCTGCCGTCGAGACCGGAGGTGACGGCGATACCTTCGCCTGTCACGATTCCGGTCGTCACACCCCGGCGACGAACCTTGTTCTCCTTGTCGACGATATAGACGTAGCTGCCATCATCGTCCGACAGGATCGCGCTCTCGGGCAGGCGCGGGGCTACCACGGTTCCGCTGCTGATCGTCGCGCTGGCGAACCCGCCGGGCTTGAGCGCGGGATCGTAGGACAGCGCAACACGCGCGATGCCTTGGCGGGTCTGGGGGTCGATGGTCGGCTCGATCTGCCAGATCTGCCCGGTAAAGGTTTGGGTGCCGCCGACGGGCGTGACCTGAGCCTCCACCCCGGGGGATAGCTTCGCCAGATCGCTCTCGCCGACCTGGGCCAGCAATTCCAGCTCCCCGCCTTGCGCGATCGTAATCAGCGGTTGGCCACCGGGACTGACGGTCTGGCCCGGCTCGACATTGCGTTCGAGCACCAGCCCCGAGGCGGGCGCATAGATGTTGAGCCGCGCATTGCGTGCCTGCAACTCGCCCAGCTGCGCCTGCGCCACCTTCACCCGCGCCACGGCGGCATCGCGCGTGGCGGTGAGACGATCGACATCGGCCTTGGAAATGAAGCCGCGATCGACAAGCTGGAGCGCGCGATCGAGATTGTTCTGCGCCAGTTGCGCATCGGCCCGCGCGACCTCGATCTGGGCCGCCGCGCTGCGCGCCTGCTGATCCTGAACCGAGCGGTCGATCGAAACCAGCACCTGTCCCTGACGCACCCAGTCACCCTGTTCGACGTTGACCGATACCACTCGGCCACCCTCGCCCACCACGCCCACGGGCAGGGTGCGCCGAGCGGCGAGCGTACCGGTGGCACTGATCGTGCCGGCGATGGTCGACCGACCCGGCGCGGTAACGGTCACCCGCTGGGCGCTCTGCGCACCTTCCGCATCTTCCGCGGCCCCATCGCCGGAATGATACCAGAAGTAGGCCAGCGCCAGCAGCGCCACGACCACCACGACGGCGGCGATCGTGCGCCAGCGCCGGTCTTTCGCCACCGGTTCGAATTCGCCGTTCTGTGCGCCGGGGGGCAAATCGTCTGCGTGGGGTGATGTGCCCGGATCGCCTGGCGATTGATAGTTCATGCTCGATGCAGCCTCTTCAATTGGAGCTGTATTAGGAGCATAGATCACTTCGCGCAAGCCGAAGCGTTTTCGCTCGTTCCTCAGCGCCTTATCCGGCTGTCCGGATGGAGGCAACGAAAGGCAGGCTGCCCTGCCTTAGGAACGCACCAAAAAAGGGGCCGCCCGATGGGCAGCCCCTTTCTCTTTTTCCGGTAAGTTTGCGAGCGGTTAGCGCACGCGCCCGCGCTGGACCAGATTCACGATCGCGAGCAGAATGACCGCGCCGATGAAGGCCGTGATGAGATAGCCGATCCAGCCGGTTCCGAACCACGTCGCACCGATCGCGCTGGCGATCAGGCCGCCGATGATACCGACGATGATATTCCACAGAATACCCATCGACGCATCGCGGTTCATGACCATGCTGGCCAGCCAACCTGCGATACCGCCGACAATAATAGTGATAATCCAGCCCATTTCCCAATCCTCCTGTTCGGTGGGGAGTATGGGACGGGAAACGTGCGAATGTGTAAGCGGGTTCCCCGAAACATTAGCGCCAAGTTAGTCGGCGCCCAAGAACGCGGGTCCGCGCCGCAAATAGCGGTGGGACCCGGCCCATCCTCAATATTTAAGCTGGCGCTCGTAGAGTTCGCGATAATGCTGAATACGGGTGACGCGCAGGCCCTGCATCCCGGACCTATCGACCGCACGCTGCCAGGAAGCGAACTCCTCCAGCGTCAGGCCGTAGCGCTCCAGCACCTCGTCGATGGTGAGAAGCCCGCCGTTCACGGCTGCGACCACCTCGGCCTTGCGGCGTACCACCCACCTCTTCGTGTTCTGCTTCGGCAGATCGTTCAGCGTAAGAGGTTCGCCAAGCGGCCCGATAACCTGTTCGGGACGGATTTTCTGGTTTTCAATCATGACATCTCTCGGTCGGGAACGGTTCGCCCTCTCGGCGATGAAGAGGGTATGCTACCGTGGAATTTGCGGCGCTCTAAAGCATTATGGTTAATGCTCCTTTCCACCTGGTCGAACAATTGTCGCGCAGCCTGCGGATCGAAGCTCGATCGGGCATGGCGAGCCGCATTGAGATTTGCGCGCAGTTCCCGTCGTGCGTCCAGCCGGGCGACGAGCTCAACCCAGTCGAACGCACGCAGCGGCAACTCCGTATCGTGCGGGACGGGGATCGCTGTCTCGAACATGGCGCCAGCGTAGCGGCGCGTGGTCAAGATCGGGTAAACGCGATCGCTGCCAAATGCCGACCCTTTGCGCAGACGGCGTGAATTGGTATCGGGGCGACCTCGCCATGATGAAAGCCGACCCCCTCGATGCCGCGGCCGACGCGGCCGCGCTGTTCGACCTGCCGCGCCCGGCCGGCGAATGCCGCATCGTCGTGGCCATGTCGGGCGGGGTGGATTCCTCGGTCGTCGCGGCGCTGGCCGCGCGTACCGGAGCGGAGGTGATCGGCATCACGCTCCAGCTCTACGACTACGGCGCGGCCACGGGCCGCAAGGGTGCGTGCTGCGCGGGCGACGATATCCGCGACGCTCAGGCGGTGGCCGACCGGCTCGGTATCGCGCATTACGTGTTCGACCACGAAAGCGCCTTTCGCGAAGAGGTGGTCGACAGTTTCGCCGACGATTACCTTTCCGGCCGCACGCCGGTGCCCTGCATCCGCTGCAATATGGGGCCCAAGTTCACCGATCTGCTGCGCATGGCGCGCGAGCTGGGGGCCGACTGCCTTGCCACCGGGCATTATGTGCGCCGGGTGGAAGGCGCGGCGGGGCCAGAGCTGCACCGCGCGGCGGACCCTGCGCGCGACCAGTCCTATTTCCTCTTCGCGACGACCGAGGAACAGCTCGCCTTCCTGCGCTTCCCGCTCGGCGGACTGCCCAAGGCCGAAGTCCGCGACCTTGCCGAGAACGCCGGGCTGCGCAATGCGGCCAAGCCGGACAGCCAGGACATCTGCTTCGTGCCCGATGGCGATTATGCGAAGCTGGTGAAGAAGCTGCGGCCCGAAGGCGCGCGACCCGGGACGATCGTCCATGCGGAAAGCGGCGAACGGCTGGGCGAGCATGCGGGTGTGATCCACTTCACCGTCGGCCAGCGCCGCGGGCTGGAGATCGGGGGTCAGCCCGAGCCGCTCTACGTCGTCGGCCTCGATGCCGATGCGGCGGAAGTGCGCGTTGGCCCCAAGCGCCTGCTGGGGGTGGTCGCCGCGCGGCTATCCGGCACCAACCGCATCGGTCCGCTGCCGGATGCGCCGCTGACGGCCAAGGTCCGCTCGCTGGCGAAGCCGGTGCCGGTCGCGCTGGAGGGTTCGCTCGGCGATCGCGCGGCTGCGACGATCCGTTTCGAGAACGCCGAATTCGGTGTCGCGCCCGGACAGGCGGCGGTAATCTATGCCGGAGAGCGCGTGATCGGCGGCGGCTGGATCGAGGAAACCGAGCGCGCCGCGTGACGGATCAGTGCTTCCACGGGACGAGCACGCAGCCATAGCCGTCTCGCAGGCGCGCCGTATCGCTGGCGACCAAGGGGAAGGTCGCGGTGACGCTCTTCTCCGTATCGTCGTCCGACAAGAAGACCAGTTCCATCCCGGCGAGCTTGTCCTTCTTGCAGTCCGCCAGCGTGCGCCCTTCGACGTAGCGGCAGGAGCAGGCGACTCGCGCGCCATAGGCGGTGCCCGCGCGCCCATAGCCACGCAGCGTCTCGCCCCAAAAGGCGTAGGCGACCGCCGCGAGCAGCAGGACGACCAGCAGCACCCACAACCACCGTCCACCGCGGCTGGTGGAGCGGGCTTTCCGCCGCGTGGTCTTCCGTTTTCCCGTTGCCAAGCGCGGCTCCTGTTGCGAGATGCGCGGGCCTGATATGCCCCGCTTTCGCCCCGCCCTTATCGTGCCGCTGGCCCTTGCAGCAAGTGCCGCAGCGAGCCTTGCCGCGTGCAGCTCCCAACCCGACGCGCCGCCGCCGCTCGACAGCAAGGCGCTGGGGGCGGTGACCAAGGATGCGGGCGCGCCAACGGAGGATCTGGCGCGCGCGGTCGACACCCTGTTCACCGATCCGGAGCTGGGCGAAACCCGCGCGGTGCTGGTGATGCAGGGCGGCAAGATCGCGGCCGAGCGCTATGCGCCGGGCTACGACAAGGACACGCGGATGATCAGCTGGTCGATGGCCAAGACCGTGACCGGCGTGATGATCGGCATGCTGGTCGCCGACGGGCAATTGCGGCTCGACCAGTCGCCGCCGATCCCGCGCTGGCAGCGCCCCGGCGATCCGCGCGGCGAGATTACGCTGCGCCAGCTGCTGCAGATGCGATCGGGCCTGCGTCATACCGAAGCCGGGCCGGTGCCCTACGAATCGTCCGAAGTGCGGATGCTGTTTCTCGACGGGCGCGACAACATGGCCGCCTATGCCGAATCGCAGCCGCTGGAGGCGGAGCCGGGCGCGAAGTTCGAATATTCGAGCAACACCACGGTGATCCTCGCCGACATCGCCGCGCGGGTTCTGACCGGTAACAGTGACGACCCGGAGACCCGGAGACAGGCGGTCGCCGGGTTCCTGCGCGACCGGCTGTTCGGCCCGCTCGGCATGACGTCCATGGTGCCGGAGTTCGACGCGCACGGCACACTGATCGGGGGCAGCCTGATCCACGGCACCGCCCGCGACTGGGCGACTTTCGGCGAATTCCTGCGCCATGGCGGGTCGTGGAAGGGCGCGCAGCTGGTGCCGCGGCAGTGGGTTACCTTCATGACCAGCCCAAGCCCGCGCGAGAAGAACTACGGCGCGCAAACCTGGCTCAACACCACTGCCTCGCAGGAGGACGATCCCCTGCACCCCATCTCCCAGCCGAGCGGCATCTTCGCAGCGATCGGGCATATGGGGCAGTACATCATCGTCTCGCCCAAGCAGCGGCTGACCGTGGTCCGGCTGGGCCATTCGGACGAGGCCGAACGGCGCGTGTTGCTGAACCGGATTAACGACGTCGTGGACCTCTATCCCGCTCGCTAGGCGGGCAGATGGAAACGCCCCTCGACCACCGTCACGCACGGGCCGCCGAGCCATACCCGGTCGCCGTCGAGCCGACAGGCGAGATCGCCACCGCGCGCCGAGGCCTGATGCGCGGTGAAGCTGTCGCGCCCGAGCTGTCCCGCCCAGTAGGGCGTCAGCGCGGCGTGGGCGGAACCAGTTACACTGTCCTCGTCCACTCCGCCGCCCGGCACGAACACGCGGCTGACGACATCGGTCTTGTCTCCGGGCGCGGTGCAGATGAACTGGTCGTCGCCCAGCGCCAACAGCGCGCGCATGTCGGGATCGAGCGAACGGATCGCCGCCTCGTCGGCGTATCGCAGGATCGTGTAACCATCGGCATTGCGCTCGATATGTTCGGGTTCCGCGCCCAGCGCCGCGACCGCTTCGGGCCAGGTGTGCGGGCCGGTGCGAATCGCGGGGAGCGCCAGCTCGTGACCCTCTTGCGTCCGCCGCACCTCCAGCACTCCGGCCTTGCGCGTGCGGAAAGTTACGCGCTCGCCACCGCCGAACCCGTTCGCGGGGTCGAGCAGCACGAAGCCGCTGGCCAGCGTGGCGTGGCCGCACAGCCGGATCTCGCAGGTCGGCGTGAACCAGCGCAGTTCCCAGTCCGCCGCGCCGGTCGCGTCGCGCACCACGAAGGCGGTCTCGGCGAAATTGTTCTCCTCGCCGATGGACTGCAGGACATCGTCGGGCAACCAGGCGTCGAGCACCATCACCGCCGCCTGGTTCCCGGCGAAGGGCCGCGCGGCAAAGGCATCGACATGCCAGTAGGGGATGGTGGTGGCGGTATCGCTCACGGGCGCTTCTCCAGCTTTGCGAATTCGTTTTCCTCGGCGAGCGGATTGTCCGGCTCGTCCACATGACCGCGCGGATCGATGTGGATCAGCAATTCGGTATCGGGGAAGCGGCGGCACAGATCTTCCTCGACTTTCTCGAGAATGTCGTGCGCCTCGCCCACGGTCATGCGTGCGGGCATGTCGACGTGGAACTGCACGAAATCGCGATTGCCCGCCGTGCGGGTGCGAAGATCGTGCAGATTGCTCAGCTCGTGGTGCTCGGCGGCGGCCTCGACGAAGCGCTGGCGCTTCGCCTCGTCCCACTCGCGGTCCATCAGGTGATCGATCGCCTCGGTGCCCGATCGGTATGCGCCCCAGATCAGCCACGCGGCGATGGCGAGGCCGAACAGCGGGTCCGCGCCCGACAGACCCGCATACTGGTCCAGCGCCAGCGCCGCGATCACCGCGAGGTTGAGCAACAGGTCCGACTGGTAGTGGACGAAGTCCGTCCGGATGGCGACCGAGCGGGTGCGCGCGATCACGAAACGCTGCCAGGCGAGCAGCCCGAGCGTGGCAAGGATCGCGAACAGGGAAACATATATGCCGTCGGTCGCGGCGGTTACGCGCGCGCCAGAGACCAGATCGTCGATCGAGCGGAAGGCGATGGCGGCGGCGGAGATCGCGATCAGCAGAACCTGAATCATCGCGGCGACCGCTTCCGCCTTGCCGTGCCCGAACCGGTGGTCCCGATCGGCGGGCTGGGCCGCGATCCATACGCCGACCAGCGTGACCATGCTGGCCAGCAAGTCGAGCGAGGAATCGGCGAGGCTGCCCATCATCGCCGCCGAGCCGGTGCGCACCGTCGCCCATGTCTTGAGCGAGATGAGCACCGCCGCGACCCCGATCGAGGCAAACGCCGCGCTGCGAGCCAAGGTCGCCCTTTCGCTCATGGATACAGCAGCGTATTCGTCCAGCCGCCGGTGCCGCGATCGCGCGTGAACAGCCGCCGGTCGTGCAACCGGTTGGGCCGATCGAGCCAGAATTCGATCCGTTCGGGCGTCAGCGTGAAGCCTGTCCAGTGCGGCGGGCGCGGGACCTCGTCCGCGCCCTCGTATTCATCCTCCAGCGCTGCGACGCGATCGAGATAGACCTGCCTGTCGGGCAGCGGGCGCGACTGGTCGGACGCCGCCGAGCCGATCTGCGACACCCGGGCGCGCGAGTGGAAGTAATCGTCCGCCTCGCTGCTGCTCACCTCGGCAAGCGGGCCCTCGATCCGGATCTGGCGACGCAGGCTCTTCCAATGGAACAGCAACGCGGCCTGCATGTTGGCGCGGATTTCCTCGCCCTTGCGGCTTTGCGCGTTGGTGTAGAAGGTGAAGCCATCGCTCCCATGCCCCTTCAGCAACACCATCCGCACCGAGGGCGCGCCCTCCGGCGTCGCCGTCGCGAGGGCCATCGCATTGGAATCGTTCGGCTCGCTCTCTCGCGCTTGCGCAAACCAGGTGTCGAACAATGCGAACGGATCGCTTTCGGGGATGGCGCTGCGCTCGGCTTCCATGAACGAACTCCTACAGGATGGAACACATGGAACAGTGTCCAGGGGCGGAAAAACGGACGCTCCGCGGGAGTTCCTGCGAAAGGTGGCAGGTTGTGCGGGAGCGCTTTGCATGGCGGCGGCCTTACCCCCTCGCGCGATCGTAGGAAAGACAGGGTTCTTGCGCCAAATCGGTGCTATGCCTAGCTAACACGCCATGGCCGATCCCTACGCAACCCTTGGCGTCGCACGCTCCGCCTCCGAGAAGGAGATCAAGAGCGCCTACCGGACCCTTGCGAAGGAGCTGCATCCCGACCGCAACAAGGACAATCCCAAGGCGGCCGAGCGGTTCAGCCAGGTAACCAATGCGTACGACCTGCTGTCCGACAAGGACAAGCGCGCGCAATTCGATCGCGGCGAGATCGATGGCGAGGGCAATCCGACCAATCCCTTCGCCGGAATGGGTGGCGGTGCAGGCGGCTTCCGCCGTGGCGGCGGCGGCGACCCGCGCGGGTTCAACGCGCAGGATTTCCAGGGGTTCGGTGGCGAGGAAGTCGATCTGGGCGATATCTTCTCCGACCTGTTCGGGCGAAGCGCGGGCGGCCGCAGTCAGGCGGGCGGCGGCTTTCGACGGCCGCCACCGCCACCCCCGCGCAAGGGGGCCGATATCGGCTACCGCCTGCGCGTTCCCTTCGTCGATGCCGCCGCGCGCAAGGACCAGCGGATCACGCTGGCCGACGGCAAGACGATCGACCTGAAACTGCCCGCCGGGGTCGAGGACGGCACGCAGATGCGGCTGAAGGGGAAAGGCGAACAGGGGCCGGGCGGTGCGGGCGACGGCATCGTGACCATCGCCATCGATCCCCATTCCTTCTTCCGCCGCGAAGGCGACAATGTCCGGCTCGACCTGCCGATAACACTGGGCGAAGCGGTACACGGGGCCAAGGTGCGCGTACCCACCGTCGATGGACCGGTGATGCTGACGATCAAGCCGGGCATGTCGGGCGGCACGACCATGCGGCTTACCGGCAAGGGCTTTTCGAAGAAGAGCGGCGGGCGCGGCGATCAGCTGGTGACGCTGGAAATCGCGCTGCCGCAGGACCCGTCGGAACTGGCCAAACGGCTCGAAGGTTGGCAGGACGATACCGATCCGCGCGCCGGACTGGGGGTCTGACGACTTCTACCGCACGGGCGCCAAGCCGTTGGGGACCCTGCGTAGCGTGTCGAACTCCTTGCCGAGTCCCGAAAAGCGGCGCTTGCGCTCCCTCACCCCGGAGGATCGGCGCCGCGAGGCGAAGACTCTGCGCGGCGAGATCGTGGAGCGCGTCGGGCCCGGCACCCGCTTCTTCAAGGTCCTGAAGCGCGTCGCCATCGGCACGTTCAACGACGGTTTCATCTACGCCGGCAATCTCGCCTATCTGGCGATGCTGACGATCTTCCCCTTCTTTATCACCGCCGCCGCCCTGTTCTCCCTGGTCGGGGAGGAAAGCGAGCGCGCGGCAACGATCAACGCCCTCCTGCTCGCCATGCCGCCGATGGTCGCCGACGTGATCGAGCCGGTGGCGCGCGACGTCGTTTCCGCACGATCCGGCTGGGTGTTGTGGGTCGGCGGGCTGGTGGGTTTCTGGACCGTGGGGAGCCTCGTCGAAACGATCCGCGACATGCTGCGCCGGGCCTACGGAACGGAGCCGACGCTGGCGTTCTGGCGCTACCGCCTGCTGTCCGCCGGCGTGGTGCTGGGCGCGGTCGTGCTGCTCATGCTCTCGCTCATCGCGCAGGTCGTCATCGGCGCGGTGCAGCAGGTAGTCGACGCATTCTTCCCCCTGCTGACCGATCTGTTGCGCAATCTCTCGCTCGCCCGGTTCGTCCCGGGCCTCGGCCTGTTCGGTTCGATCTACCTGCTGTTCTATTCGCTGACCCCGGCCACCTACCGATCGCGCCGCTATCCCAAATGGCCCGGTGCGCTGGCGGTGACGCTGTGGTGGATCGCGGTCACTGTTGCGCTGCCGCCGGTGCTGCGCAGCTTCTTCAGCTATGACCTCACATACGGCTCGCTCGCCGGGCTGATGGTGGCGCTTTTCTTTTTCTGGCTGGTGGGGCTAGGGATGGTCGTGGGCGTCGAACTGAATGCCGCGCTGGCGGAAACGCCGGAAGAAGCCGACCTGATCGGGCAGGCCGACGATCGCCGGCGCAAGGATGCGGACAGCGACGCCGCGGCGACTGAAGAGGAATTGGAATGACGGGTTTGATGGCAGGCAAGCGCGGTCTCATCATGGGGCTGGCGAACGACAAATCGCTCGCCTGGGGTATCGCGCAGAAGCTGAGCGAACAGGGTGCCGAGCTGGCGTTCTCCTATCAGGGCGAGGCGCTGAAGAAGCGGGTCGTGCCGCTGGCCGAACAGCTCGGCAGCGACTTCACCTTCGAATGCGACGTGTCGGACATGGACGCGCTGGATCGCGCCTTCGACACGCTGAAAGAGCGCTGGGACACGCTCGATTTCGTCGTCCATGCGATCGGCTTTTCCGACAAGAGCGAGCTGCGTGGAAAATATGTCGACACGAGCCTCGACAATTTCCTGATGACCATGAACATCTCGGCCTACAGCCTGGTCGCGGTGGCGAAGCGCGCGGCGGAAATGATGCCCGAAAGCGGCGGCAGCATTCTGACGCTGACCTATTACGGCGCGGAGAAGGTCATTCCGCACTACAACGTCATGGGTGTGGCGAAGGCCGCGCTGGAAACGAGCGTGCAATACCTCGCCAACGATCTCGGCCCCGCCAACATCCGGGTGAACGCAATCAGCGCCGGACCGATCAAGACCCTGGCGGCGAGCGGGATCGGCGATTTCCGCTACATCCTCAAGTGGAACGAGCTGAATTCGCCGCTGCGGCGCAACGTCACGATCGAGGATGTGGGCGGGTCGGGCCTGTATTTCCTCTCCGACCTGTCGAGCGGCGTGACCGGCGAGGTCCACCATGTCGATGCGGGCTATCACGTCGTCGGCATGAAGCAGGAAGACGCGCCCGACATCTCGCTCGACAAGGGCTGAACCGGTGCGCGTGCTGGTAACGGGCGCCGCCGGTTTTATCGGCTCGGCCCTGACCGAGCGGCTGGCCGCGCGCGGCGACCGGGTGCTCGGGATCGACAATCTGGTACCCTATTACGACCCGGCGCTGAAGGAAGCGCGGCTGGCCCGGGTAGCACAGGCGGCGGACGACGCCTTCGCCTTCCGCCATTGCGATTTCGCGGACATGGATGCCCTCTCGGCCACCGTGGAAGGCGAGGATTTCGATCGCATCGTCCATCTCGGTGCGCAGCCGGGCGTGCGCTATTCGCTGGAAAATCCCCACGCCTATGTCCGCGCCAACGTGATGGGGCACCTCAACCTCCTCGAGCTCGCCCGCGCGCGCCGGACCGAACACATGGTCTATGCCAGTTCCAGCTCGGTCTATGGCGGCAACGACAAGGTGCCGTTCAGCGTCGATGACCGGGTCGATCACCCCTATTCGCTCTACGCCGCGACCAAGAAGTCGGACGAGCTGATGAGCGAGACCTACGCCCATCTCTATCGCTTACCGCAGACGGGCCTGCGCTTCTTCACCGTCTATGGCCCGTGGGGGCGGCCCGACATGATGCCGTGGATCTTCACGGGCAAGATCCTGAACGGCGAGCCGATCCCGGTGTTCAACCATGGCGAGATGAGCCGCGACTTCACCTATATCGACGATATCGTCACCGGCATCGTCGCCTGCCTCGACGCCCCGCCCAAGGACGATGGCTCCGCAAAACCCGGCGGCAGCGTAGCCCCGCATGCGCTCTACAACATCGGCAATAATCGTCCCGAGCGGCTGATGGACGTCATCGCCATTCTGGAGGAAGCATGCGGCCGCAAGGCGGAGTTGGAAATGCTACCCATGCAACAGGGCGACGTGCCGCGCACCTACGCCGATATCGATGCGTTGGCGCGCGATCACGGCTACGCACCGACTACGCCTGCCGGCGAAGGGTTTCCGCGCTTCGTCGACTGGTATCGCGAGTATCACGGCCTCCATTGAGCGAGGCCAGACAGGATACTAGCCGGGGTCCGACGGAACGGTCGGATCGCCCAGCGAAGGCTCGGTCGCCGGGCGCTGCCCCTCTTCCCCGTCGTCGAACTGCGTCTCCTTGGAGGGGACGACAGGCGGCTGGCGGCGGGCCTGGTTAATCGCCGGCGGCGCGCTCGCATCCACCGCGGAATTGCCGGTCGTCTCGGCATCGCGTTCCCGCTCCAGCCGCTGCATGTATTCACGCTCGATCATCTCGACGCGCTCCTGCTCCGCCGCCGCTTCCTCGTCGATGGTGGAAAGCCGCTCCGCCCGCGCCTCGTCGATCAGGCGGCCGAAGCGGATCGAACTCGAATTGGCCTTCTCGCCATAGGCCCGGTCGATCAATTGCTTGGTGCACCCGGTGATACCGCCGGCGCCCACGGGCGAGCAGGAATCGATGCCGAACGCGCCGACCATCTCCATCGATTCGACGGTGCGCGTCCACGACGTATTTGCCGGGTCGTCGCTATAACGCAGGTCATCCGGAATGCGATAACGCTCGGAATCCGGCTTGCGCGCACAGACCACGATCTCGCCATCGGACGATGGCGGGCATGCGTCCTCGCCGTAGACGATCACCATGTTGACCTTGTCGCCCGGATCATCCTGCGCCGCGGCCGCGGCGGGCAGCATTGCCGTGCCTGCCAGCGGCAGGGCGAGAGCGGTAGCGAAGCGAAGGGCGGAGGCGGTCATCATGTGTCTTCCCGGGTACTGGCGTTCGAATGATCGATTAGGACGCGTGCGGCGTGAACCCATACTGAAGCGGGCGAACGGGGCGAGCGGTTCCCGGCCGTTCCCTCAAATGCGCTCGCTGATGCGGATCGCGGCCTTGCAGCCCAGCCGGATCAGGCCGGACAGGACGGGATAGGCAGGTGCCTGTTCGGCCCCCGCCGCCAGCGCGGTATCGCGATGCGCGCGCTCGTCTTCTCGAAATTCCTCGATCATGCCGGCCAGTTCCGGGTCCTCACCCGTTTCGGCCAGAGCATCGAGCTGGTCGGAATAGTGGCGGTCGATCTCTTCCTCCACCGCCGCAGTGCAGGCCATCGCCGCCTTCGGGCCGATCAGGGCAGTGGCGGCACCCAGCGCATAGCCGGCGACATGCCAGAAGGGCTGGAGCGCGGTCGGGCGCACGCCTCGTCGCGTCATCAGCGCGTCGAACTGAGCGCGGTGCCCCTCTTCCTGCCGCGCCATGGCCGCGATCTCGCCCGATTGAGGCCCGCGATCGCCCATCACCGCTATTTGACCGGCATAGATCCGGGTTGCGCCGAATTCACCCGCCTGATCGACCCGGATCATCCGTTCGATGTGGTTGCGTCGTTCGCTCATATCATTCCCCGCGATTGCCCGCCACGACGCAGCAACAGCCCCAGGATCGCGAGGCCGGCGATGGTCGAGACGATGAAGTTCCATCCTGCCAGGGAAATGCCCAGCAGCGTCCATTGTGCCTGCCCGCAGCTGACCAGGGGAATATCCTGCAAGGTATTGAGGATATCGCCGCCCGCCGCAACGACGCCGGTGCAGGCAGTGTGCCCTTCCCACCAGCCATATTCCACGCCCGCGTGATAGGCCCCGATCGCGCCCGAGACGAGAATCGACACCGCTGCGAGCGCAATCCAGAGCCGCTTGGGCGCGGCCGCGAAGGCCAGCAGGCCGAACGCAACGGCCGCGAAATGGGGATAGCGCTGCCACCAGCACATCTCGCATGGATAGAGCCCGAAGCCGTACTGGCCGAGATACGCGCCGCCCAGCAGCAGCGCGGGAATGCCCAGCGCCAGCATGCGCGCGAGCCGTGTCGAAGGCTGCAGTTCCACCGGTTTCCCGCCTATCACGTCAGACGATCAGCGCTTGGCGGCGGCGATCGCCCCACCGCCGGTGCGACGCAGCGTTTTGACCGCGTAGTCGAGCTGGAAATCCTCGATCCCCTTCGCCTCCAGCTCCTCCGCCGTGGCGGTAAAGCGGGGGTCGGGGGTGGCGTCGTTTTCCAGTTCCTCGTCCTTGATCGCCACTTCGTTGATCAAGTGATGGCGCAGATCCGATTCGCGCAGGGCGTATTTCTGGCGCTTCTGATAATCGGGGTCCGACAATTGTGGCACGCGGATGTCGGGCTTGATCCCGCCTTCCTGCACCGAATGGCCCGACGGCGTGTAGTAACGCGCGGTGGTCAGCTTCAGCGCGGCATCCTTGCCCAGCGGGATCAGCGACTGCACGCTCCCCTTGCCGAAACTGCGCTCGCCCATGATCACAGCGCGATGGTGATCCTGCAGGGCACCGGCGACGATCTCCGATGCCGAGGCCGAACCGGAATTGATCAGCACGATCATCGGCACGCCTCCCGCGATTTCGCCCCGGAACACGCTTTCCGCGTCGTATTCGATGCTCTCGCTCTGCGCCCGGCCGCGCTGCGACACGATCTGCCCCTGGTCGAGGAACAGGTCGGACAGGATCACCGCCTCGTCCAGGGCCCCGCCGGGGTTGGACCGCAGGTCGAGGATCAGGCCGTTCAGCTTGCCCCCCGCCTGCTTGCGCAGCTTGTCGTATTCGGTGAACACATCCCGCCCGACATCGCGCGAGAACTCGTTGACGGAAATTACGCCAATTCCACCATCCTGCAGCTCCGAGGTGACCGGCTCCAGCTCGATCACGCCGCGCGTCACGGTCGTTTCGATCGGCTCTTCCGCCCCGGGGCGGAAGATCGTCAACCGGATCGACGTTCCCGCCTTGCCGCGCATGCGCTGCACCGCTTCGTCCAGCGACCCGCCGTAGATCAGGTCGCCGTCGAGATGGGTGATGTAGTCGCCCGCCTTCACCCCGGCAGCCTCGGCCGGGCTACCCTTGAACGGGCTGACCACCTTGACCGCATCGTCTTCCATCACGACCGACAGGCCAAGCCCCGAATAATTGCCGTCGATCATGGTCTCGAGCCGCTGGAGATCGGACCCGTCGAGATAGGCCGAATGCGGATCGAGGCTGGCCAGCATGCCGTCGATCGCGCCGCGGATCAGTTTCTCGTCGTCGACCTTGTCGACATAGCTCGCCTTGATCCGCTGGTAGGTCTGGAACAGCCGGGCGAATTCGGGACCCGCGCTCGCATCGACCTGGGCATAGCCCACGGTCGTCGCCGGGATCAGCGCGACAGCGGTGACCAGGGCGGCGGAACGGGCGACAGCGGCGAATTTCATGTGCACGGCGGCTCCAACTGGAATGGCGCGGGTATGTATCGCGCAAGAGGTGTGAATGCCAGATGAGGATTGGGACGGCTTTCGCGCACGCGACCGCCGGGCCCGCCCCTATCCGATATGGTCGAGCGGATTGACCGGTTCGCCTTCGCGGCGCAGCTCCAGCGTGACTTGCGGATCGGTCGCGCCTGCCACGCCGATCGGCGCGCCCGCAACCAGCTCGTCCCCCACCCGGGCATCGGCGCGCCCGAGCCCGGTGACGAGGCTGGTCCAGCCATCGCCATGGTCGATGATCACGATCCGCCCATAGCCGCGATAGGGCCCGGCGAAGGCGACCCGGCCGGGAGCTGGCGCGGTAACCTGCGCGCCGATCCGGGTGGCGATGGTCACCCCTTCGCTGCGTTGGCCGCCCCGGGTGGGGCTGCCGAAGCCCAGAACGGTGCGCCCCGTCACCGGCAGTTGCAGGCGAAACCGAGCCGCGCGGGTGGAGAGGCGCGGCGCGGGCGTGCCGGTCGCAACCCGCGCCGCGGCGGGATTTCCGGGACGCATCACGGGGCCGGGAAGCGCGGCCAGTCGCTTGCGCAGCGCCGCGGCATCGTCGAGCTGGTCGACCAGCCCGGTCAGGTCGCGCGCTTCCTCCGCGAGGGCCAGCGCCCGGTCGGTTTCGCGCGCTGCGTCGCCGCTCTTGCGGCGCGAGGCGAAGCGCTGGCGCGCCTCGATCGCGGCAAGCTTCCTGCGCTGGTCACCCAGCGTCTGCTGCTGTCTGCGCAACTGAGCGAGGCCGGTGCGCGTTTCCTGCTGCAAAGCCCGGCCCCGCTCGATCTCCTGCCGCAGCGTAGCGGTGCGCAGCTTTACCTGCGGTATGCTGGTTTCCAGCACCGCGCGCAGATAGACCGTGTCGCGCAGCGATCCGGGCCGCAACAGCGAGAGGATGATCGGCCGCCGGGCGAAATTCTGCAGCGCGGCGGTCAGCTCTACCAGCGGCTGCCGGCGTTCGGCCAATCGCCGCTGGAGCGAGGCGCGCTGGCGCGCGACCAACGCGAGGCGGCTTTCGCTCGCCTCGATCAGCGCCTCGGACTGCTGGATGCGCGCCGCGATCGCCGCCGCCTCCTGTCGCGTGCGATCGGCCTGTTCGCGCGCCTGGCGCGCCGCGCTGTCGAGCCGCTGGCTGCGCGCCGCCGCCGCCTGCGCCGCCGCCCGCGCACGGGTGATGTCCTGGCGAATCGCACGCGGAGCGGACGCGGTTCCGGCGACGCCATCCTCCTGCGCCTCCAGCGCTGGCACGAAGGCCACCGCCCCGACGAGGGCGAGTCCGAGTAGGACTTGGGCGTAGGCAGCGCGGGTCACGGCGCTATCCTGCCCGATGATAGGGATGTCCGGCAAGAATCGAGGTCGCGCGATAGAGCTGTTCCATCAGCATCGCGCGCGCCAGCAAATGCGGCCAGGTCGCGCTGCCGAAGGCGAGCAGCAGATCGGCCCCGGCCCGCTCGTCGTCGGCATGCCCGTCTGCGGCACCGAGCACGAAACGTATCTCTCGCATCCCGCCGTCGCGCCACTTCTCCAGGCGCTGGGCGAGTTCTTCGGACGACAGGTCGCGCCCGCGCTCGTCGAGCAGCACGGTGCGGTGTGGGCTTTGCGGTTCCGGAATGCGGCCACCGGTTTCGGGGAGCTCGGTCAGTTTCACCGGCCAGGTCAGCCGTTTCTCGTATCGCGCGACCAGCTCCGCCTCGGGCGAACGGGCGATCTTGCCCCGAGCGATGATGTGGAGGAGCGTTATTTGTCGGTACCGTCGGACTCCGGGGGTGGCGTCGCGCCCCGCCCGGTCGATAACGTGCTAGGCGTTGCCCGAAGCCACCGGCGGTGCATCGCCGAACGCCCACATGCGTTCCAGATTATAGAAGCTGCGCACTTCGGGACGGAACAGGTGGACGATCACGTCACCGGCATCGAGCAGCACCCAGTCGGCGGTGGGCAGACCTTCGAGCCGCACGGGGCCGAACCCCTGCTGCTTCACCTTCTCGGCCAGCTTCTGCGCGATCGAGGCAACCTGCCGCGTGGAGCGGCCCGACGCGATCACCATGTGATCGGCGATCGAGGATTTGCCCTCCAGCGGGATGGAAACGATGTCCTGCGCCTGATCGTCGTCGAGCTGCTCCAGCACGAGGGCGTGCAGCGAGCCGGGCTCAGCATCGGCGAGAGGCGGACGAAGCGTGTCGTCGGCAGAGGCCGCCGACGCGGGTTGCGCCTTGGTCATGGGCGAGTGCGATACTCCTGTCATGGTCTGAAAATGGGAAGCGCCAGGAAAATTGCCAGTCCTCACGCGGGTTTGCTCGCTGTTGATGTAGAAAGGGAGGCAATCGGGCGGTGAGTCACCTGATCGCGCAGGCTCCATTGGGGCGCGGCGTCGGTATCGAAGTCGGCCGCCCAGTCCGGGTCGGCGCGGCGGATCGCCGTGGCCGATCGCGGATCGGGATCAAATCGCAGGATCACCAGCGCCGGTGCCCTCCACCGCCCCTGTTTACGAAAGGCCGCCGGTGTCGTGCGATACCGCCTGAGCCATGCCATCGCGGGGCTGGCGATAGCGGCTGCATCATAACCCGGCCGTGCGATTACCGCAATCGGCACCAGACGCGCTATGTCGCGCCAGCCCTTCCACCGGTGGAATATCGCCAGATTGTCCGAGCCCATCAGCCAGACGAAGCGCCGCTTGCGATAGCGCCGCAACAACGACCGCAGCGTATCGAGGGTATAGCGCGTATGGAATTCCCGCTCGATCGCGGTCACGCGGATCGGTGCGCGGCGCGCCTGGCGTACAGCCGAGCGATAGCGCGCCGCCAATGGAGCCATGCCCTTCACGGGCTTGAGCGGATTGCCGGGGGAAACCAGCCACCACACCTCGTCCAGCCCTAGCGCCTCGCGCGCGAACAGCGAGATCCTGCGATGCCCGCCATGGGCCGGATTGAAGCTCCCACCGAGGAGGCCGATGCGGATTGCGCGTGTCACCACGCCTACCAAAGCGAACGCGAGCTGCGCTGGCAAGCGTTCGCTTTGGCCAAGCTTGGGCATTGAAACGAATCGGGCGCAACGCGCTCCACGCTCGCTGGTTCCAAAAAAATCGGTTCGGTGGACAGATATTTGTCGCTTCATCCCGCGACTCACTCGACTCGGCGGTTAACCGCTTATCGTGATTCGACCCCTCGCAGGGTGGCTGCTAGCCGCCCCGCGGATCGCATTGGACACCAATTACAGGTCGGGGGTCGACTTGACTATTAACCACTCCGATGGCGGATTTCGCCAGCGGCTTTCCGGATTGTTCGTGGAGCGCGAGTTTTTCATGCGCTCTCACGGACAGGTTCGTTTCGTAACGCTTTCCGCGCGGCTGCAGAAGATGATCGCCGCCGGTGCGATCGCGTTGATCGTTGCATCCATCGCCAGTCTCGGCGCGATGAGCTATCTGCAATACCGCACCTTGTCGGAACGATCGGCGCTGGTGGAACGCGAGGCGAAGATCGCCTCCGCGGAAGACCGTGTCGGTGCTTATCGCGACGATCTGAAATCGGTCGCCCATGACCTCGAGAAGCGGCAGGATTTCCTCGAAAGCGTGATCACCACCCTGCCCGAGGATGCCCGCACCGAAGATGCGGCGGCAGAAGGCAGCGAGACGACCGAGACCGTCGCGAAGGTAGGCGCCGCGCTTCCCGAAGCGCGTGGACTGGTCGCGATCGAGGCGCGCCAGCTCGCCCTGGTCGACCGGCTGACGCGCTTCGCCGATGGCCGCTCCGATCGCGCGGCGAAGGCGATTCGCCAGCTCGGCCTCAATCCCAGCACGGTCATCGCCACCGCCGATCGCGGCGCGGCGATGGGTGGTCCGCTGGAAAAGATCGGGCTGAACAAGGACGATCCGCTCGATCCACGCTTCGAGCGTCTGGCGGCGAGCCTGGTACGGATGAACGCGCTCGAGGCCGGGCTGGAAGGAATTCCGCAGTTCAAGCCAACCATGGGCGCGGCGATCAGCTCCAGCTTCGGCTATCGCCACGACCCGTTCGACGGATCGACGGCCTTCCACGCCGGGCCGATTTCAGCGGCGCGATGGGCGCGCCGATCTTCGCCGCGGCGACCGGCCGGGTCAGCTTCGTCGGCGTGCGACATGGCTACGGCAACGTGGTGGAGATCAGCCACGGCAACGGGCTGATGACGCGCTACGCGCACATGTCGAAATTCGGCGCGAAGGTGGGCCAGCGGGTGGAGGCGGGCGACCGCATCGGCGCGATCGGCAGCACCGGGCGTTCGACCGGCCCGCATCTTCATTTCGAAGTCCGCATCAACGACCAGCCGGTCAATCCGCGCCTGTTTCTGGAGAAGGCCAACCATGTTCTCAAAGAAGCCCGCCGCGCCGACCCCAGCACGCACCGGCAGCATGGCTAAGCCGCAAAGCTCGGGCAGCTTCTCGGTCATCGGGTCCGACGTCACCATCACCGGCGACATCGACGCCTCGACCGAACTGCATATCGACGGCACCGTGGAAGGCGACATTTCCTGTGCCGCGCTGATTCAAGGGGACACCGGGGTCATCAACGGAGCGGTCAAGGCCCACAGCGCGCGGCTTGCGGGCCGAATCGAGGGCGCGGTCGATGCGAGCGAGCTGGTAATTCTGAAAAGCGCGACGATCGAGGGCGATGCGCGCTACGACACGCTGACGATCGAACAGGGTGCCAGCGTGGCGGGCCGGTTCGCCCCGCGCGATGCGACCGGACAGGCAAGCGAAGATTTGCCGCGCGAGCCCAGGCTCACCGTAGCGAGCTGACCCGTTCGGCCGGTCAGCCGAGCACTTCGGCTCGCAGCGCCTTGCGGTCGAGCTTCCCGATCATCGTCTTGGGCAGCTCGTCGCGCACCACCACGCGATCGACCCGCTCGTGCTTGCCCACGCGGGCATTCAACCAGTCGTGCAGCGTCTCGCCGGTCGCATCGGCACCTTCGCGCAAGGTCACGTAGGCACGAGGGCTCTCGCCGCGGTAATCGTCGGGCACGCCGATCACGAGCGCTTCCTTCACCGCGTCGTTTTCCAGCAGCACCTCTTCCACCTGGCTCGGGAAGACCTTGAACCCGCCGACCGCGATCATGTCCTTGATCCGGTCGACGATCTTCAGGAAGCCGTCCTCGTCCAGCGTCGCGACATCGCCGGTACGCAGCCAGTGCCGCCCGCCATGCATGACGAACACGTTCTTCGCCGCGTCAGGCCGGTTCCAGTAACCCTGCATGATCTGCGGCCCGTGGATCGCCAGTTCGCCCGGTTCGCCAGGTTCGGCGATAACCGTCGGGTCTTCCTTGTCGAGCAGCAGGATCTCGGTGCCGGGTAGCACTTGTCCGATCGTGCCGGGCTTGCGCGTGCCGTCATAGGGATTGGTCGACACAACGCCTGAACTCTCTGTCAGGCCGTATCCTTCGACCAGCCGCACCCCGCTGCGCTCCTCGAAGTCCTCGCGCAACGGCCCCGGGAGGGGCGCGCCGCCCGAGATGCAGATCTTAAGCGAGGAAAGCGCCTCCCGGCTGAAATCGTCATGGTCGAGCAGCGCCTGGTACATGGTCGGCACGCCGGGGAAGGCGGTGGCGCGCGTGCGCCGGATCGTCGCGATGACCTGTTTCGCGTCGAAGCGCGGGACCATCGCGATGCATCCGCCGCGCACCACCGTGCGGTTGAGCACGCAGGTGTTGGCGAAGACGTGGAACAGCGGCAGCGCGCCCATGATGATGTCGTCGTCGCCATCGTCGAACGGATCGATCGCATCGACCTGCTGCGCGTTCAGCGACAGGTTCGCGTGGCTCAGCATCGCCCCCTTGGGCCGACCGGTCGTGCCGCCGGTATATTGCAGCAAAGCGAGATCGTCGGGCGTCAGGTCCACGGGCTCGGCATTGCCATGCGTCAACAGGTCGCTCCAACGCCACACGCCGTGGCCCTGACGGTCGCCGTAATCGGGCTTGCTGATTTTCGAGCCGCCCAGCAACTTGAGCGCCCAGCGCTTCAGGGTGGGGAGAGCATCGCCCAGCCGCCCGACGATCAGCGCCTCTAGCGCGGAGGCGCGCAGCACCTTCTCGGCCGTGGGATAGAGTGCCGCGACATCGGCGGTGACGAGAAAGCGCGTCCCCGAATCGGCAACCTGCTGCGACAACTCCTCCACCGTGTAGAGCGGCGAGAAATTGACCACCGTCGCGCCGGCCATCATCGCGCCGTAATAGGCCGCGACATAGATCGGCATATTGGGCAGGAACAGACCGACGCGGTCGCCCCGCCCGATCCCGCGGGCCCGCAATCCCGCGGCGAACGCCTGCGCCTCTGCGTGCATTTCCCGATAGCTGAAGCGCCGCCCGAGAAATTCCACCAATGGCGCATCGGGTGCGCGCGCCACCGCTTCGGCGAGGAGCGTAGGCAAGGTCTTGGGCGTTAGCGGAAAATCCCAGGCGACCGGGTGGTGATAGGGCAGCTTACTGACATCCATGTAAGCAAGGATGCCCGTTCCCGCGCCCCTTCGCAAGGGCGCTTCGCTCCGCCCCGGCCAGGATCAGACTGGTTCGTCGCCCCCGCCGGACGTTCCGGCAGCTTCGGCGGCACGCTTCGCTTCCAGCCAGGCGGCGGCTTCGGCTTCCTGCGCGGCTTCGGCGGCGGCCTTCTCGTTCGCCTCGCGCTCGGCCCGCAGTTCGGCGATCAGCTTGTCCTTGTCGCTGGTGTTATCGGCAACGGGGACCGGTTGACCTTCATCCGTCGTCCCGGCCTTCTTCGCCGCCTTCGCCACCACCGCGTCGAGCTCGCGCTGCGAGCACAGGCCCAGCGTTACCGGGTCCTTGGGCTGGATGTTCTGGATGTTCCAGTGGGTGCGATCGCGGATCGCGCCGATGGTATTGCGGGTGGTGCCGATCAGCTTGCCAATTTGCGCATCGGTCACCTCGGGATGATTGCGAAGAATCCAGGCGATGCCGTCGGGCTTGTCCTGCCGCTTCGACACCGGGGTGTAGCGCGGTCCCTTGGTCCGCGTGACTTCGACCGGGGCCTTGTGCATCTTGAGCGAATAGGAGCTGTCTTTCTGCCCCTTCTCGATCTCTTCCTGCGTCAGCTCGCCCGCGTGCACGGGATCGCGGCCGGTATACTTGCTACCCGCCAGATCGTCCGCCATCGCCTGCACTTCGAGGATATGGAGCCCGCAGAATTCGGCGATCTGTTCGAAGGACAGGCCGGTGTTGTCGACCAGCCAGGTGGCGGTCGCGTGCGGCATCAGCGGTTTGGGTTGGTCGGCCATCGGGCACCTCTTGAAAATAGAAGGGCCGCCCCTTTCGGAGCGGCCGTTGCACCCTCACACTTAGGCGAGCGGACCGCCTGCGGCAAGCCCCGCTCGGGCCGCGAGACCTCAGGGGTGCGCCTGGATCGCAAGTCCTTCGACGAATTGCGCCGTCGCCGCGTCCCAGCCGAAGGTCTCCCCATAGGCCGCGCACCGGCTCCGGTCGCAATAGAGCGCCGCCGCGATAGCGCGGTCGAGATCGTCCGAGACGGCACCGCAATCGTCGGTCAGGATATCCATCGGGCCGGGGACGGGGAAGGCGGCGACCGGGGTGCCGCAGGCGAGCGCCTCTATCATGACGAGGCCGAAGGTGTCGGTGCGGCTGGGAAAGACGAACACGTCCGCCCCGGCATAGCAGCCAGCGAGTTCGCGGCCGGATCTGGGTCCAAGGAAATGCGCCTCGGGAAACCGCCTGGCGAGATCGGCGCGGGCCGGGCCTTCGCCGACCACCACCTTGCTGCCGGGATAGCCGTTGGCGAGGAACGCCTCGATATTCTTCTCCACCGCCACGCGGCCGACGTAAAGCTGGATCGGGCGTTCAAGCCCTTCGAATGCGGACGGAGGCGGGGCGTCCGGAGTGAAGCAGGCGGTATCGACCCCCCGGCCCCAGTGGTGAAGGTTGGTCAGCCCCTGTTCGCGCAGTTCGCCGCGAATGCTCTCGGTCGCGACCATGATCGTTTCCGACGGTCGATGGAACCAGCGGATGTAGGGCCAGAACGCCCCCGCAGGCAGGCCGGTACGGCGAGCGAGATAGTCGGGAAACCGGGTATGGAAAGCGGTAGTGAACGGCTTCCCTACGCCTAGGCAATAGCGCCGCGCGGCCAGCCCCAGCGGCCCTTCCGTCGCGATGTGGATCGCATCGGGCGCGATCGCCGCAAGCCGGTGCCGGATGGCGCCGGGTGGAGCGAGCGCGAGCCGAATCTCGGGGTAGGTCGGGCAGGGAATGGAGCGGAACCGGTCGGGCGCGATCACATGCACCACATGCCCGCCCGCGCGCAGCATCTCGCACGTGGTCGACAACGTGCGCACCACGCCGTTGACCTGTGGGAACCACGCATCGGTGACGATGGCGATGGTGCTCGCGCCCGGAGCGGGGGTGCGGCGCGCGGTTGCCTCCCCCTCCAGCGCCCGCATGTCGAGGGGGGCGTTCACGCCGCGGCCCGGCCTGTCGCGGCGCCGGCCTCGCTTGCGACACCGCTCTCGCGCTTCGCGATCTCGTCGGGCCAGTGGAGCACTTCCATCCGCCCGTCGAAATGTTCGACCAGCGCGTTGCATCCTTCCACCCAGTCGCCATCGTTCCAGTATTCGATGCGGCGCCCGTCGTGGCTGAATTCGCGGAATTCGGCGGTGTGGATATGGCCGCATACCACGCCGTCGACCCCGCGCTCACCAGCGGCACGGGCGACCACCTCCTCGTAATGGGAGATGAACTCGACCGCGTTCTTGACCTTGTGCTTGGCCATCTTGCTCAGCGACCAGTAGGGTAGGTCGAGCCGCTGGCGCACCATGTTGACCCAGCGGTTGAGCCCCATCATCAGGGTGTAGAGCGCGTCGCCGACGAAGGCGAGCCAGCGGTGCGCGAGCATAATGGTGTCGAACTCGTCGCCGTGCAGCACCATCAATCGCCGACCGTCGGCCGTGGTGTGGAAGGCCGCGCGCGCGATCTCCACCCCGCCGAAATGCATGCCGGAAAAGGGCCGCACCATCTCGTCGTGATTGCCGGGAATGTAGACGATGCGGGTGCCGCGCTTGGCCCGTTTCAGGATGCGCCACACGACGTCGTTGTGCTCCGCGGGCCAATAGACCTTCTTCTTCAGCCGCCAGCCGTCGATGATGTCACCGACGAGGTACATCGTCTCGCTGTCGGTGCTGTCGAGGAAATCGATCAGCAGCTCCGCGTTGCATCCCTTGGTGCCCAGGTGCACGTCGCTGATCCAGATCGTGCGATAGCGACGTCGCTTGCCGTCGACCGGTTCGGGCACCTTGGGCTCGGCTGGGATGAACGTGGCGATATTGTCGAACACCGGAGCCAGTCCGGGTTTCGCCGCATCTTTCGGATCGATCGGGCCGTCGAACATCGTGCTACCCCCCGCCAGAATTGGAATTCTCCTTCTGGCTGGATGGCACAGTAATGTTACGTCCGATTCACGGTACGGCGTCCGATCGGTGACATAATTGCGGTTATGCGACGCGTCCCTCGCGCGAAAAAGTCCCGCTCAGCCGACCGCAAGCACGATCTTGCCGATATGGTCGCCTGCCTCCATCCGGGCATGCGCGACCGCCGCTTCGGCGAGCGGGAACGTCTCGTCCATGATCGGGGCCAGCGTGCCGTCGGCGAACAGCGGCCATGCCTCAGCGGCGATTTCCTGCGCCAGCGCGGTCTTGAACGCGTCCGAGCGTGGGCGCAGGGTGGAGCCGGTCAGTGTCAGCCGCCGGCTCATCACGACCGCCATGTTGATTTCCGCCTTCATGCCGCCAAGCACGGCAATGGTGACATGCCTCCCGTCCTCCGCCAGACATTGCAGGTTGCGCGCGACGTAATCGCCCGAAACCATGTCGAGCACGACGTTTGCGCCCTTCCCGTCGGTAAAATCCTTCACCGCTTCCACGAAGTCGCTGGTCTTGTAATTGATCGCGAGGTCGGCGCCGACCTTTTCCGCCTCGGCGCATTTCGCGTCGTCGCCGCAGGTCACGATCACGGTCAGGCCGAACGCCTTGCCCAGCATCGTCGCCATCGTGCCGATGCCGCTGGTGCCGCCATGGATCAGCAGCGTCTCCCCGTCGCATGCCGAGCCACGCTCGAACACGTTGTGCCATACGGTGAACAGCGTCTCGGGGATCGCCGCTGCGTTTTTAAGGTCCATCCCTTCGGGTACGGGCAGGCAATGGCCCGCCGGCACCACGCAGTATTCGGCATAGCCGCCCCCCGGCGCGAGCGCGCAGACCGTCTGCCCCACCATGGCTTCACCCACGCCCGGCGCGGCGGCGACCACTTCGCCGGCGATCTCCAGCCCCAGAATCGGCGACGCGCCTGGCGGCGGCGGATATTGCCCCGCGCGCTGGATACAATCGGGCCGGTTGACTCCGGCATAGGCCACGCGAACCAATACCTCGTCCGCTTCCGGGCTGGGTAGCGGTACGGTTTCCGGGCGAAGGACATCCGGCCCGCCCGGCTCGTCGAAGCCGATCGCGGTCATGGTTTCGGGCAGGTCGGTGGGCATAGAGATCGCGGTCCCCCGTGTGGCCATGGCGGCTTATCGCGCCGCACGGTTCGCCGCAACTACAGGGCTGCGGCATTGACAGCAAGCGGGTGGCGGGGAAGACTGCGGCTCGATGGATGAGGACGACCGTCCGCGCCCACGGGGCGACGCCGCCAGCCGACTGGTTGCGGAGGACCTTGCGCCCTATTCTCAGGACGAACTGACCGAGCGGATCGCGCTGCTGGAGGCGGAGATCGCACGGGTCGCGGCCCATCGCGACCGTGCCGCCAGCCACCGCGCGGCGGCGGACGCCCTGTTCGGCAAGGGCGGTTCGTGATCGCGCCCCGGTCTTCACACGCGACCGGCGGCTCCCCATATTCCACGCAAGGCGATGGACACCATTCGCCAGTTTCCTCAGCCCGCATTCATGCTGCAGCATGCAACTTAACGATAGCGGGACCGCCACTTCGGGACACATCATTACATGCCTAGCTTCGCCCAGAACCTCGAAAGAACCCTCCATGCCGCGATCGACAGTGCGCGCGAGCGGCGTCACGAATACGCAACGCTCGAACACCTGCTGCTCGCCCTGATCGCCGACGAGGATGCAGCGGAAGTGATGGGCGCATGCGGGGTCGACCTCGCCGAACTGGCCGCGGTCGTGCAGACCTATCTCGACCAGGAATATCAGTCGCTGCGTCCCGACGAGGCGGGCGAACCGCAGCCAACGGCCGGGTTCCAGCGCGTGATCCAGCGCGCCATCCTGCACGTCCAGTCGAGCGACAAGGATAGCGTCACCGGTGCCAACGTGCTGGTCGCGCTGTTCTCCGAACGCGACAGCTACGCGGTCTATTTCCTGCAGCAACAGGACATGAGCCGGCTCGATGCGGTGAGCTTTATCAGCCACGGCATCGGCAAGGGCGGGCGCCAGATCGAAAGCCGCAATCCGCAAGGATCGGAAGAAGACGCAGCCGAGGAAAAGGCCGACGGCGCTACGGGCAACAAGAAGGAAACGGCGCTCGACCAATTTACGGTCGACCTCAATGCGAAGGCGAAGGCGGGCAAGGTCGATCCCCTGATCGGGCGCGGACCCGAGGTCGACCGCACGGTGCAGATCCTGTGCCGCCGCAGCAAGAACAACCCGCTCTATGTTGGCGATCCGGGCGTCGGGAAGACCGCCATCGCCGAAGGCCTCGCGCGCAAGATCGTCGAGAAGGACGTTCCCGAGGTGCTGGAAGAGGCGGTGATCTATTCGCTCGACATGGGCGCGCTGCTCGCCGGCACACGCTATCGCGGCGATTTCGAGGAACGGCTCAAGCAGGTCGTATCCGAGCTGGAAAAGCTGCCGCACGCGATCCTGTTCATCGACGAGATTCACACGGTGATCGGGGCCGGCGCGACCAGCGGCGGGGCGATGGACGCGTCCAATCTGCTCAAGCCCGCGCTGTCCGGCGGCACGATCCGCTGCATCGGGTCGACCACCTACAAGGAGTTCCGCAACCATTTCGAGAAGGATCGCGCGCTGCTGCGCCGCTTCCAGAAGATCGACGTGAACGAACCGACGATCGAGGACACGATCAAGATCCTGAAGGGGCTGAAGAGCGCTTTCGAGGATCACCACAAGGTGAAATACACTGCCGATGCGCTGAAGACCGCGGTCGAGCTGTCGAGCCGTTATATCAACGACCGCAAGCTGCCCGACAAGGCGATCGACGTGGTGGACGAGGTCGGCGCGATGCAGATGCTGGTCGCGCCCAGCCGCCGGAAGAAGAAGATCACGTCGAAGGAGATCGAGGCGGTGATCGCGACCATGGCGCGCATCCCCCCCAAATCGGTGTCGAAGGACGACAAGCGTGCGCTGGAGAATCTCGAACGCGATCTGAAGCATGTCGTGTTCGGCCAGGACGCGGCGGTGAAGAAGCTGTCGACCGCGATGAAGCTGAGCCGCGCAGGGCTTCGCGATCCGGACAAGCCGATCGGCTCGTTCCTGTTCAGCGGCCCCACCGGCGTCGGCAAGACAGAGGTCGCGCGCCAGCTCGCCAGCATCATGGGGATCGAGCTCAAGCGGTTCGACATGTCCGAATACATGGAACGCCACAGCGTTTCCCGGCTGATCGGCGCGCCTCCGGGCTATGTCGGCTACGACCAGGGTGGGCTGCTGACCGATGCGGTCGACCAGAACCCGCATTGCGTGCTGCTGCTCGACGAGATCGAGAAGGCGCATCCCGACCTGTTCAACATCCTGTTGCAGGTGATGGATAACGGCCGCCTGACCGACCATCACGGCAAGACGGTCGATTTCCGCAACGTGGTGCTGATCATGACCACCAATGCTGGCGCCGCCGACATGGCGCGCCAGGGCATCGGCTTCGGCGATGTCAGCAAGGAGGATGCGAGCGAGGAGGCGGTGAAGCGCATGTTCACCCCCGAATTCCGCAACCGCCTCGATGCGATCGTGCCGTTCGGCTATCTCGGCAAGGACACGGTGGGCCGTGTTGTCGACAAGTTCATCCTGCAGCTCGAACTCCAGCTCGCGGAGCAGAATGTCGACATCCAGTTCGACAAGGAAGCGCGCGAGTGGCTGGGCGACAAGGGCTACGATCGCCTCTACGGCGCACGCCCCATGGGTCGTCTGCTGCAGGAGCGGATCAAGCAGCCGCTGGCCGAGGAGCTGCTGTTCGGCAAGCTGGCCGATGGCGGCGAAGTGCATGTCAGCATCAAGGACGGCAAGCCGAGCTTCGAGCTGACCCCGGCCCCGCCAAAGGCCAAGCGCAAACCGCCGGCGAAGAAGAAGCCGGTCGCGAAGGAAGCGAAGCCCGCGGACGAAAGCGAGCCCGAGGGCAGCGGGGAGGAGTGATCCCCCGATTGGATCGAACATGAGCGGGGGCGCGGACCGGGAACGGTTCGCGCCCCGTTTGCTTGAATCGGCACGATGTCCACCGCGCCCCTCTCCTGGATCCGGCCCGAACCGTGGGGCATCCACGTCGTCCCCGCCGATGCGTGGATCGACCCGGCTCGGGCAGTCGACCGCGCATTGGTGACCCATGGCCATGCCGATCACGCGCGCGGCGGGCATGGCGAAACGATCGCGACGCCCGCAACGCTCGACATCATGAAGTTGCGCTACGCGACTTCGGACGGGGCGCAGCCGGTGGAATATGGCGAGACGATCCGGCTGCCGGGCGGCGTCGATGCGACCTACATCCCGGCCGGGCATGTGCTCGGCAGCGCACAGATTCTGCTCGAGCACGCGGACGAGCGGGTCGTCGTTACCGGCGATTACAAACGCCGCGCGGATCCCACCTGCCCACCCTTCCAGGTGACGCCGTGCGACATCTTCATCACAGAGGCGACCTTCGGCCTGCCGGTCTTCACCCACCCGCCGATCGCGGAAGAGATGACGAAGCTGCTCGACCGGCTGGCGGCGTATCCCGACAGCTGCGTGCTCGTCGGCGCATATGCCTTGGGCAAGGCGCAACGGGTGATCGCCGAACTGCGCGCCGCGGGGCACATGCAACCGATCTACCTCCACGGCGCGATGGAGAAGATGTGCCGCCTCTACGAAGAGCACGGGGTCGATCTGGGCGAACTGCGCCTGGTTTCGGACCATTCGAAAGATGACATGCGCGGCAGCATCGTCGTCTGTCCGCCATCCGCGTTGAATGATCGCTGGAGCCGCCGCCTGCCCGATCCCATCACCGCGATGGCCAGCGGCTGGATGCGGGTTCGTCAGCGCGCCCGGCAAAGGAACGTCGAGCTGCCGCTCATCATCTCGGACCATGCCGATTGGGGCGAGCTGACCCGCACAATCCAGGAGGTCGACGCCGCCGAAACATGGATTACGCATGGCCGCGAGGAAGCGCTGCTACGCTGGTGCCAGCTCCACCAGCGCCGCGCGCGTGCCTTGGCGATGGTCGGGTATGAGGACGAGGACGACTAGGGCGTGGAAGAATTCGCCGCCCTGATCGACGCGCTGGTATTCACCCGCAGCCGTAATGAGAAACTCCGGCTGATCGCGGAATATCTGCGCGCGACACCCGACCCGGATCGCGGCTGGGCATTGGCGGCGCTATCCGATGGGCTCGACTTTCCGGCGGTCAAGAGCTCCACCATCCGCAACACGATGAAGGACCGGATCGACCCGGTGCTGTGGTCGCTCAGCCGCGATTTCGTGGGCGATACGGCGGAAACCGCCAGCCTGCTGTGGCCGCAACCAGAGCACCCGCCCTCGCCGCCTACAGTCAGCGAAACGGTCGCGCTGCTATCGGCGATGAACCGCAAGACGGTGTTCGAAGAGCTGCCGAAGCTGCTCGACCGGCTAGACCCGTCAGGCCGCTACGCGCTGCTCAAACTCGCCACCGGAGCGATGCGGATCGGGGTGTCGAGCCGGCTGGCGAAGGTCGCCTTCGCGCAGGCGTTCGACGTAACGATCGAAGACGTCGAGGAATATTGGCACGGCCTCACACCCCCCTATCCCGAACTGTTCGCCTGGGCCGCGGATGGCGAGGACCCGCCCGATACCGAGAATCTGCCGACCTTCCGCCCCTTCATGCTCGCCCATCCGCTGGAAGAGACGGTGATCGATCTGGAAGACTACGTCGCGGAGTGGAAATGGGACGGCATCCGCGTGCAACTGGTCCACGCCGGTGACGAGACGCGGGTCTTTTCTCGCTCGGGCGATGACATCTCTGCTACCTTCCCGGAAATGGTCGAGGCGTTCCAGATCCCCGGCGTGCTCGATGGCGAATTGTTGGTTCGCGGTGAGGCACAGGGCGGCGCAGCGAACGAGCGAACGCAGGGCGGCGCGGCCAGCTTCAACGCCTTGCAGCAGCGGCTGGGGCGCAAGACCGTGACGCCAAAGATGCTGCGCGAGAGCCCGGCCTTCGTGCGCCTGTACGATGTGCTGCTGTGGCGGGGCGAAGACCTGCGCGCGCTGCCATGGGCGGAGCGGCGCGTCAGGCTGGAGGCGCTGATGGGCGAGCTGCCCGAGAGCCACTTCGATCTCTCCCGCGTGGTCGAGGCGAGCGACTTCACGCATCTGGGCGAAATCCGAGAGGGTGCGCGCGACGATGCGATCGAGGGGCTGATGCTGAAGCGCCGCGACAGCCCCTATGTCGCGGGGCGCAAGACCGGGCTGTGGTACAAATGGAAGCGCGACCCGCTGCTGATCGATTGCGTGCTGATGTACGCCCAGCGCGGTAGCGGCAAACGATCGAGCTTCTACTCCGACTACACCTTCGGCTGCTGGGACGGCGATCCCGACCAGGGCGCGGAGCTGCTACCCGTGGGCAAGGCCTATTCCGGCTTCACGGACGACGAGCTGAAGAAGCTGGACCGGCATGTGCGCCGCAACACCGTCAACCGCTTCGGTCCGGTGCGCGAAACCGACAAGTCGCTGGTGTTCGAAGTAGCGTTCGATTCGGTGCACGAATCGAAGCGCCACAAGTCGGGCCTCGCCATGCGCTTCCCCCGCATTCACCGCATCCGCTGGGATAAGCCGGTGCACGAAGCCGACCGGATCGAGGCGCTGCGGTCGCTGGTGAGGGATTGACGGACCGCCGCCACGCGGCATGAAGGTGGCATGCAGCGGTACGATCCCGGCAGGCAGGCGCTCGCGCTGGGCATCGCCTTTCTCGCAGGGATGGTGGATGCCAGCGGTTTCCTGACCGGCGGCGGCTATTTCACTTCCTTCATGTCGGGCAACACCACCCGCATGGCGGTGCATCTGGCGCGTGAGCCCTTGCTCGCGCTGCTCCCGCTGGCAATCATCGCCGCATTCGTTCTCGGTGTCGCGATGGGGGCGATGCTGGCCTGGCGATGGAGCGGGCGGCACAAGGCACCTCTGCTGGGGCTGGTCGCCACCGGTCTGGCACTCGCCTTCTTGGCTCTCGCCGCGGGATTCGCCCCCGGTTATCTGTGCCTATCGGCGGTAGCGATGGGAATCGCGAACAACGTCTTCACCCGCGATGGACAGGTGACTGTCGGCGTGACCTACATGACCGGAGCGCTGGTCCGGTTCGGCCAAGGCCTCGCCGCGCGGATCGGGGGCCGCGACCGTGAGGCGTCCCGCGGCTACGGGCGGTTGTGGCTCGCGCTTGCAGTTGGTGCGACTTGCGGCGCGTTACTGCATGGCACGGGTCGGCTGGTGGCTCCCGCCGTCGTGACCGCTCTGGCGGCGGCGCTGTTCGTGGCCGCAATGGCGATCCAGCGCCGCCCGGGCTAGGAAATCTCGAGCAGCTTTTCCGGGGCGGTCGCGCCCCGTATCAACGTGACGCGCGTCGGTGCCACACCCAATGCCTTCGCCACCAGCCACGTGACGGCGGCGTTGGCCGCCCCCTCCTGCGGACGGGCGCGTACCTTTACCAGCAACCGCCCCTCGCCGATCACGAGCCCTTCGGACCGAGCACCCGGCGTGACCCGGATCGGCAACCGCCCGCGTTCGTCGATCAGCGAGCGGATCGAATCCCCCGGGGGCAGGTCGGCTTTAGGCCGGGCCATTCCCGCTCTCGGCGATGGCCGCCGCATGGTGCTTCGCGTTCTCGGCGTAGTGTGCGACGCCCAGTTTCATGCCGGCGATGGCCTTGTCTGGCAACTCGCGCACCTTCTTTGCCGGTCGTCCGACCCACAGCTCGCGCTGGCCCATCTTCTTCCCCTCGGTCAGCATCGCGCCGGCCCCGAGCATCGAATCGCTCGCGATCAGGGCATCGTTCATCGCGATCGCACCCAGCCCCACGAAGCCGCGATCCTCGATCCGGCAGCCATGTATCATCGCCATGTGCCCGATCAGCACGTCGTCGCCGATGATCAGCGCACAGCCGTCGGGATGCCCCGGGCTCGGCCCGTCGCAGTGGAGGACGCTGCCATCCTGCACATTGGTCCGCTTCCCGATCACGATCCGGCTGACATCGGCGCGCAGCACGCAATTGTACCAGATCGAACTGCCCGCCCCGATCTCGACATCGCCGATGATACGGCAACCGGGCGCGATGAAGGCGCTGTCGTGAATCCGCGGTGTCTTCCCGTGGATCGAGAGGATGGTCACGCCGGGTCGGTCGGTCATTCCTGTTTCTCCTGCCATTGTTCGGCGCTCACCGCATAGATGATCGTGCGGCGATCCTCGGGCGGGTAGGCGGGGTCGTCGAAATCGAGATCCTCGCGCCGTTGCATTCCCAGCCGCTCCATCAGTCGCCAGCTGGGTTCGTTGCGTTCGCCCGTCATCGCGACCACGTGTGGGATATCGTGACGGGCGAAGGCCCAATCGATGAGCGTTGCTACGGCTTCCAGCGCATAGCCGCGCCGCCAGCGATCCTCGCGCACGATCCAGCCGATCTCGTGATCGCCGGGGTTTTTCGCCAGATCGTTGTCGACCAGCTTCATACCGCAGTGGCCCACGCAATCGCCTGTGGCCTTTTCCATCATCATCATCCAGCCGAAGCTGTGTCGCGCGAAAAGAGCCATGCTGTTCGCATGCTTCGCCTCGATCTCGTGCAACTCCTTCGGCCCACCGAGATGCTCCATGAGAACGGGCGAGTTGAGCAGACGATACTGTAGTTCGGCATCCCCCTCCGCGATCCGGCGCAGCAGCAGCCGATCGGTTTCGATCACGATATCAGCCATGCTCGCCCGCGCGCCATTCCTCCGCCGCGATGGAATAGACGATGGTGTCGCGCCACGGCGGATCGTAGCGGCCATCGGCATAATCGAGCTCGGGCCGCCGGGTCATTCCCAGCCGCTCCATCAACCCCCAGCTCGGCGAATTGCCCGCGACCGTCAGCGCGACGATCTCGTCCGCGCCGAAGCGCTCGAACCCGGCCGAGATCGCGGCGACGGCGGCTTCCTTGGCATAACCCTGTCCCCACGCATCCTCGCGAAAGCGCCATCCGACCTCGAATTCGCCGGTCACGGTGCTGCCAGGTGCATCGGCGCGCTTCAGGCCGCAGAACCCGAGCAGTTCGCCATCGTCGCGGCGCTCGACGGCCCAGAAGCAGAAACCGTTGCGTTCGTGGCAGGCCTCCACCCGTTCGCGCTGCCTCATCTGCCCTTCGTCGTCGAGCGTTCCACCCAGCCAGCGCATCACGGCCGGAGTATTGGTGCCCGCGAAGAAACGCGGCCAGTCCTGTTCACGCCAGTCGCGTAGCGCCAACCGGTCGGTCTCGAGGCGGAATTCAGCCATTCAGCAGCCGCGCCGCGAGTGGGGCATGGTAGGTAAGTACGCCGCTGCAGCCCGCGCGCTTGAAGGCGGTGAGCTTCTCCATCACCAGCGCTTCGCGCGCAGCGACCCCGGCGGCGGCACCCGCCTCGATCAGCGCATATTCGCCGCTCACCTGATAGGCGAACACCGGCACGCCGAACCGCTCCTTCGCGCGCCAGATGATATCGAGATAGGCGAGGCCGGGCTTCACCATCACGCTGTCCGCACCTTCCGCGATGTCCAGCGCGATCTCGCGCAATGCCTCGTCGCCGTTTGCCGGGTCCATCTGGTAGGTTTTCTTGTCGCCCTTCAGCAGGCCCCCGCTGCCTACCGCGTCGCGAAACGGGCCGTAGAACGCGCTCGCATATTTCGCGGCATAGGCCATGATCTGAACATTCGCATGCCCGTTCATCTCGAGCGCGCGGCGGATTGCGTGGACTCGCCCGTCCATCATGTCCGACGGGGCGATGATGTCCGCCCCCGCCTCCGCCTGCGTCACCGCCTGATCGACCAGCACGGCGACGGTGTCGTCATTGGTGACGTAGCCGCTGTCGTCTAGCAATCCGTCCTGCCCGTGGCTGGTATAGGGATCGAGCGCGACGTCGGTCAGAATGCCGATATCGCTGCCACACGCATGGCGGATTGCGCGGATCGCGCGGCACATGAGATTGTCGGGATTATAGGCTTCCGCCCCGTCCTCGCTTCGCTTCTCGCCTGGCGTGTTCGGGAACAGTGCGATGCACGGTATGCCCAGCTCCACCGCTTCCTTCGCCCGCGCGACGATGCCGTCGACCGACCAGCGCGAGACGCCCGGGAGGCTGGCGACAGGCTGCTCCTCGCCCTGTCCCTCTATGATGAAGAGCGGCCAGATCAGGTCGGCCGGCGTCATGACGGTTTCGCGGAACATCGCGCGGCTCCACCCGTGGGCACGGGTCCGGCGAAGGCGTAGATTGGGATAGGATGCGGTCATGCGCACAGCGTGTCGCCCCAAACGCCGGCGATGGCAAGCGGTCCGGCTCAGCCGCCGATCTGGCGCGTCTGCGTGGTGGCCAGCTTGTCGATCTCCCGCTCCGGCTCGGCGCGTTCGCTGGGTGCGGGGGCCAGATCGGAGAGCGCGGATCCGGGCGCGATCTCGCGATAGTCCGCGATCTTCGCCTTGAAACGCTGCAGCTCCGCCCCGGCAAGCAGCGCGCGCGTGGTGTAGGTAACCGAAGCCGGGTTCACCGGGCGCCCGTTGCGATACATTTCGAAATGCAGATGCGGCCCGGTTGAGAGGCCGGTGGAGCCGACATAGCCGATCACCTGCCCCCTCCGCACGCTTTGCCCGGCGCGTACGGCCATGCGGCTCATGTGGCAGTAGCGGGTGGCGAGGCTGCCATTGTGCTGGATCTTCACCGCATTGCCGCAGCCACCTGCGCGCCCCGCGGACAGCACGCGACCGTCGCTGACCGCATGAATCGGTTCACCGTAATGCGCGCGGTAATCGAGCCCGGAATGCATCCGCTTGTAACCCAGGATCGGATGGCGGCGCATTCCGAAGCCCGAGCCAACAGGGGCATTGACGGGTTTCATTAGCCCGCTGCGCTGCTCGCCCACGCCGGACGCCTCGTAGAAACGGCCGTCCTTACCCCAGCGGACCAGCTGCGCGGTCGGCTTACCGTCGCGCTCCACCGCCGCGTAGAGCAGCTTGCCGGTTTCGTGCTCCCCGGTTGCGGCGCGCTTGTACGACACGACCAGATCGAACGTGTCGCCGCTCCGCATCTTGCGGTCGAGCGCGTCCTGCTCGTTCATCGCGCGCAGCCATTCCTGGACCGCCCCGGGCGGTGCGCCGGCGGCGCGCGCAGAGCGATAGAAGCTGTCGCCGATCGTGCCCCGAATGCGCAGGGGCGTCTCGTCGACGCGGATCGGATGACGTTCGAGTGCAAGGCGACCGCCGGCGCGGCGCGCAACGGACAGCGCGAGGTCGAAGCGGGCGCGCAGATCGAGCGCTTCCAGCATTCTCGGTCCGCCCGGCGCGGCGCGGCGGCCGAGCGTGATGTCGACCTGCGTGCCCGGTTGGATGTCGGAAAGCGGCACCGCATCGCCTACCATGGCGGCGACCCTTGCAGCTTCGCCATCGCCCAACCCGGCGCGCTGGAGCATGCGCGCGAAACTGTCGCCGCGCGAAAGGGTGGCGACCAGCTGGATCGTCGGGCGCTCCGGCGTGGCGGCGAGCGGGCGCACCTGAGCGGTCGGCCCCATGCGGCTGCCGCTGTCGGACCCGAGCGCCAGCGGCATGATCGTCTGGCTGCGGAATTCGGTGCGCGTATCGCCATCCATGGCCATCGCCGGGGCGACCGCGATCGCGCCGAAGCTGGGCCAGAGAGCGATCGCGGCGGCCGACAGGCCGAGCCAGGTGGCTAGACCGCGAAACCAGCGACGGCTGCCGATATTCTCCGCCAGGTCGGGTGCCCAGTCGATCGCATCGAATCGTTGTTCGAGCGACAGGCGCCAGTGTTCCCACCGATCCCCCGGACCCGGACGGCGGCGGAACGCCGCGCGCAAGGATGCGCCCGGCACCCCCGTACCCAGCGATCCAGCGCCATCGTTATCGATCCGGGTGTAGTGCACGCCCTCTCCTGAAGGTTGGTCCGCGGGTATTTGCGCGATCCTTCCTGTCCGCGCGGCGCTCTAGCTGGGCGGCATGCCGGATTAAAGTTAATCCCGCGCTAAGCCACGACAAGCCGAGTCGCAGCTGCGGCAGAAGGTGGGAACACTCATAGGGCGCTTGCGATAGGCAGCACACGCTGCCACCTTCGAGCGGTGAGCGAAGGCGCCATCAAGGCGGTACTCGGGCCGACCAATACCGGGAAGACGCATCTCGCGATCGAGCGCATGTGCGCGCATTCGAGCGGGGCGATGGGTTTCCCCCTGCGTCTGCTGGCGCGCGAGGTCTATGACCGGGTCGTTGCGATCAAAGGCGAGAAACAGGTCGCGCTGATCACTGGGGAAGAGCGGATCGAACCGCCCGATGCCCGCTATCTGTGCTGCACGGCGGAAGCCATGCCGAGGGACGGCGGCGGCCGCGCCTTCGTCGCACTGGACGAGGCGCAACTCGCCGCCGATCCGGAGCGCGGGCATATCTTCACCGACCGGCTGCTCCATGCTCGGGGGCGCGAAGAGACAATGCTGCTGGGCGCAGCGACGCTGGAGCCGGTATTGAAATCGCTGATCCCACGTGCCGAAGTGATCGAACGGCCGCGTTTCTCCACACTCAGCCATATCGGACCGCGCAAGCTCTCGCGCCTGCCGCCCCGTAGCGCGATCGTCGCCTTCAGCGCGGAGGCGGTCTATACCGCGGCGGAAATGCTGCGACGATTTCGCGGCGGCGCTGCCGTGGTGATGGGCGCGCTGAGCCCGGAAACGCGCAACCGCCAGGTCGAGCTGTTCCAGTCTGGCGAGGTCGACTACATCGTCGCCACCGACGCGATCGGCATGGGCCTCAATCTCGACCTCACGCATGTCGCCTTCGCCGCGCTCACCAAGTTCGACGGATCGCGCATGCGGCGGCTGATCCCGGCGGAGATGGCGCAGATCGCGGGCCGCGCCGGTCGGCACCAGCGCGACGGCACATTCGGGACGCTCGCCGGCGGGCGCGGAAACGATGCCTCTTCGGCGCTCGAATTCACCGAGGAAGAGATCTACGCGATCGAGGAGCACCGCTTCGCCCCCCTGACCAGGCTGTTCTGGCGCGAAGCCGAGCCGCGCTTCGACAATCTCGCCACGCTGATCGGCGATCTGGAGGCGCGCCCGGACGAGCCGGAGCTCGCAGCCGCGCCCGAAGCGATCGACCTCGCCGTGCTCAAGAAGCTGGCCGACGAGCCGTTTGCCGACAGCATACGGGGCGCGGGGTCGGTGCGCCGGTTCTGGGAAGCCTGCTCGCTGCCCGATTTCCGCCAGTCCGGCGTCGATACCCATGCCCGCTTCGTCGCGCGGCTGTGGCAGGATTTGCGCGAGGGCTATCTCGGCGCGGATTACGTTGCCGCGCGTATCGCTGAGCTCGACACGACGACGGGCGACATCGCCACGTTGCAGGGCAAGATCGCGGCGATCCGCAGCTGGGCCTATATCTGCCAACGGCCCGACTGGGTCCTCGCGCGCGACGAAATGGCGGCCCGCGCACGCGCAGCGGAGGCCCGCCTGTCCGATGCGCTGCATGCGCGATTGACGGAGCGTTTCGTAAATCGGCGAACCGCTGTATTGATGCGCAGCATGGGAACCGATCCGAACCTTCTGCCGGTCACGCTCGACGAAGATGGCACCTTGCGCGTCGAGGACGAAGCCATCGGCACCGTTACCGGCTTTCGCTTCGCCGTTGATGCCAGCGCCAAGGCGAGCGACCACCGCATGTTGCTCGCAGCGGGCGAGAAGGCCTTACCAAAAATCTTGGGCGAACGCGCCGCGGCTCTGCGCACGGGGGGCTTCGACGGGGTGGTCATGGAACGGGGGGCGATCGTGTGGGGCGGACACGAGCTGGCGCGGCTGGATTTCGGCGCGCATGTGCTGGAGCCGCGACTTGAACCGGCACGGGAACTTTCGGCGTTGCCGGACGGTGAACGCGCTGACTTCCTGGCCGCGTTGACTGTTTGGGCGGAAGGGCGGCTCCAACCGCTCGAACCCTTGGCTCGGCTGCAGATCGCCGCGAACGATCCGGATGCAGGCTCGCAGGCGCGCGCGTTGCTTCTCAATCTTATCGCGGGGCACGGCTACGTCGCGCGCGAGAATGCGGGCATCCAGCACCTACCCAAGGAGATGCGTCCCTATCTGCGCAAACTGGGGGTGGTGTTCGGTGCCCTCGACGTGTTCGTACCTGCTTTGCTCAAGCCTGCCGCACGCGCCGCCTTCCAAGCGAGCGGCCTCGACCGGCGACCGCTGGAGGAGGCGATGCGCTCGGTCCTCCCCGATGCGAAGACCCTCCCGTCCGGTTATCGCCCGGCCGGCGATCAGGCGATCCGCGTCGATGTCGCGGAAAAGCTGCTGCGCGCCGCGCACCAGGCCCGCGCCCAGGCAAAAGATCAGCGCAAGGTGGTGATCGACCCGTCGCTCGCGATCTCGACCGGACTTACGGCCGGAAGCTTCACTCGCCTGCTCGGCGCCGCCGGGTTTCGCGCACAGCAGGCGAAGGCTCTGGCAGGGGGGGCCTACGGTCCGCCCGCGCCCGATCGGTGGCACTGGCGCTCGCCCCGTTACGGGAACGCGCCGCAGCGCGATGGGCGGAACGAGCGCCGGGGCAAGCCGCGCGGAAAACAGCCGGATAGCGAACCCGCGCCCGGCAACGCGTTCGCCGCACTGGCCAACCTGGTCCGCTAGCGAGCACCGGCCGTCCGTGCGCATCGACCTTGCGCTGTGCCGCCTGCGCCTTGCGAAGACTCGCTCGACCGCCCGCCGCATGGCCGAAGAAGGCCATCTGCGCCTCAACGGCGAACGCGTGGTGCGTGCCACTCGGGAAATAGGGGTGGGAGACGTGCTGGTCATGCCGAGGGGAAAATCGGTCGTCGTGCTGGAAATCCTCACACTTCCCGACCGGCGCGGCCCGGCGGCCCACGCGCAAAGCTGCTACCGTATGCTTGACCCGGCTGGCGAAAAAGCCATAGCACCCGGTGCATACCAGCCATCCGAGAGGGACGTACCCGAATGACCTACGTCGTCACCGACGCTTGCATCAAATGCAAATACACCGACTGCGTGGAGGTGTGCCCCGTCGACTGCTTCTACGAAGGCGAGACGATGCTGGTGATCAACCCCAGCGAGTGCATCGACTGCGGCGTGTGCGAACCGGAATGCCCGGCGGAAGCCATCCTGCCCGATACCGAGGACGGGCTCGAGAAATGGCTCGAGCTCAATACCAAGTACTCGGCCGCGTGGCCCAACATCACGCAGCAGAAGGACCCGCCCGAGGATGCCGACGAGCATAAGGGCGAGGAAGACAAGTACGAGAAGTACTTCACCGCAGACCCCGGCGAAGGCGACTGACGCCGTCCTGGCGCACGGTGCCAGCGCAGGAATGGAGCGCCTTGCACGCATGACACCCCGCACGGCGTGCGAGGGTGGAAACTTTGTTGCGTTCGTGTTATATAATGCAACAACCGGGCCGGATTCGCGCCCGGCCTGATCTGGACAGGCGGCAATCGCTTTTTGCAGGTGACGAAATGACCCATCCCCGGGCTCGCATTGGGGAAGGGTTCGCGCGTCCCGCCCGAAGCTTCCCGCCGATTGGAAAGGACTTCACTGATGGCAGCCAGCAAGGCTCCGGCGTTCGATGTCGGTGACTATGTCGTTTACCCGAAGCACGGCGTGGGCCGTGTGATCGAATTGCAGAACGAAGAAATCGCAGGGATGCAGCTGGAGCTCTACGTGCTCCGTTTCGAGAAGGAACGCATGACGCTGCGCGTTCCGATGAACAAGATCGAATCGATCGGCATGCGCAAGCTTTCCAGCGACAAGACGCTGAAGGAAGCGATGGAGACCCTGAAGGGCAAGCCCAAGGTCAAGCGTACCATGTGGAGCCGTCGTGCGCAGGAATACGAAGCCAAGATCAACTCCGGCGATCTCGTGTCCATCGCCGAGGTGACGCGCGACCTGTTCCGCCCCGACGACCAGCCCGAACAGAGCTATTCCGAGCGGCAGATTTTCGAAGCGGCTTCCAGCCGCCTGGCGCGCGAACTTGCCGCGATGGAAAAGACCGACGAGCCGGCGGCGCTCGAGAAGATCCTCGACATCCTGCGCGAGCATGCGCCGCAATATTACGAGAACAGCGAAGACGCCTGACGCGCCCCGCTTAGTTCGTATCGAGAAGGCCGCCCCGACCGGGCGGCCTCTTTTTGTATGGGCTTGCGCGGCGGACCGAAGCGTATTACTCCTGTAATACAGCTTCGAGAAGGAGGTTTCCATGCTCAAATCGGCTCTAAGGACACTCGCGCCGGCACTTTTCTTGGCCGCCGCGCCGCTGCTGACCGCATGCGGACAGGCGAACATGAATATCAACGGCGAGGATGGCATGCCGCTGGCCGAGCTGGATATGACGGGTGAAGTCCCCAGCAAAATCGTTCTCGCCGGGCCGGACACGGTCATCGTGAACCCGGGTGAGAAGTTGGCTATTACCGTCGATGGTGATGGCACCGCCAAGGATGAGCTGCGCTTCTCGCTCAAGAACGGGACACTGGGCATCATGCGCAAGTCGCAAGGCGGCTGGACCGATGCTTCCTCCACCGTTCGCGTCACGATGCCCAACCCGCAATCCGCCGTCGTCGCTGGATCGGGCACGCTCGAATTGCCCGGTATGGCGCAGAATGCGGGCATCGTCATTGCAGGTAGCGGCACCGCCACCGTCAAAACACTCTCGGCCACGCAGCTCTCGGTTACCGTCGGGGGTGCCGGAAAGCTCGTCGCTTCGGGCACGGCGGAAACACTGGAGCTGACGATCGCCGGCTCGGGAGAAGCGGACATGCGGGGGCTCCAGGTCGATCGCGCCGAAGTCACCATCGCCGGGTCGGGCAATGCCGCATTCGCGTCCGACGGCCGCGTCGAGGCGACAATAGTCGGATCGGGCACGGTCGACGTCGCGGGCAATGCGACCTGCACGATCAAGGCGATGGGATCTGGCTCTCTCAATTGCTCGGGCGGCACGCGAACGAAGACCGGTGAGGCACCTGCCGCTCCAGCTGCACCCGATGCCCCCAACGCGCCGCGCGGGCCCGACACCCCTTCCTCTGCGACCGCTCCCGAAGCACCTGCTCCGCCGACACCGAGCGAAAATTAATCCATCCGCAAGACGCGATAGGGCACAAGCGAACCGGTCACCCGGAGTAGCCATGCATCCTCGTCTGTCCTTGCTGATCCTGCTTGCCCCGGTCGCCCTCGGTGGCTGCGTTGCGAAGACTTTGGTGGACGTGGCCACCCTGCCTGTCCGTGCGGCCAGCGGAGCGGTCGACATGGTCACCACCAGCCAGGCCGAAGCGGACGAGAAACGCGGGCGCGAGTTGCGCAAGCGCCAGGAACGGCTCGGCAAGCTCGAGCGCGAATACGACAAGCGGCGCGAGAAATGCGAGCGCGGCTCGCGCGAAGCATGCGAAGACGCGCGGCGTCTCTATGCCGAAATAGAGGAACTGCGTCCGACCGTACCTTACGAACCGGATTGAGTTTCCACCGGCGCAGCCGCGCGGCGCAAACGGTCGTTGATCGCGCGGCCGATCCCGCGATTCGGTATCGGTGCGACCGCAATTCGCGGGCAGTCGCTGTGCGCGCCATGGTAGAGACACGCGTAGAGCCGCGAAGCGGCCTCGGCGAGGTCGCCTGCTGCGGACAGGTTGCACTGCCCCTCTATCGCGCCGAAACCGATGAAAAACTCGTCTGGCGCGACTTTTTCGGCGTTCAGCCGCACGGGCTTGCCGGGCGCGTAATGGCTGGCAAGCTGTCCCGGGGACTCGATAGTCCCGCCACCTCGCGTAACAGGGCGCAGTTTCCCGGTGTCTTCGTAATAGTGATCGTGCAGCGCCTGCAGGTCCACCGGGCCGGCGCGCAGTTCCTCCCACCGCCCATCCTCGCGGATCGCCATGATGGTCGATTCGACCCCCGCCCGGCATGGCCCCGCATCAAGAACCAGATCGATCCGTCCGCCGAGCGAGGCCACGACATGCTCCGCCGTGGTGGGGCTGATAAACCCGCTGCGATTCGCCGACGGGGCTGCGAGCGGAAAGTCGCACTGCGCCAGCAGCGCGCGCATCACCGGATGGTCGGGGCAGCGCAAGGCGACCGTGTCGAGTTCCGCCGTGACGGCTGCGGCCAGTCCCGCATCCGGCCGGCGCGGTAGCACCAGCGTCAGCGGTCCGGGCCACATGATGTCGCTGACGAGGTCCGCGTCGGCGACGAATTCGGCATAATCGCGCGCCTGCGCCTCGTCGCGGACATGGACGATCAGCGGATTGAAGCTTGGTCGCCCTTTCGCGGCGTAGATCCGCGCAACCGCCGCGTCGCTGTCGGCGCGCGCAGCGAGGCCGTACACCGTCTCGGTCGGGACCGCGACCAGCCCCCTATCGCGCAGCACCTCAACCGCGCGGGTGATACCCGCGTCGTCCGCCGAAAGCGTTTCCGTAGCGTTCTTGCCGCCCATGCCGCCGCGCTATATTCGCAGACGTGCCAAGCCAAGAGGAATTGCCGATGGACTTCACCCCGCCCACCGCCGACCAGCTGCTCGCCATCCGTGCCAATGCAGGGATCGCGGAACTGGCGGAGACCGAGCGCTTCGCCGCGGCGGAGCCGGATCTGGTCGAAGCGATCGTGACCGGTGTAGGGGAGTTCGCGGCCGGCGAATGGGCTCCGCTCAACCGGATCGGCGATCTGGAAGGCGCGAAGCTGGAGAACGGCAAGGTTCGCCTGCCCGATGGCTATTCAGATGCCTATGCGCATTATGTCGAGCAGGGCTGGAATGCGATTTCCGGGCCGGAAGAATTCGGCGGCCAGGGCCTGCCCTTCACCCTCGCCTGCAACGTTCTGGAAAATCTCGGCGCGGCGAACATGGCCTTTACCCTGCTACCGATCCTGTCGGTCGGCGCGATCGAGGCGTTGGCGCACCACGGCAGTGACGCGCAAAAGGCCCGCTATCTCGAAAAGCTTGTCAGCGGCGCATGGTCGGGCACGATGAACCTGACCGAACCGCAGGCGGGCAGCGATGTGGGCGCGCTGCGCACCACGGCCGAGCCCATCGGACCCGACGAATTCGGCGGCGAACATGCCGGGAAGTACCGGATCAAGGGGCAGAAGATCTATATCACCTGGGGCGATCACGAGCTGGCGGAGAACATCGTCCACCTCGTCCTCGCGCGCCTGCCCGGTGCGCCCGAGGGAAGCCGCGGCATATCGCTGTTCGTGGTGCCGAAATATCATGTGAACGCCGACGGCTCGCTCGGCCCGCACAACGACCTCCGCCCCGTCAGCCTCGAGCACAAGCTGGGCATCAATGCCTCGCCCACCTGTGTGATGAGCTATGGCGACAACGACGAGTGCATCGGCGAGATCGTGGGCGAGGAGAATCGCGGGCTCGCGGCGATGTTCACGATGATGAACAATGCGCGGATCAATGTCGGCAACCAGGGTGTGCAGATCGGCGAACGCGCGACACAGCAGGCGCTGGCCTATGCCGCAGATCGCGTGCAGTCGGCCCGTGCGGGGGCAAGCGACCGTACCCCGGTCACCATTGCCGAGCACCCCGACGTGCGCCGCATGCTGCTGCGCATGATGGCGCTGACGCATGGTGCGCGGGCGCTCCTCTATTATACCGCGGGCCAGGTCGATCGCGGCACTTTGGGCCAGACCGAGGCGAAAATGCGCGCGGAAGTGCTGGTGCCGATATTGAAGGCATGGGGCACCGACATCGGCGTCGAAGTCGCAAGTTTGGGGGTACAAGTCCATGGAGGCATGGGCTTTGTCGAAGAAACCGGCGCGGCCCAGCATTATCGCGACGCGCGCATCGCTCCGATCTACGAAGGCACCAACGGCATCCAGGCGGCGGACTTCGTCACCCGCAAACTGGGGATCGAGAACGGCGAGGCCGTACTGGCGCTGTTCGCGGACATCGCGCGCGAATGTAGCGAGGAAGGGGCGCTGGCCGAGCTCGCCTGTGCCTGCGCCGGGGTCGCGGAATGGATGCGCGATCGCGCAAGCCTCGACGACCGGCTGGCGGGGAGCGTGCCCTTCACCACCATGAGCGCAGTCGCCGTGGCCGGTTGGCAATTGCTGGTGCAGCTCCGCGCGCTGGATGGGGAGGAAACCCCGCAAGCACTGCACAAACGCGCCGTCGTCCGGTTCTTCCTCGACCGGATCGTGCCTGAGGCCGCGGGGCTTCGCGCCAGCGCCACCGCCGGTGCGGACTCGCTCTATACGCTCGAAGCGGCCGCGCTGGCGGGATGAGCGCACAGACCGATCATGCCGCGGCGCTGTCTCGAATCGCCGATGCTCTGGAAGCGATGACGGCTCAGGTGCGGGGTGAGAGACCCGACTGGACCGATGCACCCGCCTATGTCTGGACCGGATCGGGTGCGCGCGGCGTGCCGGCGCTTCAGGCTCCAACTCTCGATCAGTTGCGGGCCATCGACCGGCAGAAGGAGACGGTGGTCGCCAATGTCCGCCGCATGGCCCAAGGGGCTGCCGCGCACGACATGCTGCTGTGGGGTGCACGCGGCATGGGCAAATCGGCACTGTTGCGCGCGGCAGTGATCGACGCGGCGAAGGCCGATCCCGGGCGCATCGCGCTGGTACAGGTTGGGACCGACGCGCTGGCAACCCTGCCCGACCTGTTCGCCGAACTGGCGCGCATCGATCGCGCCTTCCTGGTCTTCATCGACGACCTCGCTTTCGACGAGGGAGGCTCCGCCGACGCGCGGCATCTGCGCAGCTGGCTGGAGGGCGGCGTAGAGGCGCGGCCGGGCAATGTCCGCCTGGCGGTCACATCGAACCGCCGGGCCATCGTGGCCCGCGACATGGCGGAACAGGACGATCCCATCAATCGGCGCGACGTGGTCGACGACCGGCTGGCACTGGCGGACCGTTTCGGCCTGTCGGTGGGGTTTCACGCCGCGTCGCAGGACGATTACCTCGCCATCGTCGCCGCCTATGCCGATCCGCTGGGCCTGGACTGGGACGAGGCCGATGCGCTGGAATGGGCACGGCGCCGGGGTGCCCGATCCGGGCGGACGGCGTGGCATTATGTGACCGAACTGGCCGGCCGCGCCGGGCGCGCCCTGGGCTAAGGCGGGAGCCCCTAGCCGATGGCTATTGCATCAGATCGGTGATGCTGTGTTCCCGGGCGAATTCGTCCGAGAACTCCATCGTCGGATCCTTCAACTCGCGCTTGGCCTTCAGATTGCCGCGTTCGACGCGCTGGATTGCTGCATTGGGTCTGGCTCCGGGAGCAACCACCCGCCAGATGATCCCCGCCGTATCGTCCGACACCAGCAGAGCGCCATCCTGCGCGAACGCGACCCAGGTCGGGCGCCCGTGGGTTTTCCCGTTCCCCTCCAGAAAACCGGTCAGGAGCGGGACCGGCTTGCCCACCGGGTTGCCGAGGTCGTCGAACTTTACGAACACGACGTCGTAGCCAGAGGCGGGCTTGCGATTCCAGGACCCGTGGCGGGCGATGATCGCGCCCCGCCCGAACTGCGTCCCCAGCCGGTTACCCTCGCCGGTAAACGTCAGGCCCAGCGCCGCGACGTGCGGACCCAGCGCATATTCCGGGCGACGGGTGTATTCCTCCAGATATTGTGGCCTCGGCGCGTCCACTCGGGAATCGATATTGTCTTTCCAGTAAACCCACGGCCAGCCATATTGCGCGCCCACCGGCACGTTGGTGAGATAATCGGGCACGAGGTCCGAGCCGAGCATGTCACGCTCGTTTACCGTCACCCAAAGCTCGCCCGACCATGGGTTGAAGTCGAGACCGTTGGGATTGCGCATCCCGACGGCATATTTGCGCGCCCGGTTAGTCCGCAGATCGTATTCCCAGATCATCGCGCGGCCTTCCTCCGCCGCCATCCCGTTCTCGCCGACATTGCTGGCCGAGCCCACCGCGACATAGAGCTTCGTCCCATCGGGGTTCAGAACGATGTTGCGCATCCAGTGGTTGCCGCCGCCGGCCAGGTCCATCAGCTTGGTCGGCTGGCCGGTCACGGCGCTGGCACCGAGCGCGTAATCGAAGCGGAGCAGCGCGTTGTGGTTCGCGACGTAGAGTTTCCCGTCACGCCAAGCGATGCCCGAGGGCGAGGCGAGATCGTCGCGCAGTACCTGCCGGACGTCCGCCGTACCGTCGCCGTTCGTATCGCGCAGCAGCACGAGCTGGTTGGGCGATGCATCGCCCGCGCCCGCCTTGCCCATCAGGTTGCGCATTACCCACCCCTTGATACCGCCGCCTTCGCGCGGAGGGCTGTTGGTGAGCGTCGCAAGGACATCCCCATTGGGGAGCGTATAGATGATGCGGGGATGATCGAGCCCGGTGGCGAAGCGCGATACCGTCAGCCCTTGCGCCGCGGTAGGTTTCTCGTTGGCTTCCCAACCGACGGGTTCGGCAATGTTCACGGTTGGCACCAGTTCGCTGCGCGGCTGGGTCAACTCAGGGTCGCTACCGGCGACAGCCTGCACCGAAAGCTCCGCGGTGTCGCCCCGCGTCAACCAGACGGCGAGACCGCCTATCACGACTATCACAAGGGCGAGGGCGATCAGGATCTTGGCTTTGGTGCTCATGCTGTGAAGAGATAGGGCGCGCGGCCACGGGCGGCAATCGCTTTACGATCCGCGAGCGTGTGCCTATCGGCGATCCATGTTCGACTTCACCCCCGATACCGACCTGCCCGAAGCCGAGCGCTACCGGCAGCTGGCCGATGCGGCCTTCGCCCTGACCGATGGCGAGGACGACCCGGTCGCCAACATGGCCAATCTTGCCGCGCTGATGGCGGAGTTCCTGCCACGTCTGAACTGGGCCGGTTTCTATCGCGTGATCGGCGACGAACTGGTGCTCGGCCCGTTTATCGGCCGGCCGGCCTGCATCCGCATTCCCATGGGACAGGGCGTCTGCGGCACAGCCGCCGCCAGCGGTGAGACGCAGTTGGTGGCGGACGTTCATGCGTTCCCCGGCCATATCGCCTGCGACGCGACGAGCGCATCGGAACTGGTCGTGCCGGTGACGCGCGATGGCAAGGTGATTGCGGTGATCGATCTCGACAGCCCCAACAAGAACCGCTTCGGCCAGGAAGACGCGGCCGGGATCGAGAAGCTGGCGAGCGCGATCGCCGACCGTATCTGAGCGCCGAGCGGCGCTGCCAGGGCTGGCGCAACGACCATGGCAAGGGTTACGATCCGGATAACGCCTATGGCGGACCGCCTCTGCCGCGCTGCGGCTATCGGGCCGACTATGGCCACTGGTCCGGTGCGATGAGGATCATCGTAGATCGGCCGAGCGTGCCGTCAGTCCCGGTCGTGCGCGAATACTAACCGAGGAATGGGACGAGACGGGTGCCGAGCCCATCAGGGAGCGCACGATTGCTCTTCCCTCATCGCGCCACGAAAAGCGTGTAATGCACTTGAAGACGCGGCGATAAGGTCCCCGGGCCGGTTTGCGGTGGCTTCCAGCACCCCCCAAAACCGGCTAAGCGTTTGTTATCGCTCTATATTTCTCCGCCGGTGAGCCGCTGGCAGATCAGGTCGAGCTGATCGAGAGTGCGGTAGCGAATGGTCACCGCGCCGGATCGCGAATCGGCGTCGCTCTTGATCCGGACCGTGAGACCGAGAAATTCTTCCAGATGCCGCTGCACCGCCGCGATGTCGGCATTTTCTGCACTGTCCGCTGGTGATTTGCCCCGGCGACCCTTGCTCTCCTCTTTCGTCGAGCCCGAACGAACGAGACGTTCGACGTCGCGGACCGTCAGTTTCTCGGCGATCGCCTGGCGAGCGAGCGAGGATGCATCGTCATGACCGATCAGGGCACGCGCGTGCCCCATCGAAAGCGCTTCCTCTTCTACCAAGGCAATTACGTCGTCCGGCAGGGCGAGCAGACGCTGCAGATTTGCGACATGGCTGCGAGACTTGTCGACCAGTTTGGCGATGTCGTTCTGGCTCATCCCCTCCTGCTCGCCCAGCTGGTGATAGGCCCGTGCTTCCTCGATCGGGTTTAGGTCCTCACGCTGGATATTCTCGATCAGGGCCAGCGCCATGACTTCGCTCTCGTCGAGATTCCGAACGATCGCGGGAATATCGTGGAGCCGTGCCTTTTGTGCGGCCCGCCAACGTCGTTCACCGGCAACGAGCTGATAACGGTCGCCAGCGAGCGGGCGAACGATGATAGGCTGGATGACACCCCGCGCGGCAATCGAACGTGAGAGCTCGTCCAGGGCGTCTTCATCGAAACGGGTGCGCGGTTGCCCAGGAAGCGGTTCGATCGAAGCTACCGGGAGCGAAGCAAGCCCTGTCGTCGCGCTACCGGTACTTTCGGCTGTTCCACGTGAAACGGCTTCACCGTCTTTGTTATGGACGAAAGGCTCTTCGCGTCGTGTCTCGCCCAGAAGCGCGCCGAGCCCCCTGCCCAGTTTCTTCTTCCGATCGGTAGCCCGGGGTACGGAGCCGGCATGGACAGGATCGGACGAACTCATGCAGCTTTCCTCTTCTCAGGCAGACGCGCGATCAGCTCGCTCGCAAGCGCCATATAGGCACGGCTTCCCGCGCAGGCGTGATCGTACACAAGCGCCGGCAAGCCGTGGCTCGGCGCTTCCGAAAGACGGACGTTGCGCGGAATGACCGAATTGAACACCAGTTCGCCTAGGCAATCACGGACATCGTCGGCTACCTGGTCCGTCAATCTGTTGCGGCGATCGAACATGGTGAGTGCGATCCCGATTATCCCGAGCCGCGAGTTGAATCTCTGCTGGACTTGCTCAACCGTCTGCAGCAGCTGGCTCAATCCTTCCAGTGCGAAGAACTCGCACTGAAGCGGTACCAATAGCGTATCCGCCGCGGTCAAGGCGTTCAGAGTAAGCAGGCCCAGCGAAGGCGGGCAGTCGATGAAGCAAATTTCATGTTGCGCGTGGTTGCCAAGCGCGCCGTCCAGCCGGGCGGCACGGTCGTTTACGGATACGAGCTCGATCTCGGCACCGCTCAAATCCTGCGTTGCCGGAATAATATCGAGGCCCGGGATCGAAGTCCCTTGAAGACAGTCCGCTATCGGAGATTGTTCGACCAACAGGTCGTAGCTGGAAAAAGAGCGCTCACCTGAGGGGATGCCTAGCCCAGTCGATGCATTCCCCTGGGGATCCAGGTCGATCAGAAGCGTCTTCCAACCTGTGGCCGCCATCGCGGTAGCGACATTGATTGCGGTGGTGGTCTTCCCCACCCCACCCTTCTGGTTCGCAATCGCTATCGTGATCATGCCCGCTTCCTTTTCTGAGCGACACCCTTCCCCACCAGGATAGCACTTTCCGAGTGCGTCAGCGAAGGTTCCACGTGAAACCGAAGACCCCATTCGGCCTCGAGGTTCTCTAGTTCTTGCCGCGCCGACCGACCCTTCGGCAAGACCCAATGGGTCGATGGGGTGGAAAACTCGGCCGAAAGCGCAAGCAGGCGTTCAAGAGGGGCGAAGGCACGTGCGGTAATGGCTCCAGCCGCGATGGGTTGGATGGTTTCCACACGTTGGCCGATAATCTCGCACTTCGGCAGGTCCAGCACATCGCGCATTTGCTCGAGCCAATCGATCCGCCTGCGGCGCGATTCGACGAGGTAAATCGGGAGTTCCGGCTGTAGGACAGCTAGCACCAATCCAGGAAACCCCGCCCCGCTTCCGAGATCCAACCAAGGGGATGTTCCACGTGGAACGTATTCCAAGAGCTGCGCGCTATCGGCGATGTGCCTTTGCCAGACTTCGGCCAAGGTCTTCTCGGAAACCAGATTCTGCCTCCTGTTCTCAACCCCGAGATGGGAGACAAGCGTGTCCAGACGCTCCATCGCCGCGCCATCGCCCCATCGAGCGACATATTCGCGCGCACTGACTTCATCTTCGATCATGCCGATACGCGTTCGCGTCTGGCGTGGACCAGCAGGATCGCCAGAGCAGCAGGGGTCACCCCGGGTACGCGCCCCGCAGCCGCAAGACTATCAGGCCGAGCGCTTTCGAGGCGCTCAATCATCTCTCGCGACAGACCGGGGACCGAATGGTAGGGAAAGTCGCCGGGTAGAGTCACGCCTTCGCTCGCGCGCAGGTCGCGCAGCTCGGCTTCCTGTCGAGCCAGGTAGGGCGCATAGGCGGCGTCCTCTGCCACCTCTTGAGCCAACTCAGGATCGAGTGCGATCTCGGGCACCTTAAGCATCGGAGCCAGGGTCTGCAGGTCGACACCGGGGAAACGCAGCCACTCACGCAGCGTCTGGCGCCCCGCGTCATCCTTCGCCGAAAACCCCAGGGCTCGCAGATCCTGTGGCCCTGCCTCGTGGTCCAAACGAGAATCGATCTTCGCCCGCCGCTCTTCGCGTTCGGCAAACCACTTCGCTCTGTCCGGTCCGACCACCCCGGCTTCAATACCCAGCGGCGTAATGCGCGTGGCCGCATTGTTCGCACGCAGCCGCAATCGGTATTCGGCGCGCGCGGTCAGCATGCGATAGGGCTCGGTCACGCCCTGGAGGGTCAGGTCGTCCACCATCACTGCCATGTAACTGTTCGCCCTATCCAGCCGAATGGGCTCGAGGCCCAGTACCCTGCCTGCCGCTCCCATGCCCGCGATCAGTCCCTGCGCCGCGGCCTCCTCGTATCCCGTGGTGCCGTTGAGCTGGCCGGCGCAGTAGAGACCCGGCAAGGCCCGCAAGGCGAGTTGGCGATCGAGCGCCCGGGGATCGATGTAATCATACTCTACCGCGTAGCCTGGCTCGACCATCTCCACCGACTCGAGCCCCGACATGGTGCGGAGAAATCCCTCCTGCACATCCACTGGCAGCGAGGTGCTGATCCCATTCGGATAGACCAGTGGCGTATCGAGTCCCTCTGGTTCGAGAAAGATTTGATGTCCCTCCCGATCGCCGAACCGATGAATCTTGTCCTCGATCGATGGGCAATAGCGCGGCCCCTCGGCGCCGATCGCCCCGGAGAATAGCGGCGAGCGATCGAGGTTGGCACGAATGAGATCGTGACCGGCCCGTGTGGTCCGTGCCACCGAACAGAAGATGGTCGGATTCACTCGCCCCGGTCCGAGGTCGGACATTGTCCATGGCTCGCTGTCGGAGGGCTGCTCTTCGAGCCGCGCCCAGTCTATCGTGCGTCCGTCGAGCCGCGGCGGCGTACCCGTCTTGAGCCGTCCCATCGGGAGTTCAAGTTCACGCACCTGTTGGGCTAGACGATGCGCAGAATTCTCTCCGATGCGTCCGCCCTCGAGGCGCTCTTCACCCCGATACAAACGACCCCCGAGAAATGTACCCGTGCAAAGAACCACGGCATGCGCCTCAACCCGCCCTCCTTCGGCCAGGTCGACGCCAACGACCGCCCCACCTTTAAGGACAAGCGCCGCAGCCTCACCCTCAAGCACCTCGAGGCCTTCTTGATCCCATACCGCCTGCTGACCGCTCGGCGGAATACAGTTCGGTCCGCCTGTATGCGCGGACCCCAGACCGCGCTGCCCTTCGAGCGGTTGAGCATGCGGTAGTGGATCGCTGCGGCATCTGCAGCGCGCGCGATAATGCCATCCAGCGCATCGACCTCCCGAACCAGATGACCCTTGCCCAGGCCCCCTATCGCGGGATTGCAGCTCATGGCCCCGATCTTGTCGACGCGGAAAGTCAGCAGAGCAGTATGACACCCCATGCGTGCGGCGGCACATGCCGCTTCGACACCGGCGTGCCCGCCACCCACCACGATAACATCATACATGCTCACGCGCCGTTTATATCCGATGCTCAATGGCGAGGCCACCCGTTCCACGTGAAACACACTCACCATGGAGTCAGGACCGTTCCACGTGGAACATGCCTATTTCCCGATGCAGAAACGTCCGAACAAGGCGTCCAGCATATGTTCGGTCGAGGCGCATCCTAACAGATCGTCAAAGGCCGCCCGTGCCGCACGCAGCGATTCCCCGATCAGCAGCGGATCGCTCGCATTGCCGATTTCGTGAAGCGCACCATACGCGCGCTCCAGACATCGGCGCTGCCGCGCATTGACAGCACTCTCTCCCGGGCGCGGAAGCAGTGTCCCGGCCCGTTCGACAAGAATGGCAGCGAGAGCGGAAAGCCCTTCCCCAGTCTTTCCGGATACGCGAGCAGCGGGATTTTCCTTTTGCTGATCCTCTAGGTCGACACGCGTCTCGATTTCGAGCGCACCATCCGGCCCCTTACCCTCGGTGCCAAGCCACAATACTATATCCGCACTGGCCATCTGCTCCGCCGCGCGTGCAATCCCGACCGCCTCGATCTCGTCCCCCGTCTCCGACCGTAGCCCCGCCGTGTCGATCAGCACGAAGGGCACGCCATCGATCGCAACCGGACGCTCGATCACATCGCGTGTCGTCCCGGCGACGGGCGATATGATCGCCGCCTCGCTCGATAGTAACATGTTGAACAGGCTGGATTTTCCCGCGTTGGGCGGACCTGACAGGACCACCCGCACCCCATCGCGCAACCGTTCGGCGGGTGGTCGCGCCAGCCAGCCCTCCAATGCCGTAACGAGCCGATCCACATCTCGCCTAAAGTCTTCGCTCAGCGTATCGACGTCGTCCTCATCCGAAAAATCGAGCAGCGCCTCGATCCGAGCCGACAATCGCAGCACCTCGTCGCGCCATTCCGCGACCTGCCGCGACGCCTCTCCGCTCGCTTGTGCCTGCGCCACCCTTCGCTGAAGTTCGGTTTCCGCCGTCAGCAGGTCGGCCAGCCCCTCCGCCTCGGCGAGATCGATCCGGCCATTGGTGAAGGCGCGCCGGGTAAACGCACCCGGCTCGGCCCGCGCGAGACCCGGCATAGCCGCCAGCGCGGTTTCGATAGCGGCAATGACAGCCCTCCCCCCGTGGCAGTGGATTTCGGCGCAATCCTCTCCGGTCGCGGAGGCGGGGCCGGGAAACCACAGCACCAGCGCGCGGTCGAGAACTTCCCCAGCCGCGTCCCTGACCGTGCGCAAACTGGCGGTACGCTCGGGCGGCAAAGCACCGCACAGTCGAATGAGCGCCTGACCCGCCTCGGGCCCACTGATCCGCACGATCCCGATCGCGGCGGGCGGAGCGCCGCTCGATAGAGCGAAGATCGTCGTCATCGTCGTGGGTCGCGCTCGAAGCGCCGAAACGTCAGGCCTTGTCGCTACCGGAAGGGTCGGTCGGTTTGCCCGGCGCCCGCCCCCCCATGCTGCCTTCCACGAAGTTCTGGAACAGCTTGAGACCCATCTGCCCCATCGGCGCCATGGTGCGCGCCAGATCCTGAAGCTGATCGGGCGAGGTCACGCCGCGCATCGCCTCCGCCATATTGTCGGAATAGACCGAGTTCGCCTTGCTGATATCGGGCAAGCCCATGAAGGAACGCGCCTCCTCCGGCGTACATTCGATTTCGACGTGGACCTTCATCGCAAGTTCTCCGTTTAGGCTATCGCGGCCCATCTTGGACCACCCGGCGCGCGACGCAAGTCCCGCCGGTCGCGAACGAACCATCGAACCGGCAATACAGGAAGATATCGGGATGAGCGAGAACGTCACGATCGATACCATCGACGGCAACGAGCATTTCACCGCCTATGTCGCCCGCCCGGCGGAGGAACCCCGTGCGGCGATTGTGGTGATACAGGAAATTTTCGGCGTGAATGCAGGCATCCGTCGCAAGTGCGATCTGCTGGCGGAGCAAGGCTATCTCGCCGTGGCGCCGGATCTTTTCTGGCGTCTGGAGCGCGAGATCGAGCTCGATCCCGATGTGGAACCCGAATTCAAGAAGGCTCTCTCCCTGATGGAGGATTTCGATCCCGATCGGGGCATTCGCGATATCGAGGCGACCATCAAATGGGCGCGGGCGGAGACCGGTGGGAGAAAGGTCGGAGCCGTGGGTTACTGCCTGGGTGGCAAGCTCGCCTACATGACTGCCGCGCGGACCGATAGCGATGCGACCGTGGGCTATTACGCGGTCGGCGTGGACGAGATGCTGGACGAGGCGCACGCGATCGCCAATCCGCTGATGCTCCACATCCCGACCGAAGACGGGTTCAACGACAAGGAAACGCAGAAGGCGATGCACGACGGGCTCGACGATCACCCGAAAGTGACGCTGCACGACTATCCCGGTCTCGATCACGGTTTCGCAACCCAATTCGGCGAACGGCGCGACGAGGCCGGCGCGCAGAAGGCCGATGCCCGAACGGAGGAATTCTTCGCCCAGCACCTGGGCTGACCGGAATGTGGCGTTACACCACTCCGCTGCTCCTGCTGGTCCTGTGCGCGCTGTTCGCATGGGTTTGGCCTTGGGCGCTGATCCTCGTTGCGCCGTTAGCGGTGATCGCGATATGGGATTTCTTTCAGAACAATCATACACTTAGGCGGAACTATCCGCTGGTGTCGAGAATCCGCTGGATCATGGAGGACCTGCGGCCCTTCGCCCGCGCCTATATCGTCGAGGACGAGATGGAGGGCCGGCCCTTCTCGCACCAGGAGCGCGCCCTCGTCTACGCCCGGGCGAAGGGCGATCTCGACGATCATCCCTTCGGCACCGAGCTGGACGTCTATTCCGACGAATATGAGTGGATGAGCCACTCGATCGTGCCCCGCAGCGACCTGCCGGAATTCTGGCGGCTCGATATTGGCGGACCGCAATGCGAGAAGCCGTACAATTCCGCGCTGCTCAATATCTCCGCCATGAGCTTCGGCTCGCTGTCCGCCAATGCGATCGAGGCGCTCAACCTCGGCGCAAAGCAGGGCGATTTCGCGCACGACACCGGGGAAGGCTCGATCAGCCGCTATCACCGCAAGCATGGGGGCGACCTGATCTGGGAGCTGGGCAGCGGCTATTTCGGCTGCCGCCGCGAAGATGGCGGGTTCGACCCGGATCGCTTCGCCGAGCAGGCGAATACCGATCAGGTCAAGATGATCGAGATCAAACTGAGCCAGGGAGCCAAGCCCGGGCACGGCGGCGTGTTGCCGGGCGAAAAGGTGACCGAGGAAATCGCCGAGGCGCGGGGCGTGAAGGTCGGGGAAACCTGTGTCTCGCCCGCCGCGCATTCGACCTTCTCCACCCCGATCGAGATGCTCGAATGGGCTGCGTCCCTGCGCGAGATGTCGGGCGGAAAGCCGGTGGGAATAAAGCTGTGCGTAGGCCAGCCGCACGAGGTGCTGGCAATCGCCAAGGCAATGCTGGAAACCGGCATCCTGCTCGACTTCATTAATGTCGATGGAGCGGAAGGTGGCACCGGGGCGGCACCGCTGGAGCTATCCAACAGCGTCGGCATGCCGCTGCGCGAAGGGCAGATCCTGGTGCGCAACGCGCTGGTCGGGACCGGCCTGAAGGACAAGATCAAGATCGCCAATGCGGGCAAGATCCACTCGGGCGCGCAGATGGCGAAATCCTTCGCGCTGGGCGCCGATTACTGCAACGCCGCCCGCCCCTTCATGTTTGCGCTCGGCTGCGTCCAGTCGCTGCGGTGCCATACGGGCCAGTGTCCGACCGGCGTCGCGACGCAGGAGGAATGGCGCCAGCAGGGGCTGGTCATTTCCGACAAAGCGCCGCGCGTCGCCCGCTTCCAGCGCGCAACAGTGAAGTCGCTGCGCGAGATCGTGGTCGCGATGGGGCTGGAATCCCCGTGGGACATCAACCAGTGCGATCTGCGCGAACGCCTCAACGCTGCCCGGTCCGACGCGGTCGACCATATCTACGAGTTCGTCGAGGAAGGCGCGCTGATCGAGAACCCGCGCGCGACGACGCTCAACCGGATGTGGGAACTGGCGCGGGCCGACAGCTTCCGACGGGCGGGCTAGCCGCCCGCCATCGTCAAGAGAAAGTCGGCTCGCCCGGCGATATCGGTCAGTGGAAGATCGACAAGTTCGTAGCCGTACTCGCGCCATGCCGCACAGACGGCTGCATCGCTCGCGACTGCTTCGTCCCACGATTGAATGCGCTGATCGTCGCGTGTGTAAATATCGCGCCAGGGAGGGGCACGGAAAATAGGCCCCGAATAGCGAGAGCTCTTGGCAGCGCGAATTATCTCGTCGCCGACCTGACACCCTTCCAGCCGCAGGAAGCCGACGATATCGGCAAATCCACGATCAAAGATGGTCGGGCTGTATTTCGCGGCAACATGCGATGCGAGATCGGCCTCGAGCATGGCGTGGGCGAAGCCTTGCGGCTTCCTTTCCCTTAGCGCCATGCCTCCCGCTTGTTGCAGAATGACCCGCGCGGCCTCCGGGACGGTCGCGTAGCCACGCCGCGCCAATTCCGTAAGGAGAGCCGATTTGCCCGCGCCCGGTGCGCCGGTAATGACCACGCGCACCGGTTCGGGCATCTCGAACATCCTACTGATTCATCGTCGCGAAGAAGTCTTCGTTGCTCTTGGAATCCTTCATCTTGTCGAGGAGGAATTCCATCGAGTCGATCGTGCCCATCTGCATCAGGATCCGGCGCAGGACCCACATCTTGGACAGATTGTCCTTGTCGACCAGCAGCTCTTCCTTGCGGGTACCGGACTTGCCGACGTCGAGCGCCGGGAAGATGCGCTTGTCCGCGACCTTGCGATCAAGCACGATTTCGCTGTTACCGGTGCCCTTGAACTCTTCGAAGATCACCTCGTCCATGCGGCTGCCGGTATCGATCAGCGCGGTGGCGATGATGGAGAGCGAGCCGCCCTCCTCGATATTGCGCGCGGCACCGAAGAAGCGCTTGGGCCGCTGGAGCGCATTGGCGTCGACACCGCCGGTCAGCACCTTGCCCGAACTGGGCACCACGGTGTTGTAGGCCCGGCCGAGGCGGGTGATGGAGTCGAGCAGGATGACGACATCCTTCTTGTGTTCGACCAGCCGCTTCGCCTTCTCGATCACCATCTCGGCGACCTGGACGTGCCGCTGCGCCGGTTCGTCGAAGGTCGAGGAAATCACCTCGCCATTCACCGAACGCTGCATGTCGGTGACTTCCTCGGGCCGCTCGTCGACCAGCAGCACCAGCAGGAACACTTCCGGATGGTTGTCGGTGATCGCCTTGGCGATGTTCTGCAGCAGCACGGTCTTACCCGTGCGCGGCGGCGCGACGATCAGTGCGCGCTGGCCCTTGCCCTGGGGGCTGATGATGTCGATCACCCGTGCGCTCTTGTCCTTCACCGTCGGATCGACATTGTCGAGCGTCAGCTTTTCTTCCGGATAGAGCGGCGTGAGATTGTCGAAATTGGTCCGCATGCGCACCGCCTCCGGATCGTCGAAATTGACGCTCTTGAGGCTCGTGAGAGCGAAATAGCGCTCTCCCTCGCGCGGGGCGCGGATTTCGCCCTCGACCGTGTCGCCCGTGCGCAGGCCCCATTTGCGGACCTGGTTGGGGGAGACGTAGATGTCATCGGGACCGGCGAGATAGTTCGCCTCGGGGCTGCGCAGAAAGCCGAAGCCGTCCTGCAGCACCTCGATAGTGCCCACGCCCATGATCTTTTCGTCGTATTCCTCGTCCTCCGCCAGTTCGCGCAGGATGCAGAACATGAGGTCCTGCCGGCGCATGGTGGAGGCACCTTCGACGCCCAGTTCCTCGGCCATCGAGACGAGGTCGGCCGGGGCCTTCGCTTTGAGTTCCTTGAGATGCATTGTCTTTTAATTCCAGTAAGGGGAGGCCGACCGATCCGTTCGGGCCCCGCGAGAATTCGTAGGGCAGGCTTGGGGAAAGCTGGACCGCGCCGCGACCGGGAAGGGCGGCAAGGCCGGTTGGTAGGAGGTAAAATAGGCGCGAGCGCGAGGCCCGTCAATTCACCTCACATGCTTTTCGCAGGATCGTCAGAACGGTTTGACGACGACCAGGATCACCACCAGCGCCAGGATCACCGCGGGCACTTCGCCCCACAGGCGCAACGCGCGTTCGGTCAACGGACGCGCACCCTTCGCCATCTTCTTCGCATTCGCGCTCATCCAGCCATGATAGCCGGACAGGAGCACGACGAGCGCCAGCTTGCCATGGAACCAGCCCTGATCCCACGCCCCGATTGTCTGCGCGAGCAACAGCCCGAGCACCCACACGACGATGATCGAAGGGATCAGGATCACCTTGGACAGCATCCGCGTACGCTTCGCCCACAGCGCCTCTTCCGCCGAACCGGGGGGCGCGGCGTGCATGTACAGCATCTGGCGCGGCAGGATGAACAATCCCGCCATCCAGAACACGATGAAGATGATGTGGCCGGCCTTGAGCCAGAGATACAGCAAGCCGAGAGTCTCCTGCATGGGCACAGCCCTTACCCGTTCAGATCAGCCCTGCCAATCGCGAACCGTCGCAACCAGCCGCTCGACATGCGCGATCGGCGTGCGCCGGTCGATCCCGTGGCCCAGATTGAACACATGCGGACGGTCGGCGAAGGCAGAGAGGATCTCCCGCGTACGCTCCACCATGGCATCGCCGCCAGCGAGAATCAGCAGCGGATCGAGATTGCCCTGAACCGGCAGCTCGCGCGGCAGATTGGCCGCCGCCCAGCGCGGATCGATCGTCTCGTCCAGGCCCAGCGCATCGACTCCGGTTTCGCGCGCATAGAGGGGCAGTTTCTCGCCGGCGCCCTTTGGAAAGCCGATGATCGGGACGTCGGGCCGCGCCGCACGCAATTGCTCGACGATCCAGGCATTGGGCGCGACCACCCAGCGTTCGAACTGGTCGGGCGCGAGACTGCCGGCCCAACTGTCGAACAGTTGTACCCCTTCCGCCCCGGCATCGATCTGGCCGATCAGATATTCCACCGTCAGCCGTGCGATGGCGTCGACGATCTCGCCAAGGCGCTCCGCATCGCGATAGGCCATGGCCCGGGCGGCATGCTGGTCGCGGCTCCCCTCGCCCGCGATCATGTAGGTCGCGACGGTCCACGGGCTGCCCGCGAAGCCCAGCAGGGTCGTCCGGTCGTCCAGCGCGGCGCGTACCTGGCGGACGGTATCGTAGATCGCGTCCAGCCGGGTGCGGTCGCTCGTCAGGGTATCGAGTGCGGTGTCCTTCAGCGGCGGCGAAAGCTGCGGGCCCTCCCCCGCCAGGAAGCGCAGGTCCTGTCCCATCGCGTAGGGCACGATCAGGATATCGGAAAACAGGATCGCCCCGTCGAAGCCGAAGCGCCGGATCGGCTGCAGCGTCACCTCGCACGCCGCCTCGCTGTCGTAGACGAGGTCGAGGAACCCGCCCTTTTCCGCCCGCAATTCGCGATATTCGGGCAGGTACCGACCGGCCTGCCGCATGAGCCAGAGCGGAACGGTGGAACCGCGCGTGCCGCGCAGCGTGTCGAGGAGAGGTCCGGGCATCGGGTCGGGAATCCAATAATATACTTATTTATAGATAGGATGATGGAGTCTGTTGGCCCTGTGGAAAGCGGGGATGGCGCATCCCTGCCCGAATTCTCCCGCACGAGCCACCCCTTTGCCACCATCCGACTCGCCCGCCGACGTGAGTCAAAGACTCGTTTTCCCGCTTATCCAGAGGCTGTCGATTATCGCGCGGCACGCGGACAAGCCCGCGGGCGAAACCCGGCATAGCGGGGGTGGAATCGGTCCACTGCCTCATCCCCAGGCCTGTCCGCACGTTTATGCCTTGCGTTCTCCACACCCCCGCGTGCAGGCTCGCGCGCATCATGAGCCGCATGCATTTGCACCTCCTTTCGGATTCCACCGGCGAGACACTCGAAATGGTGGCGAAGGCCGCGCTGGCCCAGTTCGAGAATATCGATGTGATACGCCATTTCTGGCCGATGGTGCGATCGCGCCAGCATCTCGACCGGATCGCGCCCGAACTCGCTGAGAGCCCGGGGCTGGTGCTCTATACGCTGGTCAATCCCGATACCCGCGCCGCGTTGGAACATCATTGCCGGGAACTGTCCCTTCCCTCCGTGGATGCGCTCGAAAACGTTGTCGATTCGCTCGAACGGCAATTGGGGCAAGAGGCGCATGGCCGGCCCGGTCGCCAGCACCGCATGGACGAGGCGTATTTCGACCGGGTCGATGCGATCCAGTACACGATCGCGCACGACGACGGGGTCGGCTGGGAGGAGTGGGAAGAGGCGGATATCGTGCTCGCCGGCGTTTCGCGCAGTTCGAAGACGCCGACGAGCATCTATCTTGCCAATCGCGGCTTCAAGGTGGCGAATATTCCATTGGTGATGGAAAGCCCGCCCCCGCCCGCGCTGTTCGGATTGCGCCATCCGCTGGTCGTCGGCCTCACGACCGCGCCCGACCGGCTGGTCCAGATCAGGCGAAACCGTCTGCTTTCGCTGAACGAAGCGACCGAAACCGCCTATGTGGAGAAGGAGCGGGTGTCGGAAGAGGTACGGTTCGCACGGCGCCTGTTCGCCGACAACAACTGGCCGGTGATCGACGTCACGCGTCGGTCGATCGAGGAAACCGCCGCGGCGGTGATCAGTATCTTCACCGAACGCAAGGAACGCGTGAAGCCCGGGGAGAAGCCGATCTGACCGAATATCCCGCCCTGCTCCTCGCATCGAAGAGCGAATCGCGCCGGGCCATGCTGGGCGCGGCGGGCATCCCGTTCGAATCGTGGCCCGCCGATGTGGACGAGCGGGCGCTCGAGGCGGCGATGGAGGATGCCGAACCGGCCGAAGTGGCGCAGGCGCTTGCCGCGGCCAAGGCGGCGGCGATCTCGCACGATCATCCCGGACGGCTGGTGCTGGGCAGCGACAGCCTGGTGGAGGTCGACGACCGCCGCTTCGACAAGCCCGCTTCGCGCATCGAGGCCGCGGAGCATCTGCGCTTCTTCTCCGGCAAGACGATGCGTCTGCACAGTGCCGCTGCGCTGGCGGTCGATGGCCGGATCGAATGGATCGGCGGTGATATGGCAAGCTTGCAGGTGCGTGCGCTGTCCGACGAATTCATCGAAGGCTATCTGCGTGCCGAATGGCCGGCGGTTGCCGGATGCGTCGGCGTGTTCCGGATCGAGGGGCGCGGGGTGCAATTGTTCGATGCCATCATCGGCGACCAGTTCACCGTGCTCGGCTTGCCGCTGCTCCAGGTGCTGGCCGCGCTGCGCGATCGCGGGGCGATTGCTGCATGAGCGTTCCCTATGCCGAGGTTATCGGCGATCCCATCGCGCAGTCCAAGAGCCCGGCGATCCACGGCTTCTGGCTCGCCAAGCTCGGGATCGAGGCCGAATATCGGGCCACGCGCGTAACGCCGGACGACATCGGTGACTTTCTCGCCGAGCGCCGCGAGGATCCTGACTGGCGTGGCTGCAATGTCACCATGCCGCTCAAGCAAATGGTCCAGCCGAATCTCCATTCGATCGAGGAACCGGCCGCGTCGATCGGGGCGGTAAACACGATCTGTCCCGTGTCCGACCGGCTGCTGGCAGGGTACAATACCGACGCGCCCGGTTTTCTGGAGCCGCTCCGCGACAGGCTCGGCGAGACGCATTATTTCCGTATGGCGCGCATACTCGGCACCGGCGGGGCAGCGCGCGCGATCGTTTCGGCGCTGGCGGCCGAGGGTTTCGTCATCGTCCTGGCGGGCCGCGATCCGGCCAAGGCGCGCGCGCTTCTCGACGAGCTCGCTCCCGAAGGCGAGCACCACGCCGTCGATCTGGCGCATTTTGCAGACCCGACCGACTTCGCCTTCGACGATCGCGAGGGCTGCTGCGATCTCATCGTCAATGCCTCCCCTCTCGGTATGCGCGGGCAGCCTCCGCTCGCCTTCGACTGGAGCCACGCCCCGCCCGGCGCGATCGCCTACGATATCGTGACCGATCCGATGGATACGCCGTTCCTGCAGGGCGCGCGCGAAGCCGGGTTCGCCACGATCGACGGGCTTTCGATGCTGATCGGTCAGGCGGCCTTCGCCTTCGAACGGTTCTTCGGCGCGAAGCCACCGCGCGAACACGACGCCGAACTGCGCGCGCTGCTCGTTCGATGACGGAGCCGATGATCGTCGGTCTCACCGGCTCGATCGGAATGGGCAAATCGACCGTCGCCGCCATGTTCGAGGCGGCCGGGGTGCCAGTGTTCGATGCCGATGCGGTGGTGCGGGCGTTGCAAGGGCCGGATGGCGAACTGGTTGCCGCGATCGAGGCTGCCTTCCCCAGTTCGACCGGCGATGGGGGCGTTTCACGTGAAGCATTGGGCGCGCTGGTTTTCTCCAATCCGGTGGCGCTCCAGGAATTGGAGGGGATCGTCCACCCGGCCGTGGCCAAGAAAAGAGCGGAATTTCTCGCGCGCCATCGCGATGCGCCGCTGATCGTGTTCGATATTCCGCTATTGTTTGAAAAGGGCGGGCATGAGGCGGTCGATCGCGTGGTGGTGGTTTCCGCGCCGGAAGAGATACAACGCTGCCGAGTACTGGCCCGGGCAGGCATGACTGAGACGAAGTTTGCGCACATACTGGCCCTTCAGGTGCCCGACGCCGAGAAACGCAAACGGGCGGATCACGTGATCGATACCGGCGTCCCCCTCGCACAGACCGAGGCGGCGATACGTGATCTGGTGGAGGAATTGCGCGCAATCCACGCCGCCGGGGACTGAGACCGCCCCACCCCCTTGCCCGACGCCGTTCGCAGTCCGATAATCACCCGCATGCGCGAAATCGTATTCGATACCGAAACCACCGGCCTCGATCCCCGAACCGGCGACCGCCTGGTCGAAATCGGCTGCGTCGAACTGGTCAACCGCGTCGCCACCGGCGAAGTGTTCCACGCCTACTTCAATCCCGAGCGCGACATGCCGGCGGAAGCGGAAGCGGTGCACGGCCTGTCGGCGGTCTTCCTGTCGGACAAGCCGCTGTTTCGCGATGGCGTGACGGCGCTGCTCGAGTTCATCGGCGAGGATCCCCTCGTCGCCCACAATGCCGGCTTCGATTTCGGTTTTCTCAATGCCGAACTGGCGCTGTGCGAATTGCCTGCCGTATCGATGGGGCGGATGGTCGACACGGTCGCGCTCGCACGGCGCAAGCATCCTGGCGCGAAGCTGTCGCTCGATGCGCTGTGCACCCGCTACGGGATCGATCGTAGCCACCGCGTGAAGCACGGGGCGCTGCTCGATGCCGAATTGCTCGCCCAGCTTTACGTGGAGCTGACCGGTGGGCGGCAGATCGGCCTGGGGCTCGACGCCGAACTGGAAAGCGCGGCCAGCACGATCGCAGTCGCCGGCGCGCGGGTCGAGCGCGGGCCACGACGCCAACCCCGCCCCCATGTAGCAAGCGAGGCGGAACTGGCGGCACACCGCGCATTTCTCGCTCGTCTCAACGATCCGTTGTGGAGCCGCTAGGCGGTTCGCGCGTTAGAGGAGATACCAGCCGGCAAACGGCCAAGAACATTGAAGGAGTGACGATGGATATTCGCGTTTCGGGCCACCAGATCGATACCGGTTCAGCGCTTCAGGATCATGCGACGGATCGCCTGAACGCCATCGTCGAGAAATATTTCACCCAGGCCCTGTCGTCCCACGTCACGTTCGGCAAAGCGGGTAGCGCAATTTCCTGCGACATCGTGGCGCATGTGATGCACGGTCTCGTGATCAAGGCGCATGGCGAGGCCCATGACGCGCATCAGGCGCTGGATCAGGCCACGGCGAAGCTCGACAAGCAGCTACGCCGCTACAAGCGCCGGTTGCAGGACCGCCACACGCAGGCATCGCATACCCAGGCGGAAGAGGAAGCGGCCTATCGCATATTCGCGGCCAACGAAGCCGAGAATGACGACGAGGATGAAGCCGCCGACGCGCCGCTGGTGGTTGCCGAGACCAAGACCGACGTGCCCGAAGCGAGCGTGGCCGACGCCGTCATGATGCTTGACCTGCGCGACACGGCTGCGCTGTTTTTCAAAAATGCTGGCACCGGGCGACACAATATGGTCTATCGCCGCCGCGACGGTACGATCGGTTGGGTCGAACCGCACTAGGGCGACCCGCGAACGTGCCGGTTGCCTCTTCCCGATGCCGCCCGAGAGCGAGGCGATCGGCGGACACTGTGAAACACCGAAGGAACTCGAGCAGAAATGTACCCCTCCGTGCGTTTCCATCCGGATGCCGTTATCGAAGCTGCTGCCGGGGACAAGCCTGCCGTCCTTGAGGCGGTCGCCGATGCTATGGCGAGCGTCTACGGGCTCGACCGGGAAACCGTACTGGACTCCTTGGTCGAGCGCGAAGCATTGGGGAGCACCGGGTTCGGGAACGGGATTGCGATACCCCATGCGCGGATGGAAGGGCTAGAGCGCCCCCTCGCCGCGGTGATCCGGCTGGATGGCGCGGTGGATTTCGCGGCGGCCGACGCGATGCCGGTCGATCTCGTCTTCGGGCTGCTTTCTCCGGCGCAGGCAGGTGCGGATCACCTGCACGCGCTTGCCGCCATTTCGCGCATGGTGCGGGGCGAGGATATGCGTCGCGCGCTGATCGAGGCACCCAGCACCGAGGCACTCTATGCCCTCATCACCAACGCCACGGACCGTGACGCCGCCTGACCCTTCCGCGGGCGCGGACGGCCACCATCGCGCGCTGGAGCGCCTCTATGCGGCTGCGCCGGTCAATGCGCTGTTCACCTCATCGATAACCATCCCCGCGGCAGGGGAGGCCAGGCTTACCTTCTCCGTCGATGAAAGCGTGTATCATGCGGCGGGCGCGGCGCACGGTACGCTCTATTTCAAGATGCTGGACGATGCGGCCTTTTATGCCGCGAACACCCTGGTGACTGATCGTTTTCTGCTGACCACGTCCTTCAACCTGCATTTTACCAAGCCCGTTCGGGCCGGAGAAGTGGTGGCGGAAGGGCGCTGGATCAGCGGGCACAAGCGGATCCTCGTGGCGGAATCGCGACTGGTCGACGCCGATGGCGATGAGATCGGGAGGGGGACGGGTACCTTCATGAAATCGCGCATCCCGCTCTCCTCGCTGCCGGGCTATGCAAAAAGCGCGGACTAGCCCGGACGCAGCAAGGTGCTGCGCCGCGCGACTCGGTGTCGATCATGGATAGTCGCCTTCCCACTCACCTGGAGGTTGCCGCTATTCGGCGGCTGGCGGAGGCGCACGGCGGGACCGCAATGGTTATTGCCAAAGGTGACCGGGACGCCGGATCGATCCTTATATTAACCGTAAATCGTGGTGCCGATCCGCAATATTTGGAAAGGATGCCGCAGCTCGACGGAGGCCGGACTTGGACAGTAATTCCCGAGCAAACCGTTGAAAAATATAATGATTATGGATTGGAGCGGCATGCCCAAGACCCTGATCTCTGGGTGATCGAAGTGGGTGTCGCAGACGGGCCACAGTTCGCCGCAATTCTGCCGCATTAAGTTGACTTGAAAGCCGTGGCGCCTATTTGGCCGCCCATCTTCCGAACGCGCAGGCTTATCCGCAACGGCAATACGGCCGTGGGCTGAGCACGCAGACGGGGGGCGGCCGGCAGGCCTGCAACGAACCCAACTCTACAATGCCAATAACGCAATCGGGTTCCAGCCTGCGTCTGGGCGTTCACCGCCGTGATCCGTGGGACAAATGGGTCAGAAGAAATTGAAATTTGGCACCGCGGCGATCATCGCCACAGGTGTCGTTGGATTTTTCGGTGCCGAGGCAACCGGCGCCTTCGCCCAAGAGGGCGTACTGCAGACTGAAACTCTCTCGCTCGACACGGCGCAGGAACCCGCGCTGGTGGACGAGACCATGCCGGTCATGGTTTCGGAGCCCGTCGTGCAACCGCTGCCCGAGCCGGTGGCGACTCCGGAAGCCGATGAGGATTCCGCATCCTCGCTGCGCGAGCTCGTATCCGATATGGATACGCCCAAGCGCCTGTCGCGGGAGATGGAGTGCCTGGCCGGGGCGATCTATTTCGAATCGCGCGGCGAACCGCTCGAAGGGCAGCTCGCCGTGGCGCGGGTAATCGTCAATCGAGCCGAATCGCGTGTATTCCCCTCCGATTACTGCGGCGTCGTCTACCAGCGATCGCAGTTCAGCTTCGTGCGGGGCGGCCGTATGCCGTCCATCCGCCGCGCTTCGGGCGCATGGCAACGGGCGCGCAAGATCGCGCGCATCGCGCATGAGGACCTGTGGGACAGCAAGGCGCGCGATTCGCTCTATTTCCACGCCAAGCGCGTCCGGCCGAGCTGGAGCAACCGCAAGATCGCGCGCGCCACGATCAGCAGCCACGTCTTCTATCGTTGATATGGGGCCGGGCGGGTCCATGCCGGGCCGCCCGACGCTTCCCGCTCAGGTTCGATCGGCGATCTCGACCCACACGGGGGTGTGATCGCTGGCTTTCTCGCGCCCGCGATATTCCTTGTCCACGCCGGCCGCGACCAGCCGGTCGGCGAGTTCTGGCGAGAGCAGGCAATGGTCGATGCGAAAGCCATGATCGCGCTGCCAGGCACCGGCCTGGTAGTCCCAGAACGTCCAGATACCGCCCCGCGGATTGAGCGTTGCGATCGCATCGGTCCAGCCATCCGCCAACAGGCGCGCATAGGCATCGCGCGAGGCGGGCTGCATCAGCGCGTCGCTCGCCATGGCCTGCGGCGACCACACATCCTTGTCCTGCGGGATGACGTTGAAGTCGCCCAGCACGATGGCCGGGACTTCGCGCGCCCACAACTCCGCCATTCGCGCGCGCAGCCGCTCCATCCAGGCGAGCTTGTAGTCGAATTTCGGCCCCGGCTGCGGATTGCCGTTGGGTAGATAGAGATTGCACACCGTCACCCCGCCAATCTCGGCCTCCAGATAGCGGGCCTGATCGTCGTTGGGATCACCGGGAAGGCCGCGCCGGGTTTCGACCGGCTTCTCGCGGTCCGCAAGGATCGCCACGCCGTTGAAGCTCTTCTGGCCGTGCCAGATGGCGTGATACCCGATCTTTTCGAATTCGTCGGCGGGGAAGCTTTCGTCCTGGCTCTTGATCTCTTGCAGGCAGGCGACAGCTGGCCGTGTCTCTTCCAGCCATTCCAGCAGGCGGGGCAGGCGCGCCTTGACGCCGTTGATGTTGAAGGTCGCGATACGCATGGGCCGCTTCATGCCGCAGCCCAACGCGCGCGTCTAACTCAAATGCCGAAGCTGGAGCCGCAGCCGCATCCTGCCGCCGCCTGCGGGTTCTCGACCCGGAACGCCGCGCCGCCGAGCGATTCGACGAAATCGATGCGGCTGCCGGCGACGAGGTCGAGGCTGACCGCATCGACCACCAGCTTCGCCGGACCGGTTTCGCTGACGCTGTCGTCCTCCTCGATACCCTCGGCCAGCCCGAACTTGTATTGGAAGCCAGAGCAACCGCCACCTTCCACCGACAGGCGCAGCAGCGCCGGTGCGCCCTGCTTCGCAGCGATCGCGGCGACGCGCGCGGCGGCGGCGTCGGTCAGTTCGGGCACCTTGTGGGCGGTCAGCGTGGTTTCATCGGCCATGGTGCGAATGTAGTGTCGCGATCCCGCCTCCTCAAGCGCTCTGGATATAGACGCGCAACTGCTCCGCTTCTTCCTGCACGCGGTCGAAGCGGGATTTGACGAGGTCGCCGATCGACACGAAGCCGACCATCTTGCCATTGTCGAGCACGGGCAGGTGGCGGATCCGTCGCTTGGTCATCAACGCCAGCGCTTCGTCCACGCGCGTGGATGGCGCGACGGTTATGGCAGGCGAAGTCATCACGTCGGACACCTTGCGATCGAGACACAATGCCCCTTCGTTGGCGAGGCGATAGACCACATCGCGTTCGGAAAAGATGCCCGTGACTTCGCCGTCCTGCACGATCGGCAGCGCGCCGATCCGCTTGCCCGCCAGCAGGCCGACCGCGTCGCGCACGGCCATGGCGCCATCGCACGTAAGGATGTCGGATGGGTCGCGTTCAGCGATGATTGCGGCTATGTCCATTGGGTCTCTCCCTTCCCTTGCCCGACCGGTCGCGACCCATGATGCCACGGCGCGACCGCGATGGCGAATCGCGAGCGAGGAAGCACGCGCGACCATGCAATCGAAGTCACCCCTCGACGATCCCGAGAACGCCGCTTTCGCCTGGGCGCGCTATCGCCGCCTGCTCCGCTTCATGTTCGCGGTGACGGTGGCAGTGGTCGGGATCGCGATGACCCTGATCTATCTGCGGGTGGAGAACCTCTCGATCCACCTGTTCATCGCGGTGGGCCTGGGCATCACCGCTTCGATGATGCTGACGGGCGCGCTGATGGGCCTGGTCTTTCTTTCCAACGGCACCGGACACGACGCATCGATCGACGACCGGCTGGAAGAAGAGCGCACCCGAGGCGACTAGGGGCCGGGCGCGTCAGTCGGTCGGAGCGCGGAGACGAAATTCCTCGACCGGTTCGCCACCGATCAGGTGTTGCTGGATGATCGCCTCCAGCACCGGCTCGGTGCAGGAACGATACCAGACATTGCCGGGATGGACGACCGCGATCGGCCCCATGGCGCAGACCTGCAGGCAGTCCGCCTTGGTCCGCTGCACCCCGCCGGTCCCATCGGCACGCTTAGGCCCGGCCAGGCCCAGCTCCTTCAGCCGCCCCTTCAGGTAGGACCACGCCGCCTTGCCGGTGTCGCGGTCGCAACATTTCTGCTTCTCGGAAATCGAGCACAGGAAGATGTGCCGTTCGATCGCATCCCCGCCGATCTTGGCAAAGGCGCGCTGCGCCTTGCGCATCTTCTTGTCGCTGCTCATTACCAGGGCAATGTAGGGCAGGGCATCGCGCCCGCAAGCGCCGGGATCAATCTTCCTTGCGCGCGATCCGCGCGATTTCCTCGCGCACCAGCCGTTCGACCATCGGGGGCAGGTTCTCGTCCAGCCATTGCGCCAGCATCGGGCGCAGCATTTCGCGCGCGAGACCTTCCAGCGAGGTTTCGCCTGAGCGCACGATCTGCGGCTTCGCCCCCGGTTCCGCCAGCATGGCGAGCGCCGCCAGATTGTCGCGCATCGCATGGCGCGCCGATTCGGTGGTCAGCGGCGGCTCTTCCTCGTCCGCTCCGGGCGCGCAGCGATCCTCGTCCAGCACGTCTCCCACGCCCAGGTCCAGGACGTCTTCCGCCTCTTCCTCACCCGCAGGCTCGGGCGTCTCGGCGGCAGGGCGTGCCCCGCGAACCGGCGGGGCATCGCGCGCGATCACCCGCTTGATCGATTCGAGAATTTCCTCGACCGAGGCCTCTGAATGGTGAGGCATGCTTTAATCCCCCTGGACCGGGGCGGACTCCATCTCGGCCGCCGCATCGTCGGGAATTTCCGCAGTCTGTGCGGGAATGTCAACCGTTCGCGTCGACTGGGTTTCCGGATCGGAATCGCGGCTCCAGTCCCACCATTTGCCCTGAACCCGGTCGTAATTGGTCACCGGGTCGTAAAGCACCCCACCGTCGAGCCCCAGGTCGCGCGCCTCCGCCCGGCCCATCGCCGCCAGCAGCGAGAACCCGGCGACATAGGCGTTGCGCCGCGCGGTCACCAGCTGGGCGCGCGCGTTGAGCAACTCCTGCTCCGCGTTGAGCACCTCCAGCACGGTACGGTTGCCGATGGAATTTTCCGCCCGCACCCCCTCCAGGCTCAAGTCGGCGGCATCGACCGCGACTTGCGAGCTTTCAATGATCTGCAGCGCCGCGCGATAGCTGGACCATGCCGCGCGCACCTGGCTGATGATGTCGCGTTCGGTCGCGACCACCTGTTCCAGTGCCGCCCCCGCACGCGCCTGCGCCTGTCGCTGGCGCGCGGCGGGCAGCCCGCCCTGGAAGATCGGAATGGTGAACTGGACCCCGGCGGAGGCGGTGGTCTGCGCTTGCGTCACGACGGGGTTAATCTGGCTGCCCGCACTACCGAGATAGTTCGCATATCCGCCGCTGGTGAAGACGGAGAGACGCGGATAGCGGCCGGCCCCGGCGACATCGATATCGTAATCGGCCGCGTCGGCGCGCTCACGCGCGGCGATCAGGTCCGGATTGCTTTCGAGCGCGACGTCCACCGCCGTCTCGACCGAATCGGGCAGGTTGGGGAGCGGGGGCGGGGGCTGGAGGTCGGTCGGTGCCTCACCCACCAGCTGGACATAAGTTTCGCGCGCCGCAATCAGGTTCGCCTGCGCGTTGCGCAGATCCCCCTGCGCCAGCGCGAGGCGGGCCTGCGATTGCGCCACGTCGGTCCGCGTCAGCTCGCCGATTTCGAAACGGTCGCTGGTCGCCTGCAGATTGACGCTCAGCACTTCGACCTGATTGATATTGAGCCCGACCAGCGCCTGCGCCCGCAACACGTCCATGTATGCGGCCACGACCTGGCTGAAGATCGCGCTCTCCGTCGCACGCAGATCGGCGCGCCCCGCCTGGACGCGGGTTTCCGCCGCGCGGACGGAATTCTTCACCGCCCCGCCGGAATAGATCGGCACGGCCAGATCGACATTGGTGCCGAAGCTACGGCTGGGGGAATTGAAGCTGTTGCTGCTCGTCTTGACGTATTCGACATATTGCCCGGTGCCCGACACGTTGGGCCGACCTTGCGCCTTCTGGATGGGCACGTTCTCGTCCTCGGCGCGTTGCTGCGCCCGCGCCGCTTCCAGCGTCGGATTGTCGAGATAGGCGGAGAGAAGCGCCTCGCGCAGCGTGTCGGCCTGCGCCGGGGTCGCCCAGATGGCGGCCCCCGCCAGCAACACGGCAATCCCCCTCCCACACGGCATGTTCAGAAGCTCCAGCCCTTCGGTTTGTCGAATGCCGGAAGCCGGGGCAGCGCGATGTCCTGGATCGGCAGCAGGGCCAGTTCCTTGCCGCTGCGGCGACCCAGCGCGAGCCGGGGAAGGCCGCGATCGACCAGGCCGGTCACCAGCCGTCCGTCCTCCGCAACAAGCTTAGCCAGCGCGGCTGGCGCATGTTCGATCGCGCCGTCCACCAGCACCAGATCGAAGCTCTTGCGGCCCTTGTATTCGACGGTCTCTGCTGCGGGCATCGTCTCGACCGAGGCGACCAGTGGGCGCAGCAGGGCGGCGAGATAGGCGCTGCCATTGGTTACGACCAGGGCGCTGTCGGTCTTCTTCGGCCGCGCTTCCTCCAGCATCATTCCATGCGCCGGAGGCGGGGCGAGCATGCCGCCGTCCTCCAGTGGAATGGCGCGGTCCATGTAGCAATAGCCGCGCGCGGCGGGCGGCACGAAATCCTCGCGCGGGACGGTGCCCATCCGGTCCAGTACGGCGGGATCGTTGATGCCGCTGGTGCGCAGCTGGCTATCGATCATCGCTCGGCGGGCGGCGGCGAAATCAAGGGTGCGGGCGGCGGAATCGATCATCTGGGTCTCTGACAGCGTGTGTTACACGTGCAATACAGCACGTCAATGGTCTCTAGCTTGCGGCGCATGGCAGGCCAAGCGAATTGGCCCGTCCGGGCCTCTTTGCCGCTGCTGGTGTAGCCGCTAAGGCACCCTGCATGATCACCATCACCGAAGAGCATCTGATCGAAAGCGTGGCCGACGCGCTCCAGTTCATCTCCTACTACCACCCGATGGATTACATCCGCGCGCTGGGCGATGCCTACGAGGCGGAGCAGGGCGAAGCGGCGAAGGACGCGATTGCGCAGATCCTGACCAACAGCCGCATGTGCGCCGAGGGGCACCGGCCGATTTGTCAGGATACCGGCATCGTCAACGTCTTCGTCAAATGGGGGCAGAACTGCCGCCTCGAATCGGACCGCTCGCTGCAGGACGTGGTCGATGACGGCGTGCGCCAAGCCTACACCCATCCGGACAACAAGCTGCGCGCCTCGATCCTGGCCGATCCGGCCTTCACCCGCCGCAACACGCGCGACAACACGCCGTGCGTGCTGTCGGTCGAGATGGTGCCGGGCGATACGGTTTCGATCGACGTCGCGGCAAAGGGCGGGGGCAGCGAGAACAAGTCCAAGTTCAAGATGATGAACCCCAGCGACAACATCGTCGACTGGGTGGTCGAACAGCTCCCCAGCATGGGGGCGGGATGGTGTCCGCCGGGAATGCTGGGAATTGGCATCGGCGGCACGGCGGAGCACTGCGTTCGCCTCGCCAAGGAAAGTCTGATGGAGCCGATCGACATGGCCCAGCTGAAGGCACGCGGCGCCCAAAGCGAGCTGGAGCAGCTGCGAATCGAGATATTCGACGCGGTCAACGCGGAAGGGATCGGCGCGCAGGGGCTGGGCGGCCTCGCCACCGTGCTCGACGTTAAGATCAGGGACTGGCCCTGCCACGCCGCGGGCAAGCCGGTGGCGATGATCCCCAATTGCGCCGCCACCCGCCACGCGCATTTCACGCTCGACGGTTCGGGGCCGAGCTTCCTGGAGAAGCCCGACCTGGCTGCCTGGCCCCAGGTGCAGTGGGCACCGGACTCCTCGGCGAAACGAGTCGATCTCGACAATCTGACGAAGGAAGAGGTCGAAGGCTGGAACCACGGCGACCGCCTGCTGCTATCGGGCAGGATGCTGACCGGGCGCGACGCGGCGCACAAACGGATCAAGGACATGCTCGACCGCGGCGAGGAGCTGCCGGTCGAATTCGCGGGCCGGGCAATCTATTATGTCGGCCCGGTCGACCCGGTGATGGGCGAGGTGGTCGGCCCGGCCGGCCCGACCACCGCCACCCGCATGGACAAGTTTACCGAAACCATGCTCGATCTCGGGCTGCTTGCCATGATCGGCAAGGCGGAGCGCGGGGCCGACGCGGTGGAGGTCATCAGCCGGTTCAAGGTCGCCTACCTGATGGCGACCGGCGGCGCGGCCTATCTCGTCGCCCGCGCGATCAAGGAAGCGAAGGTCGTAGCGTTCGAGGATCTGGGCATGGAGGCGATCTACGAATTCACCGTGCAGGACATGCCCGTGACGGTCGCCGTCGATGCAGCGGGGAACAACGTGCACAAGCTGGCACCGGCCCGGTGGAAGAAGAAGATCGCGCGCGAGAAGCTGCTCGCCTGATCGATCCAGCCGGGTGCTCCCGGACGGGCGGCGGAACCTTTCCGGTCGGCGGCCATATCGATCTATCATGGCGATCGTCGCTATCTTCCTGCTCGGCATCGGAAATTTCGCGATGCACAAGGCGGTGCTGGAAAGCGGGCACCGCATGCTCAGCCAGGTTCCCGGCTATGTCCACATGCTGGGCGGGAAGGCCACGCTGCTGACCGAATTCCTCGCCCTGCTCGCCGCCATGCTGCTGGCGAGCACCGGCTGGACATGGGTGTTGTGGGCCTATTGCGGGTATTCGGCGCTGAACGGGATCGCCGCATGGCTCATTCTCACGGATCGCTTATGATGGAAGATATGCATTACAGCGCGACTGGGCCTGCGAAGGTGCCGCGCAAGCTTTGCCTGATCATCAACGACGCCAGTGGCAGCTACAGCGAAGAGGCGGTGGACGCACTGCGAGCGGACCTGGCGGATGCCGGGCTGACGGTCGCGCGCTGCATCACCTGTCCCGACCAGGACCTGCCCGAGCCCGCAGAGCTCGATGCCGACGATATCGATTGCGTTGCCGTGTTCGCAGGCGACGGCACGATCAGCGGCACGGTGAAATCGCTGTCGGGCTGGGGCGGGGCGGTCTTGCCGTTGCCGGGCGGGACCATGAACCTGCTGTGCCATCGCCTGCATGGCGAGGCGGAGGCCGGGGACATCGTCCGCACGCTGGCCGATGGGAAGGCCAAGCTGGTCTGTCCGCCGATCATCCGCTCGGACGAGGGGCAATCCCTCGTCAGCATCTCGGCGGGACCCGGGGTCCAGTGGTATCATGTCCGCGAAACCATGCGCGACGGCTCGCTGGGCGAACTGCTCAACGAATCGAGCGACGCGGTGGACCACACTCTGAACGGCCCGCAAGTGCTGTGCCGCCAGCCCCGGCTGGGGCGGAGCGAGGGGTATCCGCTGATCGAGCTCGTCCCGCTCGACCGGGAGGATGGCATCCGCATCGTCGGATACACCGCCGACACGATCGGAGGCTATATCCGGCAGGGCTTCGCCATCGCCACGCGGCATTTCCGCGACGGGCCGCACGAAGTCCTCGGCCATGCCGAGCGGATCGTGCTGGCGAATGCGCAAGGCGAGCAATTGCAGCTTTCCTTCGACGGCGAACCGACCTGCGGGGCCGCCGAAGTCGAATTCGCGGTGGATCGCTGTCCGGTAAAGCTGATAGCGGTCAAGGCATGAGCCAGACACTGCTGTTTCACATTTCCGACATCCATTTCGGGCTGGAGGACAATCGCGCGCTCGACTGGCTGAAGGACGAGATCGCAGCGCAGCGGCCCGATGCGATCGCGATCACCGGCGACCTCACCATGCGGGCCCGCCACCATGAATTCGATGCCGCGTGCGACTGGATTCGCGGGCTGGACGTGCCGGTGACGGTGGAGATCGGCAATCACGACCTGCCCTATTTCAACCCGGTCGAGCGCTTCCTGACCCCCTACAAGCGGTTCCGCGGAATCGAGGACAAGGTGGAGCAGGAGCTCGACCTGCCCGGCATTGCGATCGTGCCGCTGAAGACGGTCCGCCGCTGGCAGCCGCGGTTCAACTGGTCGAAGGGCTGGATCACGCGCCCGGCGCTGGAAAAATGCCTGCGGGCTATCGACACCCTGCCGAAGGGGATGCGCGCGCTTGTCGCCTGTCATCACCCCTTGCGCGAAGTGGGCACCACGGGGACCGCGCTGACGAAGAACGGCGAAGAGGCCCTGCGCGAACTGGCGAAGCGCGAGGTTGTCGGCGTGCTGTCCGGCCACGTCCACGACGCGTTCGACATCGTAGAGCAGACCAAAGCCGGGCCGGTCCGGATGATCGGCGCGGGTACGCTGTCGAAACGCACCCGCTCGACGCCCCCCGGCTTCAACGAACTGCATTGGGACGGGGAGCGCCTGGAGGTGATCGTCCGCAATCTGGAAGCGCTACCCACTCCGGACATGCAGATCGACGACGTTCCCGAAGACGCGATGCCGCCACGCGAACCCGGCGAACCGGTGGCCCCGGCGGGACGGGTGCCGCTTACCGACCCGCCTGTTCACTAAGCCTTCGTCCTCGAAGTCAGTCGATCCCCAGCGCCGCGCGGATCGCGTCCCACCGTACCAGTTTGAAGTTCTGCGCCGCCGGTGCGTTATCGCCGTCCTGCGCCACGAACAGGCCGTCGGGATATTTCGCTCCGAAGCTGCCAGGCATCAGGCCGATGCCATCGGTTTCTTCGGTCGAACCGAAAGCGCCCGCGCCGATCCGGAAGCGACCTACCGGTTCCATGCCGGGCAGGGCGAAGACCGCATAGGCATTGTCGCCCTGGCTGGAGGCGACGAGCCAGCCACCATCCTCGCCTTCGGGGATCATGGCGAGTCCCTCGACATCGGCGACCAGCATGCGGTTGTCGGCCGGAGCGACCAGCGTACCTTCACGTGCGCCTCTGTCGAAACGCCAGATGCCGGCGTTCTCCTCGCCGACATACAGGGCGCCGTCGCGCGGGTCGTACACGCAACCTTCGGCCTGGGTCGGCACCTTGCGATCGATCGATTGCGTGCCGATGGGGGCGATGTTGCCTTTAAGGAAGCCGGTTTCCCGCTCCACAATGCGGCCATCCTTGATGATGGAGGCGACGCGCAACCGATCGCCCGCGCGCATCGCGCAGATGCCGTAGGCTTCGCCCGCACCGACCGCGCTGGAGCCGATCGGCGTCAGCGCGGCTGTCGCGGGGTCGAGCCGCCACATGCGGAACACCGCGTTCGCCGGGTCGGTGCGGTCGCTGGCCACGACCACGATGCCAGCGACCTCGCCCATATCGACCACATCGACATTGTTGACGCGCCCGGCGTCGGTGAAGCTGCGACGCTTGCCGTCGAGGTCGTAGACGTAGAGCCCGGCCTTCTTGTCGGTGGCGACGATCAGGCTGGCGGCCGGGTCGGCCGGATTGCGCCAGATCGCCGGATCGTCGGCCGCGTCCTCGTCGGCCGTGCCGACCGGCTCGGTCTCGCCGATCGCCTGCACCGTCACCGCAGGGTCGCCGGTGACGGGGTTCGTCGCGCAGCCCGCCAGCGCGAATGCGCCCGCTGCCGCCAGGTATATTGCCTTGCGCATCAGAAGTTCACCCTCACGCCGCCTTTCATGGTCCAGCCATACTGCTCGAACTGGTAGAGGTTCTGCGCGCCGCCCAGCCGGTTGTAGGCAAAATATTTCGCGTTGTTGATGTTCACCCACTCGTAGAACAGCTGGATGCCCTTGGTCACGCGGAGCTTGGCGCTGAGGTCGAGCTGGAAGTGATCGTCGACATAGCGATCGTAGTCCGGGCCATCGCCATTGATCTCGTCGAGATATTTGCTGCGATAGGTTCCGGCGAGCCGCACGCTGACCGGCCCCTTCTCGTAGCCGAGCACCGCGTTGAAGGTGTGCTTGGACGTCGTCGGCAGCGGGATGTCGCGATAGTTCGTGACCGAGCCGACATCGCTGATGTCGCCATCGACGATCGATCCCGTCGCGTCGGTATAGGTGTAGTTCGCCTGGACGAGGAAGCCGGAGAGCAGGCCGGGCAGGAAATCGAGGCTCTGATAAAGGCCTAGTTCGAGGCCGTAGACCTCCGCGCTCGGCCCGTTGACCGTATATTCGGCTTCCTCGAAGTCGATGCCTTGCAACGTGCCCGGGCTGTCGATCACGACATCGACCGCGTAATCCTGAATATCCTTGTAGAACACCGCAGCGGTCAGCGCGCCGTTGGAGTTCATGTAGTATTCGAAACTCGCGTCGAAATTCCACGCCTTGTACGGCAGCAGGCCGGGATTGCCGATCACCGCCTCGTCGTCCTCGTCGATCTCGAAGCGCGGGGCGAGGCGCGACAGCTTGGGCCGCACCAGGCTGCGATAGGCGGCCAGTCGAGTGACGAAATTGTCCGCCGCCTCGAACCGCAGCGTGGCGCTGGGCAACCATTGCCCGTAATCGCGATCGATGCGGCGCGGGGTGATGATGACCGTGTCGTCGGTCGCGGTGGTTCCGTCCGGCAGGGTCTGGCCGTCCTCGAACAGGTTGACCTGATTGCCGTAGAGTTGGTTCGCCGTGTGCTCGTAGCGCACGCCGCCGATCAGCAGCAGACGATCGTTTTCGTAACGGGCGAGAGCGTAGCCCGCCTGGATGTCTTCGTCTGCGCGATAATCCTCGACCGCCGAATCATATTGCGAATCGATCGCCTGGAATTCGAAATCGGAGAAATTGCTGTCGAAGAAGTTGCGCGGAGAGTCGAAACCGGCGACCGGCGCGATGTTCGTGATGCGGTAGGTCTGGCTGCCCAGCACATCGGCCAGGGTGAAATCGCCCGGGCCGTCATACTCCCAGAAATTGACCTGCTTGTCGTAGGTCTTCTTGCGCCAGCGTCCCTTGTATCCGGCCTGGATCGTGAAGGTGCCGTTGGCGGTATAGAAATCCTGCCCTAGGTCGAACTTCGCCGCCCATTCCCGGTCCTGCGAATCGGACAGGGCGGTCTGCTCGATGTCCTTCAGATTGTATTCCGCAGGATCGGTCGCCAGCGCGGCACCACTCGTGAAGCTGTAGAGCGGTATGCGCGGATTGCTGTAGTCGAAGGCGACGGTGACCCCGTCGCCGTCGAAGTCGCGGTCGAACTGGACGGGATCGAGCGATCCGGTCTCGCGCTCCGACGACTTCGAGTAGCTGACCGAGTAGTTGCTGAACAGACCGTCCCAGCGGCTCTTGCCCCCCAGCACGACCGACAGGATTCGCTGGCGCTCGAAGCGATCCTTCAGGTCGCGCTCGATCGTGAACTCTTCGTCGTCGTCGCTGAAGGTCGCGCCGGTCGCGGTCTGGCTCGACGGGCCGCCGTCGAAATCGCCCAGGTCGAAGGTGGTGCGGCGGCGATATTCCTGGTCGTCGAACTGGCTGAAGGTGCCACGGACATAGAGCTCGGTCGAATCGCCGAGCCGTCCGTCCGCGCCCAGCGTGCCGCTGATGCGGGTGCGCTCGACATCGTAATCGCGATACTGGACCTCGGTTGGGAACGGACCGTCGCCTGCATCCTCCCAGTTGTCGGCCTCGATATTGTCGGTCTCGAACTTGCGCCTGTAATACGAAATGCCGCCGGTGACCCCGAAATCGTCGCCGATCCGGGTGGAGAAGTCGACGCTGCCCTTGGGCGACAAGTAATCGGCGTAATCGTTGTAGCTGCCTTCGATCTTGGCCGTCAGGAGTCGCTTCTTGCGGTCGAAAGCGCTGGTGGTGTTGATCTCGATCGAGGCGCCGATGGTGTCGGCATCCATGTCGGGGGTGAGGGACTTCTTCACCTCGATCGATTCGATGATGTCGCTCGAAACCACGTCGAGCGCGACCGAGCGCACATCCGATTCCGGCGAGGGAACCCGCACCCCGTTCAGCGAAGTCGCGTTCAAATCCGGGTCCAGCCCCCGAATCGATACGAAGCGCCCTTCGCCTTGATCGTTGAGGACGTTGATGCCGGGAAGACGGCGCAGCGATTCGGCGACATTCTGATCGGGAAAGTTACCGATGGCGTCGCGCGTGAGGACGTCGCTGACACCGTCCGCGGCACGTTTGCGGCTGAGGGCGCTGGCGAGGTTGGCGCTCTGTCCGATGACGAGAATTTCGTGATCGTCGGCCCCGAGGAGGACGTCGATCCGCGCCGTGCCGGTGGCGGGCACGCTCACCGTGCGCTGGACCGCGGGTGCGCCGATATAGCTGATTTCCAGCGTGTATTCGCCCGCCGGGACATCGGCGAAATAGAAGCTGCCGTCGCGCTGCGTTACCGCCGCCCGATCGAGCTCCAGCAGATGGACCTGCGCCGCCTGCAGCGCGACGGTCTCGCCTGCGTCATAGACGCTGCCGGCAATGTCGCCGGCAATCGCCGGCGAGGCGCAGGCGGCGAATGCCAGACCGGCGGTGGAAGCGAGAAAGCGAGTGCGATATCCCATCGAGTGGCCCCTGTTTCTTGATTTCGGGGCCCGGCTACGACCGGCATATTACCGGTTTCCGGCGCTATCGTGACGTTGGCGTGACGCTGTATCGCTATGGCTTTTTGGCAACAGGGCATCGCTCGGGTGGGCGTGTGACGAAGAGCACGCATAAAAGAAAAGGGCGGCCCTGAAGGACCGCCCTCTCTTGGTGATGGGGTTGAGAAGCCTTTAGCGCTTCGAGAACTGGAAGCTGCGGCGCGCCTTGGCGCGGCCGTACTTCTTGCGCTCGACCACGCGGCTGTCGCGGGTGAGGAAGCCGGCGGCCTTCACCGTGCTGCGCAGCGCGGGCTCGTACTTCGCCAGCGCCTGGCTGATCCCGTGCTTCACCGCTCCGGCCTGGCCCGAAAGGCCACCGCCCTTGACGGTCGCGACGACATCGTACTGGCCCTGGCGATCGGTGATCGCGAAGGGCTGGTCGATGATCAGACGCAGCGTCGGACGCGCAAAATACGCTTCCTGGTCCTTGCCGTTGACGATGATCTGGCCCTTGCCCGGCTTCAGCCAGACACGCGCGGTCGCATCCTTGCGGCGGCCGGTCGCGTAGGCGCGGCCTTGCTTGTCGAGCTCCTGCTCGCGCAGCGGCGCGGTGCTCTGCGCAACCGCGGCGGCGTCGGCATCGGGGGTATCGCCGGCAATGTCCTTGAGGTCCGACAGGTCGCCGACGCTCTTCTTGGCGTTCGCACCTTCGTTGTCGGCGGAAGCGCCCTGCGTCGCTACCGTCTCGGCATTGTCCTCGACCGCGCTCTGCTCGACGGCCTGGTTCTTGTTTTCGGTCTGACCCTCGGTCTGCGGGGTCTCGTCCGTGTTCTTTTCGTCAGCCATTACGCGGAAACCTTGTTCTTGCGATTCATCGAAGCAACGTCGAGCACCTCGGGCTGCTGCCCGTCATGCGGATGCTCGGTGCCGGCATAAAGGTGCAGCGCCTTCATCTGCGCGCGGCCCAGCGGCCCCCGCGGGATCATGCGCTCGACTGCCTTTTCCAGCACGCGCTCGGGGAAACGGCCTTCCAGCACCTTGGCCGGGGTCGTTTCCTTGATGCCGCCGGCATAGCCGGTGTGCTTGTAATACTTCTTGTCGGTCAGCTTGTTGCCGGTGAACCGCACCTTGTCGGCGTTGAGCACGATCACGTGATCGCCGCAGTCGACATGGGGGGTGTAGCTCGGCTTGTGCTTGCCGCGCAGGATGTTGGCGACGATCGCGGCAAGGCGGCCGACGACCAGTCCCTCGGCATCCACGATGTGCCATTTCTTCTCGACTTCGGCCGGCTTGATCGACCGGGTCGTCTTGGTCAGTGCCTTCATGGCGATACTCTCGTCTTCGAATCGGAAACAGGGCCGAACCCGAAAGGGTCGGCAAGGCGGCGCATTTGTCGTGCCAAGGCCTGCAAGTCAAGCAAATCCGCACCTTAGCGGAGAGGTAAAATAATACCTCCAAGTTCGTTCCGCGCTATTGCGGCGGCGTCTTCCCGATCGGCAGCGGCGTCATCGCAGCCAGCGTTCGCGCCCCTTGGCGTGCGCCGCCCAGGCGAAGGTCGCGACGAGCAGAGCGCCCACCAGCTGGTGCAGGACCGCTATCCATAGCGACACGCCGCTCACGACGGTCAGGATCCCGAGCACCACCTGCGTGCCGACCACGCCATTGAGCGCCGCCGCGGGCAGGCGCGCGAAGCCGCGGATCGAGCGCGCGAACCAGATCATCGCCACCAGCACCGCGATCGCCCACCAGCGATGCAGGAAATGCAGCAGGAACGGATCGTGGGTCAGCGTGTAGAGCGCGCCGTGCCCGCCGCTGTCGACTTCCGGGACCAGCCGGCCGTCCATCAGCGGCCAGCTTCGCGTCACATGGCCCGCATTGAGGCCCGCGACCCACGCGCCTAGCACCAACTGGATCAGCAGCATCGCCCCCACCAGCAGGGCGTCGAGCCGGAGATGGCGCGGGCGGGACGCGGGGTGCCGGTGCAGCGCGAGGAGATCGAGTGCGGTCCAGACGAGCCCCGCCAGTGTGAAGAGGGCGGTGGTCAGATGGATCGAAAGCCAGAAATGGCTGACGTCCGTCATCTGTCCCGACAGGCCCGAACGCACCATCAGCCAGCCGAACGTGCCTTGCAGCCCGCCCAGCGCCAGCAGCGCGACCAGGCGCGGTTTGTAGCCTGTCGGAATCTGCCCCTTCACCCAGAACCAGGCCAGCGGCAGCGCGAAGGCCAGCCCGATCAACCGTCCGATCAGGCGGTGGAACCACTCCCAGAAGAAGATGAACTTGAAATGCTCCAGCGTCATGCCGGCCGGCCCGGCCTCGAAGCGAAATTCGGGCGTGGCGCGATAGCGGGCATATTCGGCCTGCCACTGCGCATCGGTCAATGGCGGCAGCGCGCCTGTGACCGGGTTCCACTGGGTGATCGACAGGCCGGATTCGGTCAGCCGCGTGATACCGCCCACGACCAGGATCAGGACTACCATTCCAGCGACCATCAACAGCCAGTTGGCGATCGCGCGTGGGCGTTTTGCCGTCAATTGCGAGGATGCGACCATTGCGGCGGCGTGATGCGCGTTTGTGCGCTTTTGCGCAAGGCCGGCTGCCCCGGATCAGCGCTGGGCGGTGGCCAAAGCAGGAGGAAGTCCTTGCCTAATGTAACAACATTACATATCTGGTGCGCCATGCCATCGCGACTCAGCCCGGCCCGCAATCGCCTCGACAAGTTCGGAATCGTCTTGTCGAGCCTATGCGCGGTGCACTGCGTTGCCAGCATCGTGGTCGTTTCCGCGCTAGGGATCGGGGGCGAATGGCTTCTCTCCCCCGCAATTCACCGTTGGGGCCTCGCCGTCGCGGTGGTTATCGCCGGGGCGGCGATCGGGTGGGGCGCGCTGCGCCATCGCCGCCGGGCACCCTTCGTAGTCGCGATGACCGGCCTCACCTTCATGGGCGGCGCGCTGGCCGCGCCGCACGGGATGGAGGAAGCGATACTGACCATCATCGGGGTGGCGCTGGTGTCGCTAGGCCACATCCTCAACTTGCGTCACGCGCATGGGGCTCTATCTCGCTCTTCATGAGCGAGACCGATACCCGCACCACCCGTTCCCTCACCGTCAATGGCGAGGTCCGGCGCACCGGCGCGCCGACGCTGGGCGCGTTCCTGAGCGAAATCGAGCTCGATCCGGCGAAGGTCGCGGTGGAGCGAAACGGCGCGATCGTTGAGCGTTCCGGGCTGGCCGACGTCGCGCTGCACGATGGCGATACGCTGGAAATCGTCCATTTCGTCGGCGGCGGAGAAGCCGCGCCGCCGGCCGGGCAGGACGACAGCTGGACGGTCGCGGGCCATACCTTCCGTTCGCGCCTGATCGTGGGGACGGGCAAATACAAGGATTTCGCGCAGAACGCCGCCGCGCTGGAGGCGTCGGGGGCGGAAATTGTGACCGTCGCCGTTCGCCGCGTGAACGTGAGCGATCCCAAGGCCCCGATGCTGACCGATTTCATCGATCCGAAGAAGGTCACCTACTTGCCGAACACCGCCGGGTGTTTCACCGCCGATGAGGCGATCCGCACGCTGCGTCTGGCGCGCGAGGCTGGGGGCTGGGATCTCGTCAAGCTGGAGGTGCTGGGCGAGGCGAAGACGCTTTATCCCGACATGCGCGAGACGCTGAAAGCGACCGAGGTGCTGGCCAGGGACGGCTTCCACCCGATGGTCTATTGCGCCGACGATCCGATCGCGGCGAAGCAGCTGGAGGAAGCGGGCGCGGTGGCGATCATGCCGCTGGGCGCGCCGATCGGCAGCGGGCTGGGCATCCAGAACCGCGTGACCATTCGCCTGATCGTGGAAGGCGCGAGCGTGCCGGTGCTGGTGGATGCGGGAGTCGGTACCGCCAGCGATGCGGCCGTGGCGATGGAGCTGGGCTGCGACGGGGTGCTGATGAACACCGCGATAGCCGAGGCGAAGGACCCGATCCGCATGGCCCGCGCGATGAAGCTGGCGGTGGAGGCGGGCCGCGAGGCCTATCGGGCGGGCCGCATGGCGACACGCAAATATGCCGACCCTTCCAGCCCGCTTGCCGGGCTAATCTGAGCTCACCGATATCCGGACCGGCGATTTTCACCGTCATGCTTACCCGGTCTTAACCAAGTTCCGCGATAGCTCGCTGCTGCAACAACAGCAGGGGCCACTCATGACGGTCAGCGGCACGACATCGCTGCTCATCAGCGAAATGCGCGAATTCGCGAGTTTCAAGCCGTGCACGCAGCGGTTCATCCGCCGCAGTCTGGACGTCGGGTTGGGGCGCTCGGACGCTTTCCGGCTATGGGCGCGCGACGCGGCGGAAAGCGCGGCGATCCGGCGGCAATACATCGCCTATCAGCCGCTTAAGAAGGTGCGTGGCACGGTGCCGGACCCGTGTGAGACGGCGGTGCCGACGGCATTTCTCGGCACCGTCGTGGGCATCGCGGCGGGCGATCTGGCGGAAGAGCGGATCGACGGCTTCCCCCCGTTCCGCTTCCTCTACGAAAGACTGCTCGGTGCCGAGGTCCGGCCATGGCTGCCCAGTATCTTCTGCGCCGCGGCGGCGCTGCCGCAGATCGACCCGCGGCAACGCAAGCGCCTGCTGCAAAGCTTGAGCGAAGCCGCCGCGACCGCGCCCGCATGGTCGAGCGCGCAGCCGGGCTTCTATCCCGAATTCATCGAGGATGCGGCGGCCTGAGCCGAACCGCGCGATCGCGCTTGCCACACACGGCCCATCCGCTAGCCATAGCGCGATGACCACGCCGCGACCGCTCAACCTCTACACGCTGCCCAGCTGGTCGGTGGCCGCGCCCATCCTGGCGCTGGCAGGGCTGCTGCTCGGCAAGCCGTCCGGCATCGCGCTGGCGATCCCGATCGGATTGCTGCTCGCCGCCGCGATCATGGCGGCGGTCTATCATGCGGAGGTACTGGCTCACTATGTCGGCGAGCCGTTCGGCACGCTGCTCCTCGCCCTCGCCGTCACGATCATCGAAGCGTCGCTGATCGTATCGATCATGCTGAGCGAAGGGGCGGGATCGCAGACGCTGGCGCGCGACACGCTGATGGCGGCGCTGATGATCACGATCAACGGGATTATTGGCATCTGCCTGCTGGCGGGCGGTCAGCGGCATCACGAACAGAACTACACCCAGGCGGGCGTCAGTGCCGGGCTGGCGATGCTGGCGACCCTGTCGGTGCTGGTGCTGGTCCTGCCCAATTTCACCACCGCGGCGAGCGGCGCGTTCTACAGTCCAAAGCAGCTGGTGTTCGTGGCGGTGATCTCGATGCTGGTCTACGCAACTTTCGTGGTGGCGCAGACGATCCGGCACAAGGATCACTTCGTCCACCATATCGAGGACGCGGCGATCACGCGCACGAGGCCCCGGTGCCGCGGGCGAAGGCGATCGCCGCGTCCGGCATGCTGCTGGTCGCGCTAGTGGCGGTCGTGCTGCTGGCGAAGCTGCTGTCGCCCGTGATCGAGAGCGGAGTGCGGGCGATCGGCGCGCCGCAGGCGCTGGTCGGGATCATCATCGCCGCCCTCGTCCTCGCCCCCGAAGGTTTCGCCGCCTATCGCGCGGCGCGGGCGGACCGGGTTCAGACCAGCCTCAATCTCGCGATCGGTTCGGCGCTGGCGGCCATCGGCCTGACCATCCCCGCCGTGGCAGGGGTGGCGCTGGTCTTCGGCCTCGATCTGGAACTGGGGCTATCGATGCGCTCGATCGTGTTGCTGGCGCTGACCCTGCTCGTCGCCACGCTGACGCTCAGTGGCGGTCGCACGACGATCGTTCAGGGCATCGTCCACCTCGTCATCTTCGCGACCTATCTGTTCACGACGATCGTGCCCTGATCACGCGTCAACTGCGATAGAGCCCCTCCAGCCGGGGGCCGTACACCTCGCGAATCTTGTGGCGGCGGATTTTCATGCTGGGGGTCATCTGCTCGTTCTCGATCGAGAACGGTTCGTCGGCGAAGGTAAACTGGCGCACCTTTTCGATCACCGACAGGTCCTTGTTAACGCGGTCCACCGCAGCGCGGATCGCCTGGCGGAATTCGGGATCTTCCTGCAGCGCCGCCATCTCGAATTTGCGGTCGTGCGCCTTCGCCCATTCGGCCGCCCATTCGGGATCGGGGACGATCAGCCCGACGACATAGGGGTGGCGGTCGCCGTGGACCATGGCCTGGCCGATCTCGCGCTGCAGGGTCAGCATCCCTTCGACCTTCTGCGGCGCGACATTGTCGCCCTTGTCGTTGACGATCATGTCCTTCTTGCGATCGGTGATCTTGATCCGCCCGCGCTCGTCCAGATGACCGATATCGCCGGTGTGGAGCCAGCCGTCCTGCAAGGCGCGGTTCGTTTCCGCCGCGTTCTGCCAGTACCCCTGCATCACCAGTTCGCCACGGCAGAGTATTTCCCCGTCGTCGGCGATGCGGATTTCGACCCCGTCCATCGGCGGGCCGACCGTGTCCATCGCGATCCCGGCGCGCGGGCGGTTGCAGGCGATCACCGGTCCCGCCTCGGTCTGGCCGTAACCCTGCAGCATGGTCAGCCCCATCGCCTGGAAGAACACGCCGACATCGGGATTGAGCGGCGCGCCGCCTGACACCATCGCCTTGATCCGGCCGCCGAACTTCGCCCGGATCTTGGGCCGCAGCAGCCTTTCGAGCAGCAGGTTCAGCGTCTTGTCGCCCAGGCGATAGCGGCCATCCGCGCGCCGTTCGCCCAGCGCGATCGCCATTTCCATCAGGCGCTGCGGCGCGCCGCCCTGCTTTTCGACCTGGCGCATGATGCGCGTGCGCAGCACCTCGAACAGGCGCGGGACGACGACCATGATCGTCGGGCGCGTTTCCTCGATATTGCTCGCCAGCTTGTCGAGCCCCTCGGCGTAGAAGATCTGCGCGCCGACCCCGATCGGCAGGAATTGCCCGCCGGTGTGTTCGTAGGCGTGGCTGAGCGGCAGGAACGACAGGAACCGCTCGTCCTCGTTGAGGCCGAAATCCTCCATCAGAATGCGCGCCGCGCCGGAAACATTGCACAGGATCGCGCCATGGTGCTGGATCACCCCGCGCGGCGCGCCGCCGGTGCCGCTGGTGTAGATCAGGCAGGCGGTATCCTCGCGCTGGATATGCGCGATCCGCCCTTCCACCGCCGCCCTCGCCGCCTTGGCGTCGCCGGTCGTGAGCGTGCTCCAGCCGTGACAGGTCAGCTGGCCCGACTGGTAGGACCGGACGGTATCGATCGGGACGATATGTTCGGCGAGGCCGGTGCGCATGATGGCGGGAATCAGCGGCTGGGACAGCTTCTCGTTCGACACGATGACGGCGCGCGCGCCCGAATCGGACAGGATGTGGACATGGTCGCGCTGCGTGTTGGTGGTGTAGGCGGGCACGGTGATGCAGCCGGCGGCCATGATGCCGAGATCGGCGATGCACCATTCCGGGCGGTTTTCCGACACCAGCAGCACCCGGTCGCCGGTCGCGAGCCCCATCGCGCGCAGGTTTTCCGCGAGCAGGCAGACTCGCTCCGCCGCCTCGCGCCATCTGATCGTCTGCCATTCGCCGTCGCGCTTGGTGCCCAGGAACGGCTTGTCGCCCAGCACGTCCGCCCGGTGCAGGAACAGCTGGACCAGATTGTTGGCGGAATCGACCTCGTTCAGCTGCATGCCGGAAGGCTCCTGTCCCATGATCGTCTTGTCTGTCGTTATCCTTGCGCCCGATACGGTCCCCGCGCCGTAGCGGCAAGCGGCGGGCAAGCAGCTGTCGGTAGGGCGATCAGGGAAGGGACAGCTTGTCCTCGACCCGGGGATCGCGCGCGCCTTCCCATCCCTCGGGCGTGCGCAGGACCGCATTCGCCTTTACCGGCGCCGCGCGTGCCATGATATTTTCATGGCCGAGCGCGCGGAAGCGATCCATCGCCCGTTCCATCCAGGTGCCCTGTTCGACCATCACCGCGTCGTCATATTGCATGATGAAGGGCATGCCGAGCGCATCTTGCGCCGACAGGCCGAAATCGATCACGCCGATGATGCTGCGCGCGGTCTGCACCGGAATGGTCGCACCCCCCGCCGCGCCTATGGCCAGGAAGGGCCGGCCCTGCGGATCGTAGACCACCACCGGCGCCATGGAGCTGCGCGGGCGCTTGTTGCCTTCCACCCGGTTGGCGACCGGTCGACCGTCCACTGTGGGCGAACGGCTGAAGTCGGTCATTTCGTTGTTGAGGAAGAAGCCGCCCGTCATCAGGCCCGAGCCGAAGGCGCTTTCGATGGTCGAGGTATAGCTGACCATCGTGTTCGACCCGTCGACCACCGCGAAATGCGAGGTGCCGTGCTCCTCCGGCTCGTCGCCATCGGCGAGCGCGGTGTCGGCCCCGACCGGCGTTCCCGCGCGCACCGTCGCCATCGTGGAATTCGGCTGGATCAGCGCGCTGCGGCGGGCGAGGTAGGCCGGATCGATCAGCCCCGCGACCGGCACGCGGACGAAATCGCTGTCGGCCGCGTAAAGCTCGCGGTCGGCATAGGCAAGCCGCTGCGCCTCTAGGAAAAGATGCCAGGTTTCCGGGTTCTGGACGCCCAGCTTGGCAAGGTCGAACCGTTCCAGCTCGCCGAGGATTTGCAGGACCGCGATCCCACCGGAGGTCGGCGGGCCCATGCCGCACACGCGGTATTGGCGGTAGGTGCCGCAAACGGCGTCGCGTTCCTTCGCCTCGTAATCGGCGAGATCGGCGGGGGTCATCGCCCCGGCATGGGGCGTGTGCGCATCGACCGTCTCGGCCAGCGCCTTCGCGCGCGGGCCGGTGTAGAACGCCTCCGGCCCCTGCGCCGCGATCGCTTCGAAGGTGCGCGCCAGCTCCTCGTTCACGATGGTATCGCCCACGGGGCGCGGCTGACCTTCGGCGGTGAAGTAGAGCGCGCGGCCCTCCGCCGTCCAGCCCGCACGATCGGCAGTCTCGGCGATAGACTGGTTGAGGCGCGGATTGATCTCGAACCCGTCGCGGGCGAGCGCGATGGCCGGCGCGAACAGCTTCGCCCAGGGGAGCTTGCCGTGTTCCCTGTGCGCGAGGGCGGCGAGGGCTAGATTGCCCGGCACGCCGACGCTGAGGCCGCTCTTCCGCGATGCCTCGAACGGGGGCAACTGGCCGTCGGGGGTCAGGAACCAGTCGGGCGTCGCGCCCGCCGGGGCTTTCTCGCGCCCGTCATAGGTTTCGACCGTGCCATCCGCCGCGCCGCGCACGATGAAGCCGCCACCGCCGATGCCCGAGCTCTGGGGCTCCACCACGTTGAGCGCCAGCATGGTCGCGATCGCCGCGTCGGTGGCGTTGCCGCCTTCGCGCAGGATCGCCATCCCGGCGGCCTGGGCGCGGGGATCGGCGGCGCTGACGGTGCCGACACCGGCGGATTGCGCGGTTGGTGCATCGTTAGCGACGGTGGCGCAGGCACCAAGAGTGGAAGCGAGGGCGAGGGGCGCGGCGAGCGCCAGCAGGGAACGGTTCAGCATGGCGCGCGACGCTATGCGGTGCCGACCGCCGCGGCAATCGAAGAAAAGCCGTCGCGCCGCATTCTCGCCTCCAGACCGTGTACGATGCGCCGTGCGAGACCCGGCCCGTGATAGACCAGCGCGCTGTAGAGCTGGACCAGGCTCGCCCCGGCGCGGATACGCTCCCACGCCTCGTCGGCGCTGGCGATGCCGCCGACGCCGACTAGCGGGATCGCGCCCCCGGTCGCGCGGCGGAAGTCGCGCAGCCGGGCGAGCGCCAAATCCTTCAGCGGCGCGCCCGACAGCCCGCCGGTCTCGTCGGCATGGGCGGATCGCAGGGCGGGGCGGGCGATGGTGGTGTTGGAAACGATCAGCGCGCCCAGCTTCCGGTCCAGCGCGATGCGCGCGATCGCGTCCATGTCGGCGGGCTGAAGGTCGGGCGCGACTTTCAGGAACACGGGCGGCGCATGTTGCGGGCAGGCCTCGTCCCGCGCGGCGATCACCGCATCGAGCAGGGCACCCAGCGCGCCCTCGTCCTGCAAGGCGCGCAGGCCGGGCGTGTTGGGGCTGGAGACGTTTACCGCCAGATAGCTCGCCACCGGGGCCATCGCCCGCGCCATCAGGGCGTAGTCGGCCACGCGGTCGTCCGAATCCTTGTTCGCGCCGATGTTCACCCCGACGATGCCAGGCCGACCCTGCCGCCGCGCGAGTCGTTCGCGGGCGGCCAGCGCTCCGCCATTGTTGAACCCTATCCGGTTGATGACTGCGGCGTCCTCTACCAGCCGGAACAGGCGCGGCTTCGGGTTGCCGCCTTGCGGGAAGGGCGTGATGGAGCCCACCTCGGCGAACCCGAAGCCGAGTGACAGCAGCGCATCGGGCACCTGCGCATCCTTGTCGTATCCCGCGGCCAGCCCGACCGGGTTGGGGAAGGTGAGCCCCGCGACCTGCGTCGCCAGCGGCCCAGCGCTTTCGGCGCGCGCCCCGCGCCCGGGCAGCGCTTTCAGCGCGGCGATGGAAAGCCCGTGCGCGCGTTCGGGATCGAGCGCGAAGAGAGCGGGGCGAATCATCCGGAAAGCGTCCATGCCCGCTCGCTGCACGCCAATCGCATCGTCTGGCAAGCATGGCCGCGTGAATGCTAACGACTCGCAACAGGCGGTTTCGCGTTGAAACCGGTTCGCATGGTGCATAGGTGAAATCGGAACGAAACGCTCCGATTAGGATATCGCCCGCCTCATGCGCCTTTCCAACCTCGCCGACTATGCCGTCGTCACCATGGGCGCCGCCGCGCGCCATTGCGGTGGCGGGCGGGTGAGCGCGGCGGAGCTGGCGGCGGAGACCGGCCTGCCCGCGCCCACCGTGCAGAAGATCGTCAGCAAGCTCGCCGCGGCGGGTCTGCTGCGCTCGATTCGCGGGGCGGGCGGCGGGCTGCAACTGGCGCGCCCGGCGGCGGCGATCACGCTGGCCGACATCGTCGAGGCGGTGGAGGGGCCGATCGCGCTGACCGCCTGCGTCGAAGGCACCGACTGCGCGATCGACCACGATTGCTCCGTCCGCCCGCACTGGCCGGTGGTGAACGAGGCGCTGCGCGGCGCGCTCGCAGGAATTTCGCTGACGCAGCTTTCGGCAAGAGCCGGCGCGTCGGCCCACAGGGAAATGGCATGACCGATACGATCGACACTCTGGACCATGGGCACCCGGCGCTCGAGAAGCCGGAAATGGATCGCCCCGAAATGGATAGGGACGCCAAGGAGGCCGCGGCAAAGGCCGGCGAGTACGAATTCGGCTGGCATTCGGAAATCGACACGGAGTTCGCGCCCAAGGGCCTGAATGAAGACACCGTCCGCTTCATCTCCGCCAAGAAGAAAGAGCCCGAATGGATGCTCGACTGGCGGCTGAAGGCGTTCCGCCTGTGGCAGGAGATGGAGGAGCCCGACTGGGCCAAGCTCGGCTATCCCGAGATCGATTACCAGGACGCCTATTACTACGCCGCGCCCAAGAAGAAGACAGAGCTGGAATCGCTCGACGAGCTCGATCCGGAGATCAAGTCGACCTACGACAAGCTCGGCATCCCGATCGCGGAGCAGGAAGTGCTCGCCGGGGTCAAGGGCGCGCGCAAGGTCGCGGTCGACGCGGTGTTCGATTCGGTCAGCGTCGCCACAACCTTCCGCGAGGAACTGAAGAAGGCGGGCGTGATCTTCCTTTCCATTTCGGAGGCGATCCGCGAGCACCCCGAACTGGTGAAGAAATGGCTCGGCAAGGTGGTGCCGCAGCGCGACAACTATTTCGCCACGCTCAACTGCGCGGTCTTTTCGGACGGCACCTTCGTCTATGTGCCAGAGGGCGTACGCTGCCCGATGGAGCTCAGCACTTATTTCCGCATCAATGCGGAGAATACCGGCCAGTTCGAACGCACGCTGATCGTCGCCGAGAAGGGCAGCTATGTCAGCTATCTCGAAGGCTGCACCGCGCCCATGCGCGACGAGAACCAGCTCCACGCCGCGGTGGTGGAACTGGTCGCGATGGAAGATGCCGAGATCAAGTATTCGACCGTCCAGAACTGGTATCCCGGCAATGCCGAGGGCAAGGGCGGGATCTACAATTTCGTCACCAAGCGTGGCCTGTGCCAGGGCGACCGCTCGAAGATCGCGTGGACCCAGGTCGAAACCGGCAGTGCGGTGACGTGGAAATACCCCTCCTGCGTCCTCAACGGGAAGGATTCGGTCGGCGAATTCTACTCGGTCGCGGTGACCAACAATTACCAGCAGGCCGATACCGGCACCAAGATGGTGCACAACGGCGCGGGCAGCCGCTCGACCATCATCTCCAAGGGGATTTCGGCGGGCAAGTCGAACAACACCTATCGCGGTCTGGTCCGCGTTGCCGCCAATGCCGACGGCGTGCGCAATTTCACCCAGTGCGATTCGCTGCTGCTGGGCGACCGCTGCGGCGCGCATACCGTGCCCTATATCGAGGTGAAGAACCCCTCTGCGCAGATCGAGCACGAGGCGACCACCAGCAAGATTTCCGACGACCAGCTGTTCTACGCCATGCAGCGCGGCCTGGGCGAGGAAGAGGCGGTGGCGCTGATCGTCAACGGCTTCGCCAAGGAGGTGCTGAAAGAGCTGCCGATGGAGTTCGCGGTCGAAGCGCAGAAGCTGCTGGCGATTAGTCTGGAGGGTTCGGTCGGATGACCACTCAAATTGCCCGCCACACCCGTCATGCTGAACTCGGTTCAGGATCCATCACGCCTCCTATGCCATCGGCGCATGTGAAGAAATGGACCCTGAAACAAGTTCAGGGTGACGTGTGCGCAATCAAGGCACTCTTTTTCGCGGAACAGGCGGAGGTGATTGTTAAGTGACCGACCGCAAAACCCTCCAGCTTCGCGATCCCTCCGAGACCGCCGACACTGCCCCCGCGCTTAAGAAGAAGGGGCGCGGCTGGGAAATCTCGGACAAGCGGCTCGACGCGCTGCATGAGCGGGCGCGGCATTTGCGGCGGCATTCGTCGGAGGCGCACAAGGCGCTCGCGGCGCGTTTCGCCAAGGCCGATCTCGGGCGCTACAAGTTCACCCGTCACGCGGTGGTCGGCAGCGCGATCGTCGATTTCAACTGCCATAACCTCGGCATGGCGATCCAGATCGACGAGCCGGACCAGGACGAGACGCTGGCCAAGCGCCGCGACAAGAGCCTCGAATCGGTCGGCATCCGCGTGATGCGGATCGCTGCGAGCGACATCCTGGAAAACATGGACGCCGTGCTCCAGCGCATCACCGCGGGGATGCGCATGCGCATCGCCGACAAGGGCGAGGCCCGCCGCCGCCACAATGCGGAGAATCCTCGGCAGTCGAAGCCGCGCTACGACCGCGACGGGAATGGGCCGTCGCGCGGCGGACGCGACTCCCGCCGCTCCCCTCCCACGTCATCCCGGACCTGATCCGGGATGGTGCTTTTCTTCCTCGGCGCTGCATCGAAGGCAGCACCGGCCCCGGGTCAGGCCCGGGACGACGATAAACTGATGGACGTCACGCAATGCTGAAAATCGACAATCTTCACGCCGAAATCGACGGCAAGCCGATCCTCAAGGGCCTTTCGCTCGAAGTGAACGCGGGCGAGGTCCACGCGATCATGGGCCCCAACGGCGCGGGCAAGTCCACGCTGGCCTACGTGCTGGGCGGTCGCCCCGGCTACGAGGTGACACAAGGCAGCGTCAGTTTCCTGGGCCAGGACATGCTGGACATGGAACCGCACGAGCGCGCTGCGGCGGGGCTGTTCCTCGGCTTCCAGTACCCGGTCGAAATCCCCGGCGTCTCCAACGTGCAGTTCCTGCGCGAGGCGCTGAACGCGCAGCGCACCGCGCGCGGGGAAGAGGCGCTGACCGGCGGCGACTTCCTGAAGGTCGCGAAGGAAAAGGCCGCGCTGCTCAAGCTCGACATGGATATGCTGAAGCGCAACGTGAATGTCGGCTTCTCCGGCGGGGAGAAGAAGCGCGCCGAGATGGTGCAGATGGGCATTCTCGATCCCAAGCTGGCGGTTCTGGACGAGACGGACTCCGGCCTCGACATCGATGCGCTGCGCGTGGTGGGCGACGGGATCAACGCGATCATGCGCGCACCCGACAAGGGGGTGCTGCTGATCACGCACTACCAGCGGCTGCTCGACGTGGTGAAGCCCGATTTCGTGCACATCCTGTCGAACGGCCGGATCGTGAAGACCGGCGGGGCCGATCTCGCCCTCCAGCTGGAGCAGGAGGGATATGACGAGGTGATGGCGGCATGAGCGTTCTCGCGGCCATCCTCCTCGCCCAGGCGCCCGCCGCCGTACCTGCGCCCACGCAGCCGACCGAGATCACCGTCATCGGCAAGAAGCTCGCCAACTGGAAAGGCGGCGTGTTCAAGCGCGGCGGCAAGCTGATGTGCCGCACCGAAAGAAGCACCGGCGATGCACAGCTCGACGCGATCCGCTGCGGCGCGATGCTCGCCTGCGTGCGCCCGGTGGAGGGGCAGATCGACGCGATCATGGGATCGGACCTGAACAAGGCGACCAAGCGCAAGCGTTTCGACGCGCTGCTCGACAGCACCAAGCCGTGCCTCGAATCATACGAGGACGCGGCGGTGGCGAAAATGCTGGCGCGGCGCGCGGAAGGACCGGCGAGCCGATGAGCGAATCGATTCTTCTCCCCACCCGCAAGGACGAGGCGTGGCGCTATTCGGATGTCGAGGCGCTGCAGGGCATGGACCTCGCCCGGTTCGACGACTGGCGCGATATCGACGTGCCCGCCGGCGAGCGCTTCCATGACGTGCTGGTGATCGAGCCCGGCCCCGGTGCGAACGATGATACCGAACTGCGCCGCCTGCGCGTGAAGGTCGGTGCGGGCGCGCGGTGCGAGCTGTTCGGTGTGATCGCGGGCGGCCGGCTCGGCCGGATCGAGATCGTCGTGACGCTGGGCGAGGGGGCGCATTTCGAGCTCGGCGGCGTGACGCTGGGCGGGCGCGAGACGACCCGCGAATTCGTCACCCGGGTGGCGCACGAGGCTCCGCACGCGACCAGCAACCAGGTCGTGCGCAGCGTCCACTGGGGCAAGGGCACGGGAAATTTCCTCGGCCGGATCGACGTGGTGCGCGACGCGCAGAAGACCGACGCGGCGCAAAGCTTCAAGGGTCTGCTGCTCGAACGCGGGGCCAGCGTGAATGCAGTGCCGCAGCTCGAAATCTTCGCCGACGACGTGAAGTGCGAACACGGCGCCAGCGTCGGGCAATTGGACGAGGCGGCGCGCTATTACATGGCGACGCGCGGCCTCTCGCCCGAACAATCGCGCAAGCTGCTGGTCCAAGCCTTCATCGGCGATGCCTTCGTCGCGCTGGCGGACGAGGACGAGCGCGAGCGGCTGATGGCCCTGGCGCTCTCGCGGCTGGAACAGCAATTGTGAGCGACACCGCGCTCCTGACCCGCAAGGCGGATTTCCCCGGCATGGTGACCGCCGACGGCGCGCCGTGGCACTATCTCGACACCGCCGCGACGGCGCAGAAGCCGCGCGCGGTGATCGACGCGATGGCGCGCGCACTGGGGGAGGATTACGCGACCGTCCATCGCGGGGTCTATTCGCGCTCCGCCAACATGACGCTGGGCTACGAGGCCGCGCGGCGGCGCGTGGCGGAATTCATCGGCGCGAAGAGCGAGGACGAGGTCGTCTTCGTGCGCGGCGCGACCGAAGGGATCAACCTCGTCGCGCAAAGCTGGGGCGGGGCGAACATCGGCCCGGGCGACCGCATCATGCTGTCGATGCTGGAGCATCACTCCAACATCGTGCCCTGGCAACTGCTGGCCGAGCGGACCGGGGCGCAGATCGACGTCTGCCCGCTGACCGAGGACGGCCGGATCGACCTCGACGCGCTGGCCGCCATGCTGACGGAGCGGCACAAGCTCGTCGCGCTGGCGCATGTCTCCAACGTGCTCGGCTCGAAACTCGACGCGCGCCGCGCTGCGGAGCTCGCGCATGGGGTTGGCGCGAAGCTGCTGCTCGACGGATGCCAGGCCGCGCCGCGCATGTCATTGGACTTGTCCGCACTTGGTTGCGACTTCTACGTCTTTTCGGGACACAAGCTCTACGGCCCGACGGGGATCGGCGTGCTGTGGGCGCGGGACGAAATTCTCGACAATATGCCCCCGTGGCAGGGTGGCGGCGCGATGATCGATGCCGTCACTTTCGAAGGCTCGACCTATGCGAAGCCGCCGCAGCGCTTCGAGGCCGGGACCCCCATGATCACCGAGGCGATCGCGCTCCACGCCGCGATCGACTACGTCGCGGCGGCCGACATCGCCGCGCTCGAACGCCATGAAACGGCGCTGGTGGCCGAGGCGCGCGATGCGCTGTCGCGGTTCAACTCGGTCCGCCTGTTCGGGCCGCAGGACAGCGCCGGGATCGTCTCCTTCGTGATGGAGGGGGTTCACCCGCACGATCTCGGCACCATATTGGACGAAGAGAATGTCGCGATCCGCGCGGGGCATCACTGCGCCCAGCCGCTGATGGCGCATCTGGGCGTACCGGCGACGGCACGGGCCAGTTTCGGCCTCTACAGCGATGCCGACGACATTGCCGCGCTGGTGCGCGGGATCGAGCGCACGCAGAAGATTTTCGCCTAGGAAGGCACGGATATGAGCGAAGACCAGGACAGCAAGGATTTCATCGCCGCCCCCGCTCCCAACGAGCAGGTGCTGACGGATACGCCGCCCAAGCCGCCCCGCGCGCGTGTGCAGGACGCGGTCGAGCCGGATGGCGAAACCGCGCGCGAGACGATGGAGCGCAAGCGCGATTATCTCGAAGGGTTCCTGCAGAAGAAGCCTGCCGAAGCGAAGGCGGGCGAGCCCGGCGGCCAGCTGTACGAGGCGGTGGTCGAGGCGCTGAAGGAAATCTACGACCCGGAAATACCGGTCAATATCTACGATCTCGGCCTGATCTACGGCGTCGAGGTGTCGGACGAGGCGGACGTGGTCGTGACCATGACGCTGACGACGCCGCACTGCCCCGTTGCCGAGACCATGCCGGGCGAAGTCGAGCTGCGCGCTGCGTCCGTACCCGGCGTGCGCGATGCCCAGGTCAATCTCGTCTGGGACCCGCCCTGGGGGCCCAACAAGATGACCGACGAGGCGCGCCTCGAATTGGGGATGCTGTGATGGCCGAGACCAAATTACGCGAACGCCCCGCTGCGGTCACGCTGACCAAGGCTGCCGAGCAGCGCGTCGCCGATCTGATGGGGAAGGCACCCGCCGATGCGATCGGGGTCAAGCTGTCGACCCCCCGGCGCGGCTGTTCCGGTCTCGCCTATTCGGTCGATTACGTTACGCAAGAGGCGAAGTTCGACGAGAAGATCGAGACGCCCGGCGGCACCTTCTACATCGACGGTGCCAGCGTGCTGTACCTCGTCGGTAGCGTGATGGACTGGCAGGAAGACGATTTCACTGCCGGCTTCGTATTCGAGAACCCGAACGCCAAGGGCGCGTGCGGGTGCGGCGAAAGCTTCATGGTATGACGACCGCGATGCTGCGCACCGTGGGTCGCATCGCACTCGCGATCGCGCTGTTTCTGGCGATCGCCTGGCTCGCCGAGGTCCTGGGCTGGTTCGATCTGTTCGACGCACCGCTCAGCGGCGTGGTCGGATTCGGCCTTGCCGGAATTGCCTGCCTCGTCATCGCCCGCCGTGCCTCGCGCGAGGGCGGAGAGGACCGGCCCTAGCGCCTGAGCGCCGCGACGCAGCTGGCGCGGTCGACGTCCAGCCCATCGCTCGCCCGGCGGGCATCGACATAGGTCGCGGTCGGCTCCGCCCCGGGAGAGAGCGGGTAGAGATAGATGTCGAGCACGCATGGCTCGCCCACGAATTGCAGCTTGCGCACGTCGCCTTCGATCACGTTGAGCCGCGCGGGGCCGAAGATGTTCTGCAATTGCGCGGATGTTTGCCCGATCACGCCCTCCAGCCCCGGCGCGCGCATGATGCGCGGCGCACGGAACCCGTCGGGCGACGGCGGCGGCGGCTTGCTGGGGGGAACGGCGGTCGGTCGGCTCGGCCGGGTACCGCTGGTGGAGGACGGCGAGGTCCCTTCGCTCCGCCCCGGAGGGATCGTGGCGCATCCGGCCAGCGCGAGGGAAGCGGCGGTGGCGAGAGCCCAGTTGCGTTTCATCTCGATCGTCCATGTACCAGGTGGGTGGCTGCGGCCGCGCCGATAACCGGTGCGAGCAGGTTGAGGAAGGGGACCGCGAGCAACGCCGCGATGGCGCCGCCCAGCAGGAAACGCGTAACAGCATCGACCGGTGGCGGATCTTCCCGGCTCGCCCGATGGGGCAACCAGGCGAGATCGCGCAGTTCACGGCCTACCAGCCATGCGTTGACGACCCAGAACAGCAGGATCGTGCCCACGCCGGTGACCAGCAGCACCAGCGCGACGGGGGCGATCAACAGATTGACCAGCACGGTACGGCCTGCCCCCTTCGCGCCTTCCGCCAGCGATTCTGCAAAGGGAAGTTCGCGCGCCGACGCGGCCGCCTGCGGATAATGGCGCCGCTCCACCGCGCGCACCACGTCGTCGGCGAAGAACTGGATCACCGCCAGCGCGATGACGCGAAAAAGCAGCCACCCGCCCAGCGCCACCGCCAGCAGGGTCAGCACACCCGCCAGCGTGTCGTCGTAGCTTGCGATCCATTGCGACAGCACGTGTTGCAACAAAGCATAGAGCCCCGCACCCGCGAGGGCGAAGATACCCAGCGTCGCCAGAATCGACTTTCCCAGCACCCGGAGAATGGCCGGATCGCCGAGTTGCGCGACGGCGCGTGCGAGGGATGCGGGAAGCGACAGCATTGTGCGACTGGAGTTTTCCGGCCCGTCCGGGCGCAAGTCAATCGCATCGTCGCGCACGCGGACTTGGCCCTTGCCCGCTTTGTCGCTAGGCGCGGCCCTTTCCCACCAGATACGATCTTCAGCAAAGGCCGCCCATGACCAAGCCCACCCACGACGTGATCGCCATCGGCAACGCCATCGTCGACGTTCTCGCCCCGTGCGAGGATGCCGATATCGAACGGCTGGGGCTGGCAAAGGGCGGGATGTCGCTGGTGGATACCGACCGGGCGGAGGAGCTCTACAAAGCGATGGGCCCGGCGCGCGAGATTTCGGGCGGGTCGGCGGCGAACACACTGGCAGGCTGCGCCGCGCTTGGCCTCAAATGCCAGTTCATCGGCCAGGTCGCCGACGATCAGCTGGGCAAGGTCTTCCGCCACGATATCGAGGCGGTCGGCGTCACCTTCGCCACTCCGGCGCGCGAGGCCGAGCCGCCGACCGCGCGCTGCCTGATCTTCGTGACGCCCGACGGCGAGCGCACGATGAACACCTTCCTCGGCGCGAGCCAGTTCCTGCCCGCCGCCGCGCTGGACGAGAGCGCCATCGCCGATGCTGCGATTCTCTACCTGGAAGGCTATCTGTGGGACCCCGAGGAGCCGCGCAGCGCGATGCGCCGTGCGATCGAGGTCGCGCGCAACGCCGGGCGCAAGGTGGCCTTTACCGCCAGCGAGAGCTTCGTGATCGAGCGCCATGGCGACGATTTCCGGCAGCTTATGGCCGAAGGGCTGATCGACATCCTGTTCGTGAACGAGCACGAATTGGCGACGCTCACCGGAGAGAGCGATTTCGAGGCGGGTATTGCCGCCGTGAAGGACAAGCTGCAGGTGCTTGTTGCCACGCGCAGCGCGGCAGGAGCGGTGGCGGTCGCTGGCGACGAACGCGCTGAAGTGCCCGCCGAACCGGTCGAAAAGGTGGTCGACACCACCGGCGCGGGCGACCTGTTTGCGGCGGGCTTCCTCTCCGGTCACGCGCGCGGCGCGGGGCTGGAGGAATGCCTCACCCGCGGTGCCGTCGCCGCGGCAGAGATCATCAGCCACTGGGGCCCCCGGCCCGAGGCGGATTTGAAGAAGCTGGTGGCCGCGCGGCTGGGCTGAATCAGCCGCCGTTCTCCCGGGCCACTTCGCGCCAGCCGATGTCACGGCGGCAGAAGCCCGAAGGGAAATCGATCGCATCGATCGCGGCGTAGGCGGCGGCCTGGGCTTCGGACACGCTGCCGCCCGTAGCGGTGACGTTGAGCACGCGTCCACCGCTCGCGACCAGCGCACCTTCGGCATCGCGCCGCGTCCCGGCATGGAAGACCTTCGCCCCCTCGGCCTCCGCATTGCCTAGCTCGATCGCGCCCCCCTTTTCCGGCGTGCCGGGATAGCCCTTCGCCGCCATCACCACGGTCAGCGCGGTTTCGTCCGACAGCTTCGCTTCTTGGTGGTCGCCCAGCGTGCCGTTGGCGCAGGCGAGCATCAGTTCGCCCAGATCCTCCTCCAGCCGCATCATCAGCACCTGGCATTCGGGATCGCCGAAGCGGCAGTTGTACTCGATCAGCTGCGGGCCGTCGGCGGTCAGCATCAGCCCGGCATAGAGCACGCCCGAATAGGGCATGCCCTCGGCGTGCAGCGTGTCGACCGTCGGACGAAGGATCCGCTCCATCGCCTCCCCCTGCAGGCCGGGGGTCAGCACCGGGGCTGGGCTGTAGGCCCCCATGCCGCCGGTATTGGACCCGGTGTCGCCCTCGCCCACCCGCTTGTGGTCCTGCGCGGTGCCGATCGGCAGGATAGCGGTGCCGTCGGTCAGCGCGAAGAAGCTCGCCTCCTCGCCCGCGAGGAACTGCTCGATCACGACTTCGCTGCCGGCATCCCCGAACTTCCCGTCGAACATGGAACGGAGCGCTTCCTGCGCCTCGGTCCGCGTTTCGGCGATCACCACGCCCTTGCCAGCGGCCAGCCCGTCGGCCTTGAGCACGAATGGCGCGTCGTATTGCTTCAGCGCGCCCCACGCCTCTTCCAGAGAGACGGCGCGGGTGTAGCGCGCGGTGGGTATTCCGGCGCGTTCGCACAGGGCCTTGGTGAAGCTCTTGCTGCCCTCCAGCTGTGCGGCGGCTTTCGAGGGGCCGAAGACGGCAATTCCCGCCGCGCGCAGATCGTCGGCCAGCCCCGCTACCAGCGGCGCTTCCGGGCCGACGACCACCAGTCCGATCGCGTTCTCGCGGCAGAAGGCCAGCACGGCGGGATGATCGCCAACGGCAAGCTCGACGCAGGCGGCGTGGTCTGCAATGCCCGGATTGCCCGGCGCGGCGTAGAGCGTATCGCCCTCGCCCGAAAGCAGCCGGGATTGCGCCAGCTTCCACGCCAGCGCATGTTCGCGCCCGCCCGACCCGATCAGCAGGATATTCATGGCACACCCCTATAGCGATACCGAAGACTCCGGCCTCGTAGCGAAGGGGCGCGCGGGCGACAACGCCGAGCCGCTGACGGTGAGCGCGCTGTCCGCCGCCCTGAAGCGCACGGTGGAGGACCGCTTCGGCCATGTCCGCCTGCGCGGCGAGCTGTCGGGGGTGAAGCGCGCCGCATCGGGCCATCTCTATTGCTGCCTGAAGGATGAGAAGGCGGTGATCGACGGCGTCATGTGGCGCGGCAACGCGGCGACCCTCGCCTTCCTGCCCGAAGACGGCCTGGAAGTCGTCGCAAGCGGCAAGCTGACCACCTATCCCGGCCGTTCCAAATACCAGATCGTGGTCGACCGGCTGGAGCTGGCGGGCGAAGGCGCGTTGCTGGCGCTGCTCGAGAAGACCAAGGCGCGGCTGGAGGCGGAGGGGCTGTTCGCGCCCGAGAAGAAACGCCCGCTGCCGTTCCTGCCGCGCACCATCGGCGTCGTCACCAGCCCTACCGGGGCAGTGATTCGCGACATCCTCCACCGCCTCGCAGACCGCTTCCCCAGCCATGTGCTCGTCTGGCCGGTGCTGGTGCAGGGGCAGGGCGCGGCGCAACAGGTGGCGAGCGCGGTGCGCGGCTTCGGCGCGATCGAGCCGGGCGGCGCGGTACCCCGACCCGACCTGCTGATCGTCGCGCGCGGGGGTGGCTCGATCGAGGATTTGTGGAGCTTCAACGAGGAAGCGGTGGTGCGCGCGATTGCCGAATCGCCGATTCCCGTGATCAGCGCGGTCGGGCACGAGACCGACACCACGCTGTCCGATTACGCCGCCGACCGGCGCGCGCCGACGCCGACCGCCGCCGCCGAGATCGCGGTGCCGGTCCGCGCCGAGCTGGCCGCGACGCTGGCCGACTTCGGCGCGCGGAAGAAACGCGCGATCCTGCGCCCGGTCCAGCTGGGGCGTGAACGGCTGGCGGCGCGGGCGGATCGCCTGCCGAAGATCGAGGCGTTGCTTCAGCCGCAGGCGCAGCGGATCGACGACGGGGCTGAGCGCTTGCGGCGCGCGCTTCGCGACCGTGCGCAGAGTGCGCGCGAGGCGTTACTGGCGGACAGCGTGCGGCTTTCCCCCGCCATCTTGCGCCACCGGATCGATCGCGCGCGCGACCGGCTCGGCGCGGCGCGGCTCTCGCCCGCGCTTCTGGCGGACCGGCTGGCGCGTGCGGGGGAGCGGCTCGAGGCGCGGGGCCGGGTGCTCGCATCGCTCGATCCGCGTGCGCCGCTCTCGCGCGGTTATGCGCTGGTCTACGATGGCGAGGGCATGATGGTGAAGTCGGCGAAGACCGCGGGCGCCGCGGCGTCGCTAGCGCTGGAATTCGCCGATGGACGGGTCGATGCGGTTCCCAATGCAAGGTCTGCACCACGACCGACGAGAAAGCGCGGCGCATCAGGACCTGCGGCGAAACAGGATGATTTGTTCGACTGAGCCGAGACTGGTAAGGGCCCGCCCATGCTGATGAATTCTTCCGACCAGCCCGCGCGGCTGCATTACGGCCCCAACGGATTTCGCGTCCTGCGGGCGGGCCGCTTCGTCAATTGCGCCGTTACGGGCGAGCCGATCGCGCTGGAGGATCTGCGCTATTGGAGCGTCGAGCGGCAGGAGCCCTATGCCAGCTGCGAGATCGCCACCCGCCGGATGACGGAGGGCGGTTGATGCGCAGGACGGGCCTGACTGCTGCCGCGCTTGCGGCGGCGCTGGCGATTCTGGGTGGATGCAGCGGCACCGACGCAGATGAAAGAGGGCCGGTCGAAACGGTGCAGCCGCTTCGCGCGCCCGCGCCTTCGCCCGCTACCGCCCCCGCGCCAGCTCCGTCAGGCCCTTCGACCTTCGTTTACGACGGCGAGCTGGAGCAGGGCGGCTGGATCGTCGGGCAGGTTCCTGCAGGCACGGTTTCCGCTAGGCTCGACCTGCGCGACCTTACTGTGACGCAGGATGGACGGTTCTTCGCCGGGTTCGACCGCGATGCCCCGGGCGACGCGGTGCTGGTCGCAAAGCTGCGCGACGGACGCACGGTCACCAGCCCGCTGACGATCCAGCCACGCGCCTGGCGCATCGAGAACATCAATATTGCGCGCAATCCGACTGGGCCCAGCGAGTCCTTCATGAAAATTCGCCGCCCCGAACTTGCCAGGATCAATGCGGCGCGGAGCGAGGATGCGCAGAGCGATGGCTGGAGCCAGTCCTTCATCTGGCCGGTCAAGGGGCGCATCTCCGGCCTGTTCGGCTCGCAGCGCGTCTATCGCGGCGAACCCGGCAGCTATCACACCGGGCTCGACATCGCGCCGGGCGGCGGGGTCCCCTATGTCGCGCCGGCGGACGGGGTGGTGACGCTGGCGGCGGACGATCCCTTCAGCCTGGAGGGCAAGCTGCTGATCATCGATCACGGCATGGGCCTTAACAGCGCCTTCCTGCATTCGTCCTCGCTCGCGGTGAAGGAAGGGGACGTGGTCCGGCAGGGGCAAGTGCTGGGCACCGTCGGCATGACCGGGCGCGCGACCGGCCCGCACCTGCATTGGAGCATCAAGTGGCGCGATACGCGGCTCGACCCCTTGCTGTTCCTTCCGCCGCAATGAGTTGCCGTGGAGGCGGCAGATGATCGGTCGTCTCGCCCTCCTCGCGCTGGTCGCCATCGGGCTTTCGCCTGGCCTGTTCTGGCGCGACGATCCCCCGCCATACGACCAGACCTCTGGCGTGGTGGCAAAGCGGATCGCAGCCGGTATGCAGCGGCTTGGACCGTTCGCGGTGGGGGGGGTGTGGCAGCTTCTCAGCGAGAACGACCGCTTCGGCGGTTATTCGGGGCTGGTAGCGCTGTCGCCGAACCGGCTGCTGTCGGTGAGCGATGCCGGCCGCATGATGACGATCACGCTGGAAGATGGCGCGCCAAAGCAATTCGCCATGACGAGCTTCGTGCGCGAAACGGAGGATTCGGCGAAGAACACCCGCGATGTGGAGGCGATCACGCGCGATCCCGCCAGCGGGCGGTTATGGGCCGCGTACGAGGATTCGAACGCGATCGAGCGGCGTTCACGCACCCTTGCTCCCGAGCGCAAGGTCCGCCCGCCGGAAATGCGCGGGTGGGGCAAGAATACGGGGCCGGAGGCATTCACCCGGTTGGCCGATGGCCGCTTTTTGGTCCTGTCCGAAGGGTCGCGCAGGATGTTCGGGGCGGTGCATCCCGCAGTGCTCTATCCCGATGACCCCACGACGGGCGTCGCGGGCCTGCGTTTCTCAATCCGCATGCCCGAAGGTTACGACCCGTCGGACATGGCGGCATTGCCCGATGGCCGGGTGTTGATCCTGGGGCGAAAGGTCAGGCTGATCCCGCCCGGCTTCCGAACCATGGTGATGGTGGCCGATCCGGCGCGGATCAGACTGGGCGAGGAATGGCGCGGCACCGTGTTGGCCCGCATCGATCCGCCGTTTCCGAGCGACAATTACGAAGGGCTGGCCGTCGTTCCGGCGGCCGATGGCGGCTATCCGGTCACGCTCTGGCTGATTTCCGACGACAACCGGATGCAAATCCAGCGCACGCTTCTTGCGAAGCTGCGCTGGGACGGCTCGTCGATGTAGCAAACCGGCGCGGGCGGCGCGCCGGGGGGAATCAGGCGGCTTCGGCCTGCTTCTCGGCCTTCTTCAGCTCGCGCTTCACCTTCAGCGCACGGGCCGAAAGCTTCTCGTCGCGAGTCTTAAGCAGCCAGTTGTCGAGACCGCCATTGTGCTCGACCGAGCGCAGGCCCTGCGTCGACACGCGGAACTTGAAGCTGCGATCCAGCTTCTCGCTCATCAGCGTGACGTTCTGCAGGTTGGGCAGGAAGACCTTCTTGGTCTTGTTGTTGGCGTGGCTCACATTGTGGCCGACCTGGCGGCCCTTGCCCGTCAGTTCGCAGATGCGCGACATGGTAGTTCTCTCGTTCCAAATGGAGCCGCGGGCGCATGCCCTGCGGCGTCAAAACACGACCGGTGGTATTCCGGGAAGCGGCGCGCTTAGCGGGCGAGGGGCGAATCGTCAAGTCGCAGCCGGACACAGCCGTGAGACCATGCGGGTCGGAACACCGGGCCCCGCGGTTCATTCCCCTCGTATCCGTAAAACGCAATATGGGGGAATTTCCATGCGCAATATCATCGCCACCGCCATCCTCGGCACCGCGGCCCTGGGCCTTGCAGCCTGCGACGTAGAGCAGACCGAGGAAGCCGAACTGCCGGAGATCGAGGCGTCCGGTGGGAACATGCCGGAATACGACGTCGATGCCGCCGAGGTCGATGTCGATGCCGGAACAGAAACCAAGGAAGTCGAAGTCCCGACCCTGGATGTGGACGTCGATCCGGCCGATGCGGACAGCGAATCGGCTGAACAATAACGGACTGCACCGCTAGGGGGAGCCGATGGCCGGCTTCCCCTCACCCTTCATGATTCGCGCGCTCGAGCTGGCACGCGAAGCGAGCGCCGAGGGTGAGGTGCCCGTGGGCGCGGTCGTCGTTCGCGACGGAATTATCGTGGGCGAGGGCCGCAATGCTCCCCGCCGCGATCACGATCCCACCGCACACGCCGAGATACTGGCCCTACGCCAGGCGGCGCGGACCGTGGGAAGCGAACGGCTAACCGGATGCGACTTGTGGGTGACGCTGGAACCGTGCGCCATGTGTGCCGGAGCGATCGTTCACGCGCGTATCCGCCGCCTCTATTATGCGGCCAGCGACCCGAAAGGCGGCGCGGTGGAGCATGGTGCCCGCGTGTTCGATCAACCGCAGGCGCATCATCGGCCCGAGGTCTACGCCGGGCTGGGAGAGCGCGAAGCGGCCGGCCTGTTGCAGGATTTCTTCCGCAACCGCCGCTAGCGGCTAAAGCCCGCGCCAGATCCTGATAGGTGCATTATCGGGAAGGCCGAAGCGGCGGCGATCGCAGGGTTCGGGCCGGAAACGGCGATCGTAGCACAGCTGAAGTTCTTCCAGCCAGCCGCTCTTGCTCAGGCGGATGCCCACCATGTTCGGCTCCCACCCCCCGTTCGGCTCTGCGAAGGCGCGGCGTACGTCGCCGACCGTCAGGCCGTCCTGGCGCGAAAGGCGATCGAGATCGGGCAGGCGGTAGGAGTTCCACAGGATGCGAACCACTTTGTAATAGGTCTCGGGCCGCCGCGTCATGCACGCGCCATGCTTGGCCCATTGCCGTGCCACCATGGCGGCGGAGGGGCTGAGGCAGAGCTGGCGAGCGATCTCCAGACCTGTCGGGCGGATGTCGGTGGGGCACCATTGCGGCCAGCTGCGCCCGCTTTCGGGCCAGAAACCGTGTACCACCAGGCCGAAGCGCCCGTTGCGCCCGCTGCATTGCAGCGCCCGTCCGCGCGCCCCCGTGCGGGGTGCGTGGCAGAATTCCGGGCTCCAGCTCAGCGCCATGGTATAGCCGGTTATCGGCAAGCGGCGCACCGGCCCGTCGCGGGGCACCACCGGCGCAACCACTGCGCGCGGCATCCGACACTGATAGGACTGCGCGGTAGCCGGTCCGGCAGTCAGCGTCGCGACCAGCGCGGCCCCGACAGCCAGTGCGCGTCCGTCAGCTACCCCGCTTCTCCGCGAACCAAGCCTTCGCATCGGGTCGAAACAGGAAGTAGATGGCGACGCCCTGCAATATGTAGGTGACGATGGTCAGCACCATCATCAGGCTGAAATCGCCCTGCAGCATGGTTGGAAGCGATACGAGGCCCCAGAGGAAGAACAGGATCAGGATCCACTTCACCAGCTCGATCCGCAGGCGTGAGATCAGCGCCCACAATCCGATGCTGATCGCCATTCCCACGACGAAGCTGCCGATAAGGAATGTGCCGGCATTCGCCATGTCGAGGCCGTTGGCGGCCATCTGCGCTTCCGCCTGTGCCGTCATCTCCCCGTAGCCGAGGAAGAAATTCACGATCGCGACCACGATCGAGGCCAGGTAAAGCATGTCGAATTTACGAATGGATTCAGGCCGCATGGCGCGAATATCTCCCTCTCCCCGGCCCGCTCTCCTGGCCGCGAACCGGTGGATGCCGCAATTCTACAGCGCGGTAAAGTCGAGACCGATATCGGCGGCGGGGGCACTCTGGGTCAGGCGACCGACCGAGACGTAATCGACGCCGGTCGCCGCCTTGGCGGCGATGGTCTCAAGCGTGATGCCACCGCTGGCCTCGGTCGGTACCCGGCCGGCGACGAGCGCCACCGCCTCGCGCAGCGTCGGCGGCTCCATATTGTCGAGCAAGAGCCGGGTCGCGCCGGCGGCGAGGGCGGGCTCGATCTGGTCGATCCGGTCCACCTCGCAGATGATCTCGCGCACCCCGGCATCGACCGCCCGGCGCACCGCCTCGGCGACACTGCCCGCGACGAGGACGTGGTTGTCCTTGATCATCGCGGCATCCCACAGCCCCATGCGATGGTTGTTACCGCCGCCCATGCGCACGGCGTATTTCTCCAGCATGCGCAGGCCGGGGATGGTCTTGCGGGTGTCGAGCAGGGTGCAGTCGGAATTGTCCATCGCCCGGACATAGCTGCGCACCAGTGTCGCGATGCCAGAGAGGTGCTGCACGGTGTTGAGCGCTGCACGCTCTGCGGTCAGCATGGCGCGCGCATCACCCTCGATCCGCATCAGATCGGTTCCGGGTGCGACCTCGTCGCCGTCCTCGACCAGCCTTTCCAGCGCAATATCCGCATCGAGCGCGCGAAAGAACGCCTCCGCCACCGGGAGGCCCGCGACCATGATCGCATCGCGGCTGTCCATCACGCCGGAGAAGCGTGCGTCTGGGGGGATCACGCTCTCGCTGGTGACGTCGCGCCCGCCGCCCGGTAGCCCCTCGCCCAGATCCTCCGCGAGAGTGTCGCGCACGAAGCGGTCGAGGTCGAAGCCGGGAAGTTCAAATACCATTTCCCGGTCCTAGCGGAAAAACGGGCTGCGACCAGTAGTCAGCAAGGCCGAACGGCTGCCCGCAGGCCGCGCGAAGCGAAGCGGAGCGAACAGCACCGAGGACGAGCGCACGGAGACGCGCTCGCAAATCCTCAATGCACGAAGCGCGCGACCACGTCGCGATAGGACCGGCTCACCTTCACCTCGGCCCCGGAATCGAGCACCAGGAAGCACTCGCCATTGGTGTGCGGCTTCACCTGCCGGACCTGGTCGAGATTGACGATGGTGGAGCGGTGCACGCGCTGGAACTTGCGCGGATCGAGCCGGCGTTCGAGATCCTTCATCGTTTCGCGCAGGATCAGCGAATTGTCGCCGGTGTAGATACACATGTAGTCGCCCGCGGCCTCGATGTGCTCGATCGACCCGACCTCGACTCGGAAAATCTGCCCCCGGTCCTTCACGTTGATCAGCTTCTCGAAGCGCTCGCTCGCCTCGCCTTCGCCTTCGGAGAATTCCTCCGCCGCTTCGGGCGCGACCTCGCTCAGGACGTTGAGCAGCTTCTCCGCCTCGTCGGCCGATTTCTTTTCGGCGAGGCGCAGGCGCACCCGTTCGATCGTGTCCGCCAGCGCATCCTCGTCCACCGGCTTCATCAGGTAATGCACCGCATTGGCTTCGAATGCCCGGACCGCGTGCTCCTGATAGGCGGTGACGAACACGAACAGCGGCGGCTCGATCTCCATGACCCCCTTTACCACGGAGAACCCGTCGAACCCCGGCATCTGGATGTCGAGGAAGACGAGATCGGGTTTCTCCGTCTTGATCTTGCGGATCGCCTCACGCCCGTTGGAGCAGGTATCGATCACTTCCACGTCCTCGAACGGTTCGAGGCGGAGCTGGAGCCCCTGGATGGCGAGCTTCTCGTCGTCGACGAGGATGGTACGGATAGTCATGGTCAAGTGGTTCCGGTTGCAGGACGGGTGAATGCCGGGTCAACGGCTGGGGGATCGGCGGGTTTCTGGGCGGGCGCGGCTTCCTGGCGCGCGGCTGGGCCGGCGGAAACGGGTCGGCTTTGGCCCGCCTCCTCGGCAGCGGTGCTGGTCTCGTAGGGGATTTCGATGATCACCGTGAACCCACCCCCGGCGGGCGCGCGGATTTCGAACAGGTGCTCGTCGCTATAGGCCTGGGCCAGCCGGTCGCGAATATTGGCGAGGCCGACCCCGGTGGATACGGTGTCGCCGGTCATCGCCGCGGGCAGTGTGCTGCGCGATTGGGGGTTCTGGATACCCGGCCCCGTATCCGCCACCGCCACCCGCAGGCGCGGGCCGACGACATGGGCGGTGAGCGAGATGCGCGCGCCCTCCTCCTGCGCGGAGACAGCATATTTTATCGCATTCTCGACCAGCGGCTGGAGCAGCATGGAAGGAAGGCACGCCTTGGCGGCATCGTCGGTGATGTCGAATTCGGTCCGCAGCCGCTCCTCGAACCGCATCCGCTCGATTGCGAGATAGAGCTTCAGGGTCTCTACCTCCTGCGCCAGAGTCACCTTCGCGCCGGGCTGGGTCACCAGCGTGTGGCGCAGGAAGCCCGACAGGCGGGTCAACATCGCGTTGGCAGGTTCGGTCTGTTTCAGCAGCACCAGCGTGCTGATCGAATTGAGCGTGTTGAACAGGAAATGCGGATTGAGCTGATACCGCAGCATGGCGAGCTGTGCGCTGGTCGCCTGCGCTTCCAGCCGTTCCAGCCGGTCGGCCTGCTCTTCCACCTGGAGGAAGAAATTGATCGCGTAGTAGAGACCGGTCCACGCGCCCAGCAGCAGGAAATCGAAGAACAAATAGAGGAAGATGAGCTGTGCCAGCGTGGTGTCGCGGTCGGAATAGTACAGGCCGCCCACCCATGCCTCGACCAGCGCGTAGAGGATGACGCCAACGCCCAGCGAGAGCGCGGTCAGCCCCCAGGTGACGATCGGCCGCCGGTTGATGAGGCCGCGATAGATCACGGACAGGACGAGGCTGATCGAAAAGCCGGTGATCGCCACCACCAGCATCAGGACCATGTAACTGGCGTTCTGCCCGTTTGAGAGGCCCTGGATCGTGCGCAGGAGCAACGCGCCGATCCAGCCGGCGATCTGGAGATTCCAGAAGGCGCGGTTCTTGTTCTCGAAGAACGGCGTCGGGCGGATCGGCAGGACGGGCATGCGCGGGCGAACTTATCCTATTGCCGCGGCCATGTCAGATATTTTGCGGCCCTGCGTGCCGGTGCTACGGTTGCTCGCAAGAGGAGAAGGCCGATGACTGGCGAAGCCGATGTAGTGCACGCGATGGCCGAACGCGCGGCCTTCCGTGAGATGAAGGACGGGACGGCGGAGGACTGGCAGATCATCGGGTCCGAATATCGTGCCTTTGCCCGGGGACTGCCCGACCGCGTGCTGGATCATCTGCGGTTGCTCGACGGAGATTTCGGCGGCTTTCCGGTATGCCGGCTGGAGCATTCGCTGCAGACCGCGACCCGCGCCCACCGCGACGGGCAGGACGAGCCCTATGTGGTGATGGCGCTGCTGCACGATATCGGAGACACGCTGGGCAGCTACAACCATCCCGATGTCGCCGCCGCGATCATCAAGCCGTTCGTCAGCGAGGAGCTGCACTGGATTTGCAAGAACCACGGTGCGTTCCAGGGCTATTACTACTTCCATTTCCTCGGTCTCGATCGCGATGCCCGCGATGCCTTCGCCGATAGCGAGCATTTCGAAGCGTGCCGCGCGTTCTGCGAGAAATACGATCAGAAGGCCTTCGATCCCGACTACGACAGCGAGCCGTTGTCCTTCTTCGAACCGATGGTGCGCCGCGTGCTCGCCCGGCCGACCAAATCGATTTACGTGAAAGCGGCGGCGGAGGCCTAACTCCCCGAACCGTCGCTTGGCAACGGCAGTTCGGCGGCTTCCGCCAGCTGGGCGGCGAAGCGGGCGCGCCAGTCGGCCCCTCCCGTGACCCGCATCGTCTGGGCGACCAGTTCGGCTTCCAGCGCCAGTGCCCGCGCCCGATCTTGCCAGCTATCGTGGGTCCGTTCGCGAAAGATGCCGCCGGCGTGTCCCGGGCCGACGCGCTGCATGAACCGCACCGCGGCGATCGGATCGTAGCCTGCATTGGCGAGCAGCCACGGCATCATCCGGTCGGCCTCGCGTTCCGTCTCCCGCTCGTTGCGCATGCTGCGTCCAGCGGTATCGAGCCGTGCGCGGTGGCGCAGGATATTGTGCGCCAGTTCGTGCGCGAGTGCGGCGCCGAACTCGTCCTCCGGATAGCCGAAGCCTGCGAAGTCGTTTCCGATGACGACGCGCGTTCCCTCCGCCGCCGCTTTGCCGCCCATCTGCACGACTTCGAACCGTGTGGCGCAAGCGGGCACGGCGCCGAGCTCGACCGTGCGGCGCTCTCCGTTCCGCGAAAGCGTGAGGCGCGCGACCCCATCCGCGCGCAACGCGGTCTCCAGCGCCGCCTCGATCGCTTGCAGCCGGGCCCAGCTGCGGCGGGCGTCGAACGGAAAATCGCCGATCGATCTGTTTCCTATCGCCAGCACCGTATCGTCGAGCGCGATGCCTGCGCGCGCGGCGGGCGAACCGGGCACCACGCTCTCGACGCCGATCGGGCCGGCAAGGGCAAGTCCCGCTTGCAGCGCACGCGCATCCTCTTCGCCGTAGGTGGCCAGATCGTGCAGCAGCAGCCCGGTTGCGGGCGCGGTTTGCGGGCACAGGGCGCCGTTCCCGTCGGCCAGGCGATAGCCCACCCGCTGCACCAGTGCGTCCTGCGCGCGAAGCTTCGCGAAGCCACGGGGCAAATCGGCGGCGCGAGCGGGTGTGGCGACGATCGCCAGCAGGGCGAACGCAGCGTACAGGGCGCGGGCGCTCATTCCCGGTCGGGGACCAGCGCCTTGGCCAGCGCTTCCTGCCCCTGTGCGCCTTCCAGGATGGTGCCGTTCGCCACCCAGCTCGGCGTACCGGAGAAGGCGAGCCGCTGCGCCAGTTCCCCGTTGCGCTCGATCTCTGCGGTGATGTCCGCGCCCACTGCATCCTTGCGCGCGCGCGCAAGGTCGAGGCCAGCCGCCTGCGCCGCCTTGGCTATCGCATCGGCGTCGCCCTGATGATCGAACAGCGCACGGTGGAACGCGGCGAACTTGCCCTGTTTCGCCGCCGCCAGCGCAAGCCGCGCCAGCTCTTCGCTCCCGTCGAAGATCGGCCACTCGCGCACGACCACGCGGACCTGCGGGTCCGACCGGATCAGCGCCTCAACCTCCCGACTCGAGAGGCGGCAATAGCCACAGTGATAGTCGGAGAATTCGACCAGCGTCTTGCTGCCTTGCGGGTTGCCCAGCACCGCGCCGGGAAAGGCGTGCGTTACGTCCGCCTCCACGCCGGACAACCGCCCCTCCGCCTGGCGCCGCTGCAGCTCCGCGACCATGCGTTCGAGGATCTGGGGGTGTTCGACGAGGTAGCTCTCGGTCCGCCGGTCGGCGAGTCCGCTGAGCGAGAACAGCCACGCGCCCAGAAATCCAGCGGCGAGTGCGGACAGGCCGAGGACGGCGATGAGGAGCGAACGTTTCACGGGAAGCAGCGGCTATCGGCGGTCGCGGCTGCGTTCAAGCTCCGCCTCGGCCTGCATGCGGATATCCTGTGCGCGCAGCCAATCGGGCGTATCCTTGGGCAGCGCGCTCTCGGCGGCGCGGGCACTCATCAGGGCGCGGGCGTATTCGCGCGACAATATCTGCTGTTCCGCGCTGGCGAGGCGGGCGCGCGGTTCGTCGCCCTGCGCCGCATAGACGACGCCGAGCTGATACCAGGCGAACGGATTGTCCCGGTCGCGCGCGACCGCAGCGCGCAGCACTTGCCGCGCCTCGTCGTAATGCGCCGGGTCCTCGGTCGCGATCAGGGCATGGCCGAAGATCGCCGCGATCAGCGGGCTGTTGCGCGTGAGCTCGTTGGCGCGGCGGAGCGATTCCAGCGCCTCGTCCGGGCGGCCCGACTCCAGCAGCACCTGGCCTTTCAGCTCCAGGAAATAGGGATTGTCCGGTTCGCGCGACAGAAGCGCGTCGGTTTCGGCGATCGCCTGATCCATGCGCGCGTCCTTGTGATAGGCATAGGCGCGCGCGTAGAGCGCCGCCTCGTCGTCGCGCGACAGGGGGTAGTCGCGCAATGTCGCTTCCGGGGTGGCGAGATAGCCCTCCAGCTTCGCCTTCATCAGCACGAAGCGGGACTGCAACTGCGGGTCGACCGGCGTGTTCCAGGCCGGGTCCTTCGAATAGACGTCGCGCAGCCGCGACATCCGGTCGCCCGTCATGGGGTGGGTGCGCACGAATTGCTCGTCGTCGTCCTGGCTGATGCCGTGGCGGATTTCCTCCCCCATCAGCTTGTCGAAAAACGCGATCGAACCGCGTCCGGAAATCCCCGCATCGGACAGAAATTTCGCGCCAGCGGCATCGGCGCTGCTTTCCTGTACGCGAGTGAAGGCGAGAAACTTCCCCAGCGCCGCGCGCTGACCCGCCATGATCGCGCCCATTCCGGCCTCGGCCGATCCGGCGGCCACCGCCACCGCGCCCAGCAGCAATGACAGGATCGAGATGCGCGAGGCATCCGCCATGCCTTCGGACGAACGGATCACGTGACCACCGGTGATGTGGCCCATTTCGTGCGCGATCACGCCCTGCACTTCGTTGGCGTTGTCGGCCGTTTCGATCAGGCCCGAATGGATATAGATCGCCTGTCCACCGGCGACGAAGGCGTTGATAGACGGATCGTTGAGTAGGACGATATCGATCGCCCCCGGCTGGAAACCCGCGGCCTTTACGATCGGGGCCGCCATGTCCTGCAACAGTGCTTCGCTCTCGGTATCGCGCAGGATCTCCTGCGCCATGGCCGGGCGGGCCGCGAACGCGCAGGCGGCAAGAGCGAGCAGGGCGTTGCGGAGGAAGCGCATCGGGCCCGCTTAGCCTTCCCGGCGCTGAACCGCCGCTGAAGCGGCAACGGCCGGGGACGCGCGCCTGGCGATAGCGACACCCAGCCTGCGGCGATCCGGTATGCTAGGTTTCCTGACGTGATCCCTGTTCATAACTGCCCTCTTCGATCATCTTGACGATGTTCGCGGTCTCGTCGTCGACCGCCAGCCCCGCGGTGCGCAGGAAGGCGTTGCCGGTGTCGTAATCGCTTCCCAGCCACAGCGGTACGCCGGCACCTTCGATCGTCGTCTTGGCTTCGATTTCCTCCGCCGACAAGGGCTGTCCCAGGCATCGGATGAACACCGCTGCGATCCGGCCGGGCGCGCGCTCGACCGTCTGGGCGAAGGCGGTGAGGTCCCCTTGCGTGTCGTCGCCGATCAGCGCGAAGCGCAAGTCCGGATAGAGGTCCATGATCTTCGCGATCGAGCGGCTCTTGTGCGCGGCGTGGCCCGCGCTGCCCAGTGTCGCCCGGTCGAAGCTCCAGTCACGCAGCATCATCGGGCCGAGCGGGAGCTCGCGACCCCGGAGGAAGGCCACCAGATAGGGGAACAGGTTCCACGGACTGGACGAAACATAGAAGAACGGGCGGCGCGAAACGGTCAGGCGCGAGCCGATGGCCGCACCCTCCTGCCCGGGCTGTCGCCCCCCGCCGAGTTCCCCGTAGAAGCCGCCTGCACCCGCCACCTGCTTGCGATCGTGGGGCAGCTGGATCAGCATCCGGCGCCAGTTGCGCACGACGTTGCGCAGGCCGCCCGTTATGCCGGTTTCGATGATGGTATCGTCAATGTCGGAGATCACCGCCAGCCGGATATCCTGGCCGGGCACCATCACGTGGCCTTCGACCGATTGCGGACCTTTCGCGTTCTCCCAGCCCAGCTCAACCACTTCCCAGCCGGTGCGCGCGGGACGGGCCCAGTCGCCATCCAGGGCAATATCGAACCACGCATAGCCTTCGCGATCGGTGGTCGCGCCATACCGGCGCTCGACCCCGTCCGGGCGGCGGACGGTCAGGGATACCCGCACCCCGGCGGCTTCGGCGCTGGCGAACTGGCCCCACATGGTGCGCAGGGCGCGCCACTGGCTCATGCGTTCGAACGCCACCGGATCGGAGCGCAGAGCCCGCGCCCCGATCAGCAGGCGCTCGGTGTTGCGATAGCCGAAAAACGGCTGGATGCGAACGGGCGACCGGGAGAAGAGGGACATGATCCGTCCCTAGCGTTCGTATGCCGGGGCCGAAACCCACAGCGACACATTATTTCCCGAACACGCGATAAAGTTTCCCTCTGATTAACCTTGATTAGTGATTCGCCGTGCTGCGCGTTCGATCATGGCGTGATCGGACGTAACCTCGCCCAACAGCACGATTTCTCCAGTGGCCAGGCGCCGGATCATCACCAGCCCGAACTCGTCCCCCTCCGTCGGGAGGGAAGTCAACGGGCGACCCGGATTCGACCGCAGGCTTCGGGGCAGACGTGGACGCGCGTTCTCGGCTTTCGAGGCCGCCCCGCTCTCCAGCCTTCGCAGCCGGCGTTCTTCCTGTACCACAGCCTTCAACCCGCCGTCGACAGTGCGCAAATGGCGCGCCAGCATGCCCGGCGCCATCTCCTGGCGGTGGGCGAAGGACAGGGCGGCGGCATATTCGGTGAGCCGCGTCTTGTCGTAGCCCGAACCGAAAACCAGCTTCACGACCGGGGTCATCGGCGCGCGCGCCTGCACCTTCAGGCGATATTCGGTCAGCAGTTCGGCGAATGCATCGGGCTCCTGCGCCGCCGCCAGGCTGACGTCGTAGGCGCGACCGATCGCGTTGTAGAGCGCCAGTCGGCTGCGATCTTCGCAACTTTCGGCGTGCGCCGCGAGCGCGCGAGCGGCGACGAGACAATCGTGCAGGCCGCCCGACAGCGCCTCGTCCGAATTTGCCGCCTCGGTATTGGGTCCGTCGGCCCATCGGCCCACCGGAGTTTGCGCACGGAGTGCGGGCCCGAGGGAATGGCTGGACAGCGCCTCGCGAACTTCCTGTTCCAGCGCCCGCGCGCGGTCGGCGTCGAGCGCTTCCTTCCAGTTGATCACGCCGAGGATCGAATCGATTTCCTCGTCGTCGCGCGAAAACGGCATCAGGATGCCGCGATACATGATCTGTTCGCCCCGCGCGTTCACGAATTCCGCCTCGAACCCGATCGGCGCGCGGTTCGCCAGGATTTCCATGTAATGCCCGGTGATACGGCTGAGCAGCGAGCGGGCGGGTACGTCGTCCACCGTTTCGATTCGTGCGTCCGCACCGCATTCCTCGGCCAGCGCGGTGCCGATATGGCGGATCGCCGGCTGGAGCGGATCGCCGGTGAAATCGAGGAGGACGCTGTTGGTGGCGAAATCCGCGACCGCGTTCAGATCGAGATCGTCGGTCGAAGGCAGCGAGCGCGAGCCCAGCAGGCTGGCCCAGTAGCTATAGGCGCGCACCTGCAACCGCCGGTCGTCCTGCCCCACGGGGGAAGGCGGCGGCTCGGGCGCGTAATCCGCCTCTGTCAGCGTCAGCTCGTCTTCTTCCGGGAGAGCATCCCAGTCGAAAGAATCGTAGTCGGGCGAGAGCCTGTCCATGATTGCGAAGTCCCCACTCGTGTTGCGTGGGCTCCTTCTGGCGCGACATGGTAAACAATCCCTTAAGTCGCGCCGACTAATCTGGCGCGACGTCCCGCCGGGTCAGAAGATGTATCGCATCCTGATCGTGTGCTTCACAAGTGGGCCGTCCACCGCGAAGGCGGCGGAAGAGAACGACGGCGGGCCGAGCCGGAGCTTCGCATTGCGCGAGAAGCCGAAGCCTTCCTTGGGCACCATCAGGGCCTTGTCCGCCTTCCCGTTCGCGTTCTCGTCATGCAGCAGCGCGATCGCGTATTCGCCCTGCGGCACGTCGGAGAAGGTGAACTGCATGCCATCCTGCGCGGGTATCGCTCGCCTGCGCGCGGCGGGGTCCTTGCTGCAGTCGGGAAAATCCTTCGCGTCGGCGGTCAGGCAGGCAAGCACCTGGCCATGGTCCGACCGCAGGCCGGTGACGGTAACCCGGACATCGCCCCTCGGCAGCGCGGCATTTCCGGCCAGGCCCAGACCGGCCACGCAGATTCCTATCGCCGAAAGGCGGCGGACAGTCCTCGGTCGGTTTTGCATAGTCGATCCCAAAATCTGAAATAGAGCCCGTAATTGCAGGCATAGCGCTCATGATGAAGCTGGTGGTGGCTGGCCGTTATCAGCCAGTTCCCTGCCCGCGAATGAACCAGCCGTCCCGGGAATACCTCCCAACCCATATGGTTGGTGACGCCCATCACGGTCATCACCAGCAAGACGCAGCCCAGCATCGCCACGTGGATCGGGACGAGGAACACCAGCGCCGGGATGACCACCGCACCGCTCAGCGCCTCGATCGGGTGGAAGCTCATCGCCGCCCACGCCGTCGGCGGTCGGCTTGCATGATGCACGGCATGCGCTACGCGGAAGATACGCGGGCGATGCATCAGGCGATGCGTCCAGTAGAACCAGGTATCGTGCGCGAAGAGATAGAGCAGGACCGACAGCGGCAGGTACCATAGCGGATAGTCGGTCCACCCGCTGTAGATCTGTGTCCAGCCATGCTCGCGCCAGGCCCATGCCGCGATCCCGGCCGGAATGCCGTAGATCGCTGCGGACGCCAGCGACCAGCGAATCTCGCGCCCGATCTGCGGTTTCAGCGGCGCGTGATAGCCGGGCCGCACGCGCCCGGTGAGCCAGGCGAAGAAGCCGCTGGTCGCGAGATAGCGCAGCGCGACGATCGCGGTCATGGCGAGGGCGGAAAGGGCGACGGCGATGAGCATCGCCCACCCCCTTACAGATATTCGCCCGAAGCGGGGAGGGGCAAGATTGCGGTAGGGCGGGGCCTTGGGCCTAGAAGCCCCGTGCTAAATGCCCGAGCCAGCGCCCCACGGCGCGCATTCGGGATCGACCGCCACGCTCAACCGCCGCATCGCCGCGCGCGCAGCTTCTCGATCTCGACCTTGCGCCGCGCGGCCGACAGCGGATGCGATGGGGCTGGGCGGACGATCTCCGCATCGTAACCGTCGGCCACGATCACGCCGCAGCAATCCGGGCGATAGCCTTCACTTTCGAGCGGAGAGCGATCGAGACCCGGTGGCAGGCCCCAGTAGAACCGGTCGCAATGATCCAGATAATCGGGCCATTTCGCATCGCCGAGCAAGTCCCCGCGCGCGACCTTGATTTCCACGATCACCACCCGACCCTTCGCATCGACCCCCATCAGGTCGGCACGCCGCCCGTTGCGCAGCGGCATCTCGGTGACGCACCAGATATCGTTGCGCGCGAACAGCCGCACGATCCCGCGCGCGACTGCGGCGGCATCGGTGGCAAGCGGATCGACAGCGGAGCGAAGGGAAGCGGTGGCAAGCGGATCGACAGCGGAGCGAAGGGAAGCGGTGGCGGACATGGCCCTTCACTGGAACAGACCGGGAACCTCGTCAACCCGTCCGGTAACGCAAACCGATACATTTGCGGGTGGCGCAGGCCCCCACCCTTTGCTAATGCCCCGCGACGCCCACGCGGCGGCCCATATCGGCACCCGTAGCTCAGCTGGATAGAGCGCTGCCCTCCGAAGGCAGGTGTCAAGCGGGATTGTGCTGTATAGTTTGAAGGAATTGGTTGGAAATTTAAGAGCTTAGATGAATGCGAGGATTGGGTTCACATCGCAATTCTTTCCGCGTAAGCATCGCGTAAGCGTAAAGCACCCGTAGCTCAGCTGGATAGAGTGTCGCCCTCCGAAGGCGAAGGTCACAGGTTCGAATCCTGTCGGGTGCGCCATTTCCTTATCAACCCCATTTCGTTCCTACCTAATTGGCGCACCGGCGTCGGAAGCCTTCGAGAGCGAAGGTTGCTTTTAATCGCCAATGCGGTTCGTGCCGGAAGCTCGACGTGAGCCCCCACATACTGTGACTCTTGACAGGAACCCGCAGATGATTCACGGTTTGTTCACAGCTTGTCCCCAGTATGAAGGGGAGGTCAAACGATGAAGCGCAAGTCACCAAATATAGGGGTAAGTCTCCCCAAGTGCCGTTGTTGCGGCAATTATTGGCGTCCAGCGCCGGGCGTCAATGCGAACGCTGCTTACTGCAAACGGTGCGCCAAGGAGCGTCACGCGAAAGCTGTCGGTGTTTTTGGCCTGAAACGCCTGAGCCCCTCCGACATCAAAGGTGCGTATTTGCTCCCAAGACGATTGCGCTCAAGCTAAGCGCCGAAGAAGGCCTTCAATCCTGCAATTGCTTTCCCTTGACCAACCACTCCGCCGGAGCCGTCCAACGACATGGAACGCCCGCTAGCGATTGGTTCGCTCCACGCGCGCCATTGATGCTTACGTGACGAAATCCGTTCCCACTCAACCTTTATTCGCCGCTGTCCCTTGGTCCGGTGCCACTTGATTAGCTGGGGCGCCACTTCAACCTCCCACTGCGGCTCGACTGGAAGTGCGGCTATGCCTGCCAGCACTTGGGTTGTGTTTTGGAAGCGCTTTGCCGGATCATCGTTCATCGTGCGGCGGATGAACGTGCGCCAAGGCTTCGGGATGTGCGGAAGCCACTTGAGGGTATCCACGAAGCCCCCGTCCTCGATCATCGTCTGCGGTCTGGGGGCCTCCTCGTACCAGACCTTGCCGTGGAGGAGGCGGTAAAGCGTCATGCCGAGAGCCCATATATCGCTCTTCGCGCTGGTTGGGCCGTTGTGCCAACATTCGTGGGCGATGTGGTCCCAGTAGCCCGCCTGAGATCCATAGCCCAGGAGCAAGTCATCCGTCACCAAGCCGAAGTCTGCAAGCTTTGCCACGCCCTGACCGTTGAGGAGGATGTTGGCGGGCTTGATGTCCCGGTGCAGCATTCCCCTTGAATGCAGAACCCCGAGGCCCTGTAGCACCTCGGTCGCCGCCTTCTTTACGGCCCGGAGAGTCATGGGCCCGGCCTCGTATTTCTTCTCAAGGGAGCCGCCAGCGCAGTATTCCATGCAAATCACTACGCTGTCGCCGCCGTCGCCCTCCACTACGTGATGGACTTGGACTACGTTCCTGTGGGTGGCCTTGGATAGGTGTTGGGCCTCGTTCAGCGAGCCACCTTTGTAGAGTTGCCACCGCGCATCGTCGTGGTGGGCTTCGCGTCGCAGGACCTTCACCGCAACGTTTCCATGCGCCGGATCGACACCATGGAACACCTCACCAAAATGGCCATTTCCAATTTTCACGCCGATTGTGAGGCCGGAGATGTAGTCGGTCATCAGTCATTCCTTGCAGCGACGAGGAGCATCGCAACCTCGCGGCTTCCTTTCCTCAGCTTCCCGCCGGTCGTGTGGGCGTCCCAGAACGAGTCATCCGCCACATAGTCGTCCACGTTGCGCTCCCCATAGGTGCGACTGATTACCCCTTTGGTGAGTTGCCTCACCGGACAGACTGAAGCCGCCGCTGCGATGACTATGCCGCGAACCTCGGCGCTATGAAGCATCCCTAGCTTCGCTGCGCCCTTGCCCATCACGGCGCTAGCTTTCACCACCACATCTTCGATGCCATTTTCGCGGATGTAGTCGGCACATTGCTGATGGAGGAAGCCGTAGGCCTCGCTCCGGTCGCCCTTCTGCACCTTCCAAGTGTCGTCGGTCAAAACGACAATCGGCCCCTCGTCGTCGGGGACCTCAACATCGACGTAGGTTACACCTTCCTTCGAGGCACTGAGCCCCAGCCATCGCTTAGTCATTCAGAATACCCTGTTTTCCGAGGTGCCTTGATACAGGGAGATGGCGCGGTGTGGAAGAGAAGGGAGGAAGCGTCCGGGGATACGGCATTGATACTGGACGATTATTGCAGCATTGGTGGAGCATGTACGAGACCTTCACCTATGATGATCCGGCCATTCTTCCGGCCGCCTCCCGCGATCACTGGGCCTACATGGAGAGCAATTCCGCTGCCGCAGTGATGAAGGCGGTCTGCCCGGACGAGTGGAGGGACATTGTCGAGGTGCTCTCGACCTACCGATTGGACCCGAAGTATTGGTTGAAGGCCGGTGGCAATCGGGGCGACATTGCCGAGCAGATTGATGATGAATTCGGAAAGCGCGGCTGGTCCGAGACCCGGCTCGACCTAGAGACACGCGGCCTGTTGTTCGACAAGGACGGCAATTCCGTGGGCGAACTCCCCGTCATCCGGCAAGAGGGCTACCTCGTGGACAACTTTAAGAACCGTATCGTGCTGGACGTGGAGTGGAACGCGAAGGACGGCAACCTCGACCGCGACCTCGCCTCCTACCGCTCGTGGTTCGATGCTGGCATCATTTCCGCAGGCGTCATCATAACGAAGGACCGACTCTCCCTGCTAGCTCTCGCCCGTCGACTTTGGGGCGACTATCAGGCTACCCTGCCCCAGGAGGAGCGGGTCGCTAGGCTGCCTATCGACCTAACCACATCCACCGTGACGGCGTTGGACAAGGCCGAGATGCGCATGCGCCGGGGCGTGATGGGGTCATGCCCCGTCCTGATAGTCGCGGCGAACGAGAGCACGTGGAACGGGCAGCCCTACGTCTGACTTAGCTCCCCCGTCTGCCCCTTGGACGCATCGACGTTTCCGCACTGGCGAGCAATGAACGCACCCGCTGGATCGAGTACCCGGTCTCGTCTGCGATCTGGCGAACGCTGTTTCCTGCCTCGTAACGGCTCTTGAGCTCGGCACCAAGCGCCACGGCAACATCCGGTTGGAGGTGCTCATTGGCGCGAAGCTCAGGGAGGATTTCGCCACCCGCATACCCCTTGTGGACCTTCCCACGCGGTACTTGGCCCTCTGCTGATTCGTCCCCCCACAGCGTCCACTGCGGCCGGGGGTGCCGGGCGAAGAGCTCGAGGTACGGCCCGGGCGAACAGCTCTCGATCAAGTCGTACTGCTCATCCGGTTTGCGCGAATGCTCTCTCTTCCTCGTCTCGATCATGTTGACCTGCGAGCGACCGGGCGCGAGCGTCCGCATCGAGCCCTTGACCCCGAAGAGGAGGATTTCAGTCACATTGCGGAAGTAGAAGCCCACCCCACGACCATCCGGGCCGCCGTCCTTCCGGCGCTTAGCCCAGATAATATTCGAGACATACCGAAAGCCCCACGCTGACATAACATCGAGCCCGTCCGGCAGCAGAGCATTCGGCACCCAGAGATAGAGGTGCGCGTTCTTCGCCGCTACATCGCTGACCGGAAGGTCCTTGATCGACTCAAGCGACATGGTCGAATAGCGATCGAGCCGCCGATGCTCCGGCGCTACCTTCCCTGTGCGGTTGGAGAACCGCCAAGGGGGATCGGCCAGCACGGTAGAGAAGCCGCCAACCACTCGGGGCAGGGGCGCGGGTTCAAGTTCGGGGCGGAGCGGTTGGGTCTGGGCAATGTTCATGCCGAACACACTAGGAACAAATTAGATCTTTGAAAAGATCTTTTTGCCCAATTTTCGCTGCCTTGGGCGGAAAAACCTAAGCCCCGGCTCCGGGCAGCCGTCCGCTAAGGTGGCACGGCCTTGCCTCCAATGTCGAGAGCGAAAGGGGCGCACAACGGGCTGTACCGTCCCCGGTAGCCAACCGAGCGAACGACACGAGCCCTCAGCGGTTTAAGCGGCACCCTTGAAACGAATATCGTCATTGTATCCATTGGCGTTGCACCACTCACCAAGTTGCGCGTGAACCTGGTCGATGTAAGCACCGTCCCCCGGGCCATGCCCAAAGGGGAGGTGTTCGTCACTGTCGCAGAGGTCAAGCATCATCGCCAGAGCCCGCCCTGCAAGATCGGGGTCCGCCTTGATGCGGAGATAGGCCTCGAGCGGCTTATCTTTGCCTAGCTCCTCCCCCCCGAGAGCTCGCTCGAAGTCCGGCACGCTGCAACGATGGCGGACGGTTACACCGTCTGACCGGCACTGCTCGATTTCGTCATAGATGCTCTGATTGATCGTCCACATAGCGCTGGCGCCCCCCTTGGACGTGTAAGGCCAATCTATATCATGAACGATGCCGAACGGGATTTGGAAGTGTCGGAGCATCCGAATGAGTCCCGGAAGGATACCCTTGCCGCGAGCCCGAATTACGGTCGCCCGGTCCGCGAGTTCGTGGTTGGTTTCGACCACCGCAGCAATGAATGCAGCGTGCTCTGTGTCGCCCTCAACGAGGATGGGGTAGGACCCAAAGAACACCTCAGAAAAGCCCACATCCATTTGCTGCAATGCTTGGAGGTTCTTCTTCATTCCTTCGTCGAACGTCACCTCTTCCGTGCGGTATGTCTTACGCTCAAGCGGGGATTGGTCTCCACCCTTGCGCTCGAGTCGAACAATGGTGGTGTGATTTTCGAGCGGGTTGACGAAGTACGGCGAGTGAGTGGTCATCATTACCTGCCAGTCCGGGTCAGTGGCGAGCTGGTAGAGATGTCGTTGAGCCGCTCGGGCAGCCATCGGATGGAGCGCATTCTCTGGCTCGTCGATAAGCAAGAGATAGCCAGGGAACGCAGGATCGTCCTCCGCCTCGGGCAGCTTCTCACCCGCATCGAATGCTGCGATTTTGGCTAAAGCGGCTTCGAGGACTTCGCCCTTTTTGCCCTTGGCCTCCTTCTCCAGCCCCGACCGCACTTCGAGTTGTCGGGTGAGTTGATTATGCACCTGAAGCATTGACCAGAAGAGTGCTCTCCGCGCCCCTGTGCCTTGCTGGGCAAGGGAGGTCTCAACCTCACCATCCTGCACACGGATGCCGGAGCCCTCCTTCATTAGCTTCTCGAGGCTTATAGATGGCGCCGCCATTGCCACGTCCAGCCGGACACCAAGGCTTGGGAACACTCCCTTGAACCCGTCGTGCACCTTCGCCGCGATGCCGTCGAAGCGCTCCTCGTGTGTCTTACTCAACTCATCGACGACACCCATCAAGGTGACGACCGACTTCGAGAGATCGGATTCAGGATCACCTTGATACGCCTTCATCTCCGCCACGAAGGGGGAGAGGGCTAGAGTCAATAGCAGCTCTTCGGTCTTATCCGCATCCTCCAGAGAGCCAATTCGTAGCGGTCGAGGAAGCCGTGACTTGAAGACATTGTCGGCACCACCGGCCTTAGCATCTGCTGACCAGTCGCTCTCCGTAGGGCTCCATGTCTTGCGCGCGCCCGATCCGTCCGCTTGCCACTCCCACCGGCTCTTCAGAATACGGAGATCACCCTTAACCACCTTCCATTCTTCGGCAACATTAGCAATGCCCTCCGGGATGTGAACGTCAAGCTCCACTACCGACGGTTCACCATCAGGTGCCCAACGGCAACGATCACGGCCAACATCAAACTTGTTTGGACTTTGCGCGAGCTCGTAACCCCGAAGAATGGTCGATTTGCCGGCGTTATTTTTGCCGACGAGGCAAACAACATCATCTAGCGCAACCTCTACGCCCTCCGTACCAATGCAACCTACATTTTTAATAGCGAGTTTCAGCAACTTCGAACGGTTCGCCATCATCCATCCCCTTAGAGATACTATATTTCCGTCGGTTGAGGATGGCCAGTCCAAGTGCGGAAAAATGCGCGCACCGTTCGCGGGGATCGCGTTACATTGGAGGTTACCTATGACTTGCTGCCTAAAGGCGAAACGCCACGAAAGTCTTTGAATAACTGGAGCGGGCGAGGCGGCTTAAGCGCCCGGCCCCAACCTGGGCTAGGCTTGAGCCCAATGGCTGCGATTGGCCAGGACGATTCAGTCCTGTTTCATCTTAGAATAAGTCACACACCGGACACCCACCCAACAGGCAAGCTGCACGCTATCGCTCCTGCGCCAATGCCGCCAAAAATGCTGGCAGCGATCACCTCCTCGGAACTTTCGCGACGCTCCGGCACTTTCGATACTGACCTGCGCTTCGTGCCGTCCGGAACCTTGGCGAGCGCTGCCAGGACGATCGCGCGAACAAGTGCAGGATGCATGGTCATCTGCCCGGGTCTTCGGCCTGCTCATCCGGAATGCGCCTGCGCTCGACCAGGCTACTCAAGCTCTCTGTCAGCACAAGGGTCGAGCTGCCCAGCTTGATAAACTCGATCTCACCTTCGCCGATGAGCACGTAGAGCGTACTGCGACCGATCCCGAGATAGCGACAGGCTTCCGGTATACGCATGGCAATCGGTTCAAAGGTGGACTCCCGTTTCCGTACGCTGCGCTGCTTGATCGTAGATTCTAGCGGCATGCCGGTCGGTCCTTTTCATCTTTCGGGTGATGACGGACCGACCTGGGGGACATGGAGGGGAGCAGGCCAGGCCCGCCATCGACACCGATTATCGGTCGAGTAGGTCCGATTGCGCCACATGACGTTTTTACGCTGGAGTTGCCGTTTCCACGCCGTCGCGCCGATCTGTCATTGGACTTGGCCAGAATGCATCTCCACGCATCCGGAGGGATGATAGCGGCCACGCCATTTGCGACGTCCGGGAACCGATTTGGGCGTAGTCCGACCGACCGCCGTCGCCAAGCACATTGAAAAGAAACGGGATTTTCCAAAGATCGCCGCACGACATCTCCGGGTGCCGTCGCATATTGCTTAGCAAAACCAACCACATGCAGCCCGGCCGACGGCGCTGCTTTTATCTCGCCATCCTATTTGGCTGTCTGGTTTTCGTAGTATTCGCCATCGTCGTTTCCTCTCTTTAGCACTAATTGACCAACTATTCGACGCTGCTGTGCGCAGGGATGCGAAGGTGCGATTGAGGTCTGATACGCCGCGCAATCCTCCGTGCTCATCGAGGGCAATATCGCTCTGCATTGAGGCGATAAGCGAGCCCTTGCGGCACATGTCGCTATCGGAGTTACGGGGCAACGTCACAGGCAATCGCGCGTGGTCCGCTAAGAGCGGCCACAGGCGAGATATCGTGCTTCCCGTTGTCCTGGTCTGTACCATTCCTTCTGCCGCTCGCGCGGACCTCCGTATGTCGTCGAGCCGTCAGCCGGCTGCGTTCGTCGTGTTCGTCCTCATGACCGCGCGTAGCTCAGTCGCTGCATCTTGGCGGCGTAGGCGGTGTCGATCTCGTGCGCGTCGGGGTCGCCCGCATAGAACGTGCCGTCGCGCCACATCGCGTGCATCACGATGGCGAGCTTGCGGGCAACCGCAACGCGCGCCTTGGCGTGGCACTTGGTCTTCGCGAGCTTCAGTCCCCATGTCTTGATCGTGTCACGGCCCTTGAAGCGGGTGAGCATCGCGGATGCGGCTTCGTAGAGCGCGCGGCGCATGTCCGGATCCCCAGCCTTGCTGATCCGGCCCTTCACATCGATGGATGAGCCCGACTGCCAGCGGCGCGAGGTGAGCCCGAAGTATGCCGCGACGTTGCGCGAGCGACGGAACCGGGCAGGATCGTCGATCGCGCTCTTGAAGCTCAGTGCGGTCACCGGGCCGACGCCGGGGATCGCCATGAACCGGCGGCACAGCTCATCGCGCATGGCGAGCTGGGTGACCAGCTTGTGCAAGATCAGATACTCGTCCCACAGCGCTGCGCGCGCTCTGAGCATGCACTCCATCAGCCCTGCGGTCATCGCATCGTGTGCAACCGCCTCGCGTACCGCCTTCTCCATCGATCCGCGCCCGACCTTGCCGAGCCGGATCCCGAACACCTTCAGCGAGTGCCTGATCGCGTTCTCGATATCGAGGAACTTGCGCTTGAGGTTGCGCCGCTGGACCAGCAGCAGGCGTATCCGGTAGCACTCCTCGGTCTTGATATGCGCCTGCCGGAACCACCCGGTGCGCATTATGTGGGCGATGCCGAGCGCGTCGGCGGCGTCGGTCTTGTTGCGCTGGGCCGACAGTGCAGCGCGCACATGGCGGGTCTCCAGACAGACAGCGGGCAGACCCAGTGCGATCAATCCGGCATGCAGCCAGGGCGAGACCGATCCCGCCTCATGGCCGACCCGGCGCAGGCGCCCCGTAAAGCGCTCCAGCGCCTCGGCGATCAGCTCCGGCTCGGTCGGGACCTCGGTCTCCAGCACCACCTTACCGTCATCGCCTACCACGCAAATGGCGGTCGCCTCGATCGATACATCGAGCCCTGCAAAGTACTCCATCACCCGACTCCTTCGCTTGCGCTTAACCGAAGCGGAGGAAGCGCCAGGTGCAGCCATCGTACAAGCCTTGGCTGTCGCCAAGTACTCGCCAAATACAGCGGCAATCCTAATACTACCCCTGCACCAGACGCCCCTGGACGCTCTTTTACGAGAGCCAATCCCTGCTGCAAGTTTGCACGCGCGTTGCACTGACTAAGCATATCATTTGCAACCCTGTTGCTCAGCGCCTGCACCTAGAGCGCGTTGCGAACACCTCCTTTGAATGTCGGCTTGAAGCTCTTGGGTCGCATTGAAAGTCGCGCCGTGACGAACTCCAGCCAGATCAGATCGCACCCGGTGGGCGCTCGATTGGCGCGTTGCTGATTGCAGCGCTGGTGCTTCAGAAGACCATTCTCGAGCGTTCTACCGCCGCCCCTGCTGCGCGTCGTGACATGATCAAACGTCGGATAGGCGGGATGGTATCGCTTGAGCCGGGAACCGCTCGGAACATGCTCTCCGCATCCGGCGCACAAGGATCCCTGTGCCCAGCGAAGGGCTCGGAGTTGTCCGGCACGTTGTTTGGTAGCGGCCACGGTGTTGCTTCTAGACTGTCGCGATGGAGACCAAGTTAAGTGCAGACTGCGAGATGGTCGGAAAGCGAGCAGCTGACATCGCGTCTCCCGATCGCACCGAGGAGCGCCCATGTCTATGCTTTGTCAGGGCGCGCCTTAGCATCGGCTTTGAGTTTATCGAGGCGCTCCGAACATACTTCGTGGACCACTCGGCCAAGCTCCTCGACCTGTTCGCCGAGCCATTCGAGTTCCTCTTTCGTGATGCGGTAGTGCTTCGAGTAGCGTGCCTTGACGTAAGCTTCCTTGAGCTTTTCGAAGCGGCTGCGGTCGCGTTTGGTGTCGCGCGGCCAGACGTAAGTGAGGCGCGGATCGATGCGCTCGGCCTGGGTGCGAAGAAAGCCGAGATTATGCACGTGCGGCGTGTAGAAGGTGCAGACCAGGAGGACACAATGGTAGAGGGTTTCAGTTCCTTGATGCAAAAGGAAGGCGGCTTTCTTCCAATCTCCCTCTGACATGTAGAAGCTAAAGCCTTTCAAGAAGCTCGCGGCGCTAGGCATCCACTCGTCAAAGTATTCCTGCGCCATCGACAAAGCCTGCTCGTGCGTCTTGGGCTTCGGCGTGTGCAGTTCGGTCTCATCGGACTGGTAAAGCGCGATCCCGTCTTGCTTCACGTCCATGAAGAAGTAGCGACCGTGGGCCAGCCCGTCATTCACCTCCTGCAAGGTGTGGACGATGAAATTTACCGGGGTCTTGAGCGCCTTGGTCACACCGTATTCGCGCATCAGCCGGTCATCGAGCTTGGACCAGTATTTGACCCGATCGACCAGCCGCTTGTCGTTGACGATGATCAGCAGGTCGAAATCCGACTGGTAGCCCTTGGCGGTGTGCGGCTCATCGACCCAGGTGCCGCGCGCATAGCTTCCGTAGAGGATCACCTTGAGGATGCGTCCGGCCTTCTTCCACTCGTGCTTGGCCAGCGCAAAAGCGTCTTCGAACTCCTCAAAGATGAGCTGCACCACGCGTTCAATCTCGCGCTGCTTTTGCGGTGGCAGATGATCGAGGTCGGTCTTCATCATCCGACACCTAGCAAGGTGCTGGAATGGTTGCACCTGTCGAGTGCAAAGGCGCGCGGTGACGGCGCCCCCCAAAGCGCTAAGGAGCCGCGCGCTGGCGCGCCGCGCGTTAGCAACAATCCGATGAGGATTGTCGTTAGGATTGTTAAGGGACGCTGTGTCCCAGCATTCCTGCGGGTTTGAGGCCTTTCTCGGTTCCCGATAGTCCGAGTTTCCGGTTCCTGTTCGTCCGAACAATCGGGTTCCCGATAGTCCGAGCGGACCAGCACCTTATGCACAGAGTTGGCCATCCCCATTTCTGGGGATAGGGCTTGATCCAAGAAGCGCGTAAGCGGCAGGTTGCAGGACTGAAGTCCAATTCGAGCCATCCTGATCATCTGGAAGTTCTGGCGTCACGGCCAGCCAGGAATTCGCTCATTGTGTTCTTTCGTGTCACGCGATCGAGCGAGTAGGCGCTCTCTTGAAATCGCGCACCCTTGAGGAGAGCATCGACATAGCCAGCGATTATGTCGGCGGCCGTGATCAGCGTAGCATCGAGGACATGAATATATTTGCTGGTGATCGATCCCTTTGCATGCCCCAAGAGCGCGGCGATCGTTATTTCCGTGAACCCAAGATCGTTGCCGATGCTGGCGAAACTGTGTCGCAGGACATGAGCCGTAACGCCTTCCAGCGGCGTGCCATTTAGCAACTGGTTCCACTGCCTCGGGAAGCCGCCGAAGGCGGTGTCTGCCCCATAGCCCGGGAATACGTAGCTGCCTGTTGCCGTTTTGTGCTCCGCCTCCAGGAACTCGATCACGGGCAGGCCAACAGGTCGAATCGACCTGCCTTCCTTGCTATCGGAAAGTCGAAGACAACTGCCGCTGAGATCGACATCGCACCATTTGAGATTGATGATCTCGCTTCGCCTGCAGCCGGTGAGAGCGATCTGGCGAATGATATCGGTTGATGGCCAGAACTGTTCGTTTTTCTTCGCTTCGATGAGCAACTGACCCAAAATGCCATACTCGGCCTCGGTTAGCCTCCGCTCCCGCACCTTGTATTTCGGCTTCTTGATACCGTGAGTTGGATTGCGGTCGATGACCCCAAGGTCGATGGCATAAGTCAGGATGCCGCCGATCAGGCCTAGTGTGCGTGTGGCGGTTCCTGGACCACCCTTCACAATCGACTTGCCCCGTAGCTTTTTGGTTTTGACGACAATACGCGACCGGCCTGCGATAATATCGCGCATGATCTTGACCATGTCGGCCCGGGTGAGATCCTTGACACGCCGACTGCCCATCAAGGGAATGACATGACGCTTGATCCGCCCGATGTCGGTATCGATCGTGGATTGCTTCTTGGGTCGCCCGCCTTTGCCGAGGATAAGCCCGTCTTCAAGGTCTTGAATGTAGCGCTCGCAAAGCTGCTTCATCGTCATCGCCCGATGATCTTCTTGTCGCTCCTCTGCGGGATCATCGCCGGTTGCGACGCGACCCAGCTGGGCCTTGGCTTCGCGCCGGGCAAGCTCGGCAGTCCAGATTCCGTGCAGCCCAATCGCCATGCGCCGCGATCGTCCGCACTGGCGGTATTGAACGATGTAGCTTCGTTTGCCTGAGGGGAAGACACGCAACCCAAAACCGGGTAGTTCTTCGTCCCACAAGATGTAGTCCTTGGTCTTGGCTTCGGCAGCTTCGACAGCGCGTTTGGTCAATTTGACCATGGCGATCTCCGTCTCGGGACCTCGAATTCGCGTAAGCGTGAAGGAAGCACGCGGCGGCAAGTCGAGGCGTAAACGCGGTTACGCCAGCGCAAACTGCAATCAATCTAAATCACTTAATAACAGTAGTTTAGAGTAGAATTTCGTAGTCTGGCGTACCGGTTTTGTACCGGCTCCGAAGGCAGAGGTCACAGGTTCGAATCCTGTCGGGTGCGCCAGCGGCTCGGGACGAATTCGGTTCGCCGCCCGCGCTCAGGCCGTCTTTTCGATCCGGACGGGCACGCCCTTGCTGGCCGGGGTTTTCGACAGCTGGTCGTGATACCATAGCGGCACCAGCGGGTTGAGTTCGGGGAAATAGCCCGCGAGCGTGCCCTTGGGGAGATTGTAGGGCACCACCGTCAGCCCCTCCACCGCGCGGGTCGGTTCGGCGTCGCGGCCGGTGTCGGTGATCAGCGAGACGCGGTCGCCTTCGGCAAGGTTCGCGGCGACCATGTCCTCGGGGCGCATCAGCACGATCATGCGGTCGCCCTCCAACCCGCGCAGTCGATCCGAATGGCCGTAGATCGTGGTGTTGAACTGGTCGTTGGAGCGCAGGGTGACGAGGTGATAGCGGCCCTGCGCGTCGCCGACGCCGCAAGCGTTCAGAACGGTCGGGTCGGTGAACTCCGCCTTCCCGCTTTCGGTCTTCCAGATACGCTCGTGTGCGGGATTGCCGCGGTAGAAGCCGCCCGGCTGGATCATCCGCGCGCTCATGTCGTGGAACTGGTCGGGCCAGGTGCGCGCGATCAGGTCGCGGATGAGCGCATAGTCCTCGGCCCATTCGCGCCAGCGCAGTTTGGGATTGCCCGAGACGGTCGCGGCGGCGATCCCGGCGACGATCGCGGTCTCGCTCAGCAGATGTTCGCTCGCCGGGCTGCGCTTGCCCATGGAACCGTGAATATGGCTGAAGCTGTCCTCTATGCTCACCCACTGGTTGCCGGTGGAGCGCAGGTCCTCCTCGGCCCGCACGAGGCAGGGCAGCAGCCAGCTTTCCTTACCCGGAATCAGATGCGTGCGGTTGAGCTTGGTCGCGACGTGGACGGTCAGCTCCATCCGTTGCCAGGCCTCGTGGACCGCCTCGTGATCGGGCACCGCCATGGCGAGGTTGCCGCCGAGCCCGATATAGCCCTTGTTCTCCCCCGCCAGCAGCGCTTCCAGGAATTCGACCGTGGTGTGCCCGTCCTCCTCCGGCGTTTCGAGGTCGAGCAGCTCGCGGTATTTCTCAACCGGGGCGAGCTTCACCTTCTCGGTGATGCCGACCGTGCGCTGCCCCTGCACGTTGGAATGGCCGCGGATCGGGCTGCACCCGGCGCCCTGCCGCCCGATATTGCCGCCCAGCAGCAGCAGGTTGACCAGCATCCCGATGCCCTGCGCGCCGTGAACATGCTGGGTCAGCCCCATGCCGTAGATGCCGATCACCTTCTTCGCGTTGCAATAGACGTCGCCCGCCGCCTCCATCTCGGCGCGGGTGACGCCGGAGGCACGCTCCAGCTCGGGCCAGCTCGTGTCCTTCAGCGTCGCGAGAAATTCGTCGAGCCCGGTGGTGTGCTGATCGATGAAGGCTTCGTCGAGGATCCTTTCGCGGCCCTTCGCCTCGGCCTCGGCGTCGCGTTCCAGCACCCGCTTGATCACCCCCATCAGCGCCGCGATGTCGCCGCCGGGGCGCACCTGCAGGTACTGGTGGTGCATCTTGGTCGGCTTGCCGACGGTCATCTGGACCGGGTGCTGCGGATCGACGAATTCGACCAGACCCTTCTCGCGCAAGGGATTGAAGACCACGATCTTGCACCCGCGCTGTACCGCTTCCTGCAGCGGGCGCAGGATGCGCGGCGAATTGGTGCCGGGGTTCTGGCCGAGATAGAAGATCGCGTCGCAATGCTCGAGATCTTCCAGCGTGCAGGTGCCGACCGGCGATCCGATCACCTTCTTGAGGCCGACCGAGGTCGTCTCGTGGCACATGTTGGAACTGTCGGGCAGGTTGTTGTGGCCATAAGCCCGGGCGAAGATCGCGTAGAGATAGCTCGGCTCCAGAGCCGCCTTGCCGCTGGCGTAGAACGTCACCGATTTGGGATCGAGCGCCTTCAGCTTCGCCCCGATCGCGGCAAACGCCTCGTCCCAGCTCGCCTCGACATATTTGTCGGTTTCCGGATCGTAGCGCAGGGGATGGGTCAGGCGACCTTCCATCTCCAGCTCGTAGCCGGACCATTCGCGCAACTCGGTGACGGTGTGCTGCGCGAAGAATTCGGGGGTGCAGCGCGCGCTGGTCAGGTCCCACAGCGTCGCCTTCGCACCGTTTTCGCAGAATTCGAACGTGTGCGGAGCGGGCGGTTTGACCCAGGCGCAGGAACTGCACATGTACCCGCCGGGCTTGTTCTGGCGGCGCAGCGTTTCGAGCGCGCCCGGCCCCGCGCGATCGCGCAGCTCGCTCTTGATCAGGCTCTTGACCGATCCCCAGCCGCCTGCGGGCCGGTCGTATTCCTTCGCCTCGGGTGCCTTGTCGCTCATGCCAGTGCCCTCGTCTGCCTGCCCAGTAGCAGGAATGGTCGGTTCGGTCTGCCGTTCCGCCTCGCCGTCTTGCCCCGGAACCGTGCGCACTGTAGCGCGGTTTGACGATGATGCGAAAGCCGCCAGAGCCGCGACTGCGATCCGCCGTGGCCGGCAGGCTCTCTTCGCTTACCTTGTTTATCGCGCTCACCGGCTGCGCCCAGGTGCATTCGGGCGGCATGCTCGATCCCGCCGGCCCGGTCGCGCAGGTCCAACGCGACCATTTCCTGATCGTCGTCGCGCTGGTCGCGATCGTGATCGTCCCGGTATTCTTGGCTCTGCCGTGGATCCTGTGGCGCTATCGCCTCTCGCGCAAAAGCACCGACTATAAACCCGACTGGGATTTCGACCGGCGGATCGAATGGGTGATCTGGGGCGTGCCGGTGCTGGTGGTGGCGGTGCTGGCGGCGGTGTTGTGGATCAATGTGCACCGGATCGATCCCTATCGTCCGTTGGCGCTGCAGGGGGTGCCCCAAGGCGCGCCGCCGCTGCCGGTGCAGGCGGTCGGGCTCGACTGGAAATGGCTGTTCATCTACCCTGAACAGGGTATCGCGACGGTCGACGAGCTGGTGGTGCCCGCCGGGCGCGACATCGCTTTCGACCTGACGGCGGATGGCCCGATGATGAGCTTCTACGTCCCCCGACTGGGCGGGCAGATCTACGCCATGGCGGGGATGCGCACGCAACTGCATCTGGCGGCGGACGCGCCGGGCGGTTTTCGCGGGCTCAACACGCAATATAACGGCGTCGACTTCCACCGGCAGAGCTTCCGCGTGCGCGCCCTGCCGCCGCGCGAATTCGCGGCGTGGGCGGCACGGGCGCGGTCAGCTCCGCCGCTCGATGTGGCGCGCTATGCCAAACTCGTGGAGCCGTCCGTTACCGCGCGCCCGCTCGTGTTCGGGCGAGTCGAGCCGGACCTGTTCGCGAAAGTGATCGGCAAATACGAAGGCGGGTCCGCCCCGCACCACATGGCGCAGGCCGCGCGATGATCTCGGGCCTCTCCTACTGGATCTTCGGGCGGCTCGAATGGAGCGATCTGCTGATCAAGTCGAACGCGATCGCCACCGGTGCCTCGTGCATGGTGGTCATCGTCGCGATCGCGATCGTCGCCCTGCTGACCTGGACCGGGCGCTGGGGTTGGTTGTGGCGCGAATGGCTGACCAGCCTCGATCACAAGCGGATCGGGATCATGTATATCGTGATCAGCTTCATCATGATGGCGCGCGCCATCGCCGAAGCGATGGTGATGCGCACTCAGCAGGCGATGGCCGCGGGCGGCGGGACCGATCTGGTCGGTGCGGAGCATTTCGGACAATTGTTCACCACCCACGGCACGGTGATGATCTTCTTCGTCGCGATGCCGTTCCTGTCGGGCCTGATCAATTACCTCCTGCCGCTGCAGATCGGGGCGCGCGACCTCAGCTTCCCCTTCATGAATGCGGTCGGCCTGGCTCTGACCTGGGCCGGTGCGGTCCTGATCATGGTCAGCCTGACGGTGGGCGATTTCTCGACCGGGGGGTGGAGCGCCTATCCGCCGTTCACCGAACTCGCCTTCTCTCCCGGCGAAGGGGTCGATTACTGGATCTGGTCGGTCACGCTGACAGGCATCGGCACCACGCTGACCGGCATCAATTTCGCGGTCACGATCTACAAGGAACGCTGCCCGGGAATGCACCTGATGCGCATGCCGCTGTTCTGCTGGACAGCGCTGTGCACCGCCATCCTGATCGTCTTCGCGCTGCCGCCGCTGACCGTGGCGAGCAGCCTGCTGGCGCTCGACCGCTATCTCGACTTCCATTTCTTCACCAACGGGTCGGGCGGCAACATGATGAATTATGCCAACCTGTTCTGGCTGTTCGGCCATCCGGAAGTCTACATCCTGATCCTGCCCGCGTTCGGGGTCTGGTCCGAAGTCATCTCCACCTTTTCCGGCAAGCGGCTGTACGGGTATCGTTCGCTGGTGCTCGCGACCATGTGCATCGCGGTGCTCAGCTTCACGGTGTGGATGCACCACTTCTTCACCATGGGGCAGAGCGCGAACGTCAATGCCGCCTTCGGCTTCGCCACCATGCTGATCGGCATTCCCACGGGGGTGAAGGTCTATGATTGGATCCTCACCATGTATCGCGGGCGCATCCGCTTTTCCGCCCCGATGCTGTTCGCGATCACGTTCCTGTTCTCCTTCGTGGTCGGCGGGCTCAGCGGCATCCTGCTCTCCAACGCGCCGACCGATTTCGCGATGCACAACTCGCTGTTCCTGGTCGCGCATTTTCACAACATGCTGATCCCCGGTACGCTGTTCGGCTTCATCGCGGGCTATATGTACTGGTTTCCAAAGGCGTTCGGCTTCCGGCTGGACGAACGCTGGGGGCGGATCGCCTGGGGCCTGTGGACCGCGGGCTTCTTCGCCGCCTTCGCGCCGCTCTATTCGCTCGGCTTGATGGGCGCGATGCGGCGCACCTCGCAGACCTACGACCCCGCTTACGAGCCTTTCCTCTATGTCGCGCTGGTCGGCGCTGCGCTGCTGTTCGCGGGCTTCGTGGCGCTGGTGGTGCAACTGGTCGTCAGCACCCGCCACCGCGACCGGCTGGCGGTGCCGATCGGCGATCCGTGGGACGGCCGTGCGCTCGAATGGTTCACGCCCTCGCCGCCGCCGGAATGGAACTTCGCCCGGCTGCCGCAGGTCGAATGCATCGATGCCTTCGCCCGCGAGAAACGCGAGGGCGACCCCTATGCGCCGCAGGATGGCGACTACGCGGATATCGAAATGCCGCGCAATACCGGCCTGCCCACGCTGATCGGCATGGCGGGGATCGCCTGCGCCTTCGGCCTCGTATGGCACATCTGGTGGATGGCGATCGTCGGCTTCGTCGCGATGTGGGGCTTCCTCGTCGCGCGCAGTTTCGAGAGCCGGACGACCCGGACCATTCCCGCGGCCACGGTTCGCGAAGCGAACGAGGCATGGCTCAGCCGGGCGCGGATGGCGCGGGCGGTGCCGCGCGAGATCGAGTTCACGGCGGCGAACACCGGCCGGGCGGAGCCACTGGCATGAGCGCGGGCAAGAACCTCCATCCCGGTATCAATATCGGTCATGTCGACCCCGGCGCACACCGCGCGGCGGAGCCGGTGATCTTCGGCTTCTGGGTCTTCCTGATGAGCGACCTGGTGATCTTCGCCCTGCTGCTGGCGACCTATGCCGCGATGAGCGTGCACGGGATCGCGGGCGGACCCACGCCGGCGCAGGTGGCCGATCTGCCCAGCGCCGCGATCGAGACCGGGCTGCTGCTGCTTTCCAGTTTCACCATGTCGCTCGCCACCGTGGCGCTCAAATATCGACCGGGGCGCGCGCATCTGCGCCGCTGGCTGGCAGTTACCGCCGTGCTCGGCCTCGCCTTCGTCGGAATGGAAGCGTGGGATTTCGCGAAGCTCGCTGGCCAGGGCGCGGTGCCGCAGCGCAGCGGGTTCCTGTCGGCGCATTTCACGCTGCTCGGCACCCACGCGCTGCATGTCTCGGCGGGGCTGGTGTGGATGGCGGTGCTCGCGTTCCAGCTGGGGCGCACGGAGCTGGAGGACCTCGTGCGGCTCAGGATCATGCGGCTCGCGCTGTTCTGGCACCTGCTCGACGTGGTATGGATCGCGATTCTTACCTTCGTCTTCCTGTTCGGGGCGGTTGGATGAGCGAACGCGACGACGAACGGCGCGAACTGCGCGACAGCTGGCTGGCGCTGGCGGGCGCGGTGGTGCTGACCGCCGCCAGCTTTGCGCTGGTGGTGTTGCTGAACCTGCCGCGCGGCTGGACGCTGGGCGGGCTGGCGCTGCTCGCGCTGGCGCAAATCGCGTGGCATTTCAGGTACTTCTTGCACATCGACCTCGACCGGTCGCACCGGCACGACCTCCAGCTCATACTCTTCACAAGCCTGATAATAGTGATGATGGTCGGCGGCACGCTCTGGATCCTGTTCGACCTCCACGCCCGCATGATGTGATCCCCCACCGTTCCGCGATGTGGAAAAGGAGCGGGGCTCGACTGTCGGAGTGCGTATTGCCTCGCTAGGGCATTCGGTCATATCCCGCTTCACCGGTGCGCGAGTATATGACCCGACCGCTGATCTCTCCCTCGATACTGTCCGCCGACTTCGCGGCATTGGGAGAGGAAGTGCGCGCGATCGACGCAGCCGGTGCCGACTGGATTCACATCGATGTGATGGACGGGCATTACGTGCCCAACCTCACCATCGGCCCCGCCGTGGTGAAGGCGCTGCGCCCGCACACGGACAAGCCGTTCGACGTGCATCTGATGATCTCCCCCGTCGATCCGTATCTCGAAGCCTTTGCCGAGGCGGGTGCGGACGTCATCACCGTCCATCCTGAGGCCGGCCCGCATGTCCATCGCACGGTGCAGGCGATCAAGGCGCTGGGCAAGAAGGCGGGCGTTTCCCTCAATCCCGGTACCCCGGCCAAGATGCTGGACTATTTGATCGGCGAGATCGACCTCGTGCTGGTGATGAGCGTCAATCCCGGCTTCGGCGGCCAGAGCTTCATCGCCAGCCAGCTCAAGAAGATCGAAGCGGTGCGCAAGATGATCGAGCGCGAAGGGCGCGACGTCAGGCTTGAGGTCGATGGCGGGGTCAATGCCGACACCGCGCGTCAGTGCGTCGATGCGGGGGCCGACGTGCTGGTGGCTGGCTCCGCCGCTTTCGCCGGTGGGCCCGATCGTTACGCCGCGAACATCGCGGCGCTGCGGGGGGATGCGGGTTGAGCGAGGTGGCCGATCCGATGACCGCTCCGCGCCAGGCGGACGTGTCGCGGGATCGCCCTCGCGAGGAACAGTCGGCCCTGCCGCTCGGCGACGATCCTGCGCCCACCACCCATCTGCTGGCCGAGCGGGTGCTGGAGCCTTCGCGGGCGCTGGTCGCGACCGATCTCGCCCCGCCTGCGCTGGGTGCGGTGGAGCGGCTGATCCAGTTCGCCTACCGGCTCGGCGTGCCCGCCAGCGCGCTGACCCTGCCGATGGGCCGGACGGAGAGCATGCGCATTCTCGCCACGGTCGACAGCCCGCTGTCGGGCGATCGTGCAGCGGGCGTGGCCCTGCGCGCCGGGCACTTCCTCGTCCACGGGGTGAAGGCCCCGATCGGGCAGATGGACTTCGCCTCCAACACCCGCCTTACCGCGCCGTTCGAGCGGGTCGTGCACGGTTATGCCTGGCTGCGCGACCTCGCGGGCTGCACCACTCGCGATCAGGCCGCGCCGGTCGCCAACCGAATCCACGCCGCATGGCTCGATGCCAATCCGCGCCCGGGCAAGGGGCGCGCGTGGGAAGTCGAACTGGTCGGCCACCGCCTGCTGGCGTGGCTGGTCCATGCCCCACTCATCATGGGAAGCGAGCCGTTGCGCGGTCGCACCCTGACCGCGATCGAGGACGGCGCGCGCTGGCTCGACCGCCATGTCGGCCAGGCGCAGGACCGGCTCGGAGAGGTCGCGGGCTGGGTCGGCATCGTCGCCGCGGGGCTATTGCTGCCTGGTGGCAAGCCGCGGCGGATATTCGGCGAAAGCGGGCTCGCCCGCGCGCTGGGCGAGCTGACCGCAGAGGATGGCGGCGTGCTGTCGCGCAGCCCGATCGCCCAGATGGAGGCGATCGCGCTGCTGGTGGATCTGGTCGCATGCTATGCCGCCCTCGATCGCGATCCGCCGCAGGCGCTGACCGCGATGAAGGCACTGCTGGTGCCGCCGCTGCTTTCGCTGTTGCACGGGGAAGGCGGGCTGGGCAGCTGGCAGGGAGCCAATGCGGTGCCGACCGAACGCGTCGCCGCGCTGGTCGCCGCGAGCGGGGTGCGGACCCGGCCGCTGAAGGACGTGCGGCACTGGGGTTACCAACGCGTCGCCACTCGCGCCGCCGTGCTCCATTTCGACGCCGCGCCGCCGCCGCTGCCGCGCCATGCCCGCGCCGGCTGCGCCTCTACCCTCGCGTTCGAGTTCTCGTCACGCGGGGAGCGGCTGATCGTCAATTGCGGCGGCGCAGCAACGGCCGGTGGGCAGGTGCCGGTGCGGATCGAACAGGGGCTGCGCGGAACGGCCGCCCACTCGACGCTGGTGCTGGACGAATCGAATTCCACCGCCGTCCTGCTCAAGGGGCAGATCGGGATGGGCGTGAAGGAGGTCGAGATCGACCGCCGCCAGATCGAGACCGGGCGCGGGACCGCGACGCGGCTGGACGCGACCCATGACGGTTACGCCTCGCGCTACGGCTTGCTCCACCGGCGTATCCTGGTGCTGCGGGACGACGGAACCGAGCTGCTGGGCGAAGATATCCTGACGCCGCAGGGCAAGCGCGGGAAGCGCGGCAAGATCGCCTTCGCCATCCGCTTCCACTGCGGACGCGGGGTCGAACTGCGCCTGGGTGAGGATGGCCGGGGGGCGACGATGCTGTTGCCCGGCGGTCAGCACTGGCAGTTCCGGCTGGGCCACGAATGCGATGGCGAACTCGCCATCGACGAAAGTATCTGGGTCGACGGGCAAGGACGCCCGCAACCGATCCAGCAGCTCGTCATTCAGGGAATGACCTCACGCAGCGGGGGAAGTTTCTCCTGGCTGCTCAAACAGATGGGATGAATACGGCCATGGCCGAACCGAAGATCACGCGGGCGCTGCTGTCCGTGTCCGACAAGAGCGGCCTCGTCGAGCTGGGCCGCGCACTGGCGGAACGCGGCGTCGAACTCGTTTCCACCGGCGGCACGGCGAAGACGCTGCGCGATGCGGGCCTGAACGTGCGCGACGTTTCCGATCTGACGGGCTTTCCCGAAATGATGGATGGCCGGGTCAAGACACTGCACCCGATGGTGCATGGCGGGCTGCTCGCGGTGCGCGACGACCCGGCGCATGCGGCGGCGATGG